>NZ_JADOVE010000001.1:0-365949 GCF_015752225.1 Polaromonas sp. CG_9.11
CGCCTAGGGGTGGCACACACGCGAAGCCGGCCATCCGTGAGTAATGACAATCCGTACATCGAATCAGCGTTCAGAACCCTGAAGTACCGCCCCGAACTGCCGGTCAAGCCGTTCGAGAACCTGCTGGCCGCAAGGCGCTGGGTCACCGAGCTGGCCCATTGGTATAACCAGGAGCATCGCCACAGCGCCATTGGCTTCGTGACGCCGGCGCAGCGCCATGCCGGCCTGGACCGGGCCCTGCTTGAGGAGCGCGCGCTCGTCTATGAACGGGCCCGCCAGGAAAATCCCCAGCGCTGGTCAGGACAGGCTCGCCAGTGGACGCATGTCGATGTCGTTCACCTCAACCCAGAAACCCCACAAATCAAGGAGCTTCGAAACACGCAAAAAGTAGCCTGACTCACTTCACTTCAGGCGACAACTTCCTTGACAGCCACCGGTTCTGGAGTCATCATCGCTTGTCAGATGTTCTTAAGTTGGAGATATTGTGCCTGCGTGATCGAATTCGCCAGGCCGACGATGCTCAACGGCGTACACCGTGTCGGCGCCGACTTAAAACTGACCCACTGGGGGTGCGGACGAAAACTTGGACTATTTGGAGGTGGTTCATGCACACGTACGAAGATCACATTTGAGCGTTCAGCAGTCCTTTAAAGTGGGTCATATCCAGCTGCAAACGATCAATTTGATATCCGCGCGCATGGGCACGCAGAAGTGAAAGATCATTCGGATGCCCTGCGTTTCGGCGGATTAGCGGTGGAAAGTGCCTTTGACTTTTCTGGTGTGAGCACAGCGGTCGGTTCCGGCTTTGGATCGGTTACCGATACCTTCGCAGGCGTTTTCTTTGCCGAGGCCACCGCCTGCTTTTCGGCGCCGCCCACTTCACTGGCTACCCGCGCGCAATTTGTACTCTCGCCAGGACCCGTTTCCAGCAGCGGAATCAGCGCAGCCAGCGGCGCAATGATCGCCAGTGCAACAGCGCCGCCGGCGCGCGCAAGCAGCGGGCCTTTTTCCAGAGCATAGTCGGGTTTTTTGAAGCTTCCGAAAACACGGACTGGCGTGCGGAGCGACAAAATACCGACGCGCTTGGGTTTAGGTGAAATCTTGAAGTCAAACTGCTCGCTGGCCAGGTTGAAGCCGCCTTCGCCGAGGATTTGGGTCTGCTCCGTGTCGACCACGAACAGCGAGGACTTACCGACGCCGTCCTTCACGTCGAAGGCCATCCCGCCGCAATTGACGGCGATGGTTTTGTCCCCGCCAGCCAGAAGTGTGATGACTTTACCGCCGTTCAGGCCGCTGGCGGCGTCAAGCAAGTTCGACAGGCGTCCATTGGCAATGGCCGCAGAGATGCGTCCATTGGATTTGCCTGCAACATCGGCAATCGAGTTGCCGTTGCCCCTTAGTTGGATAGTGGCACCCATGAGTCCCGCGCCTTTGGCAAACGCTTCGTTGCCAGGCACAAGTTGCGCCACCTGAATACGGCGCATGTTCATCATCACATCGGCGTTGATGACGGGTTTGCGTGCGTCCAGCGTGATCTGCGAGTTGATGATGCCGCCAGCGAAGCCAAACTCCAGCGGCTGCATTTTGAGAACCGAGTTTTTCAAATCAAATGAAGCACGCAGGCTCTCGAATGGCAGCTTCACTGGCACCTTAAGTTTGGTCGCTTCCAAATTCACCTCGGCGTCAATCTTCTGAAGACGGCTGCCGTCGAAGCTTCCGGCTGGAAGAATGTGATTAGGATCCGCCGCTTTCTCCGCAGCAGCCGCACCGGTTTTGGTACTTGTTTGCGACTGGCTGATCTTTGGTTTGCCGTCTGTGCCCTTGGTCTGTACACCGACGACGGGGCCGAGGTCGGCCATGTCCATCAGCTTGCTGTGAAGGTCGGCGGTAAGCAGTGGGCGAGGTTTACGGTTGAGATAGGCGGCACGGCCACTGACGTCGGTGGAGCCGATCTTGCCGATCAGGTCATCCATCGTGTACTTATCTCCCTTGAGGATCAGGTGGCCGCTGAGCTTGTAGGGCGGCGTAGCGGGAAGCGGCAGCAACAGGAAAGGATAGAGGTTAGCCAGTGTCTGACCTTGTATCCGCAGTTGCGTATCGATGCCGCTGATATTGGCCGCATCTGCAATCGTGCCTTCGACCGACACACGGGTTGTTCCGGCCACAAGGTCGCCTTTGATGGGAAAGGGTACTTCCGACTCCTGAAAGCTCAGCACTTCGCCTGTCAGCGCATTGCCAGAATAGGCCGCATCGTGGTATTTACCGCTGAACGTGTACTGCGTCGAATAGCGATTGTTGACCGGAGCTGCATTGGCGTCTTTGACCTTTTCCTGTTTTAACGGATCAAATGTGCTGGCGACGACGTCAATGTCAAAAGGCTGGCCGTGGTCGAGATAACGAAATCGACCCTGATCGACCGACAACGTACTGACACGCAGTTTGCTGGGCGACTTGTCTGTCGGCGCCGAAAGCACCCAATTCTTGCGGTCGTCGGCCATGCGTTCGAACAGAAGATCAGCCTTGGTAAGTGCCACGCGCGGTAATAGAATTTTTTCAGGCAGATCACGAAGTGAGATCGAGAATTCGACTGCCTCGGCTTTGGCCATGATTTCACCATCCTTGGACCATTTCGCATTGGCGAACTGAAGGTCTTTCATGCGGATAGTGGGCGTGAGCTTCCACCCCAGCTTGACGTTCAGGTCTGAGATGGTGAACGTTCGCTGAGTCTTATCGCTGATGTAACGCTCAAGCGGATGGCGGAACCAGTTCCAGTCAAACAGCAACACCAGCACCACCAGCCCGACGAGAAGACCTGTCCAGATAGGGTGGCGATTGGGTAAAGCGATCAGGCGTGTGCTGAGGGTCATGAGCGAAGAAGGGTTTGGTTGATTGGCCAGCTACAACTGCGCCAATCTCAAAGGACAAGAGCCACGGCGGAGACGGCCAGCGCGGTGCCGGCGCCCGGCTTGTTTTCCACAATCACTGACTGGCCCAGCTTATCGGTGAGCGCCGTGGCCAGCAACCGGCCCAGGATGTCGGTCGCGCCACCGGGTGAAAACGGCACGATCAGCTTGACCGGGCGGTCGGGGTAGCCTTGCGCCAGCGCGTTGCTGCTCAGCGTAGAGGTAGCCAGAACGCAAGACATCAGAAAGGCGCGACGCAGGATCATGATGGACTTTCTCGGTCAGGTAGCGGGGACTGAATCAAAGACAAAAAGACGATGAATGATGTACAGGTTTCAACCCAGCAGCGTGCTGCGCACGCGCGCGTGCCCGCTGGCCTGGTCATAGGCGTGGCCAATTTGCAGTACCGACCAGTCGGCCTGCGTCGGCCCCAGGATTTGCAGGCCTGCGGGAAGGCCATTGACGCTAAAGCCAGCTGGCACGCTTAGAGCGGGCAGGCCGGCCATGGTGGCGGGCACCACTACCTCCATCCAGCGGTGATAAGTGTCCATGGTGCGGCCGTTCACCTGGGCGGGCCAGTGCAGCGTGGCGTCGAACGGCAGCACTTGGGTAGCCGGCAGAATCAGGTAGTCGTAGGTCTCGAACAGGCCGCGTAGTACTTGGTACCAAGCTGAGCGGTCGCGCGCCGCGTTGAACACATCTGGCCCGCTGAGCGCCAGGCCGCGCTCGATCTCCCACACCGCCTCGGGCTTGAGCAGGGCGCGCTGGGCCACGTCGTTGTACAGAGCCGCGTTGTTGCCCGCCACATTGAAGCTGCGCAGCGTGAGCCAGGCGCGCCACAGGCGCTCCAAGTTGAAGGCCGGCAGCACCGGCTCGACCTGGCAGCCGATCGTTTCAAAGGTTTTACATGTTTGTTCGCACAGGGCCAACAGCTCGGGCTCCATGGCGAGGTGACCGCCCAAGTCGCCTAGCCAGCCGATACGGCTGCCTTTGAAATTGCGCTGCAACGGCGCGGTGAAGTCGACGGTTTTATCGCGGCGCGTGAGCGGCAAGCGTGCATCGAAGCCAGCCTGCACGGACAGCAGCAGCGCCAGATCCGGAATGTTGCGCGCCATCGGCCCAGCCACACTGAACTGCTGGAAGAACACCTCCTCGGCCGGCCCGTGCGGCACGCAGCCCGGCGTGGTGCGCATGCCATAGACGTTGTTGAACGCGGCCGGCGTGCGCAGCGAACCCATCATGTCCGTGCCGTCTGCCACCGGCAGCATGCGCAGCGCCACTGCCACGGCAGCGCCCCCGCTGCTGCCGCCCGCCGTCTTGCCAGGGTTGAAGGCGTTTGCGGTGGTGCCGTAGACGCTGTTGAAGGTATGGCCGCCCAGGCCGAACTCGGGGGAATTGCTGCGGCCAATGAACACCGCACCGCCTTGGCGCATGCGTTCGAACACTGCCGCGTCGGTGCTGCTCACTTGGCCCTCGAAGATTGGCGAACCCTTGGTGGTGACCAGGCCTTTGGCCGGCATGATGTCCTTGGGCGCCTGCGGAAAGCCATGCAACGGTCCCCGCCAGTCGCCCCGCGCAAGCTCTGCATCCAGTTGTTGAGCCTGCTGGCGCAGTCCTTTTGCGGGCTGCAAGGCAACCAGCGCATTGACCTGCGGATTAAGCCAGGCCACCTGGTCTAAAAATGCGTTTAGCGTTTCCACGCACGACAGCTGTCGTGTCTGGATGGCACGCGAGAGACTGACCGCATCGAGTTCGGTAATGTCGTTGGTGGGGTTGGCGGTGGCACCAGCGGCGGCGGTGGGAGGGGTGGTAATCATCCAACCGAGGATAAGTCAACCCACAAAAATACCTCAGGTGTTTCTTAATGAGGCAATGAACGTTCGACTGCTCCGTGTTCGCGCAGTGTTTGGCAACCATTAGGGAACGCCGGACCGAGACTGAAATGCCCGGCAGGCCGGACTCGGTGATCGTTGAAATAGCGGGTGCTGCGGCCTATCGGGTAGCGCTGGTGACGGCGATGACACGGACATCGCCCGACTTGACCGACGGCAAAGCCAAAGGTGTGTTGTCGAAAATCATGGTGATATGCCGGCCCAGAAAATCAGGTACGGCCTGCGCACGGTCCTTGTAGGCAATGTGCTGCATCTTGACACCGGCCAGGGTGTTGAACAGCTCTCCCGACAGGTGAATCGATGTGCCACTGCCAGAAGATCCGAAGGTCAACGGCGTCTTGCCGGCCAGGGCGATCAGTTCCTTAACGGTTTTTGGCTAGATGCAACGCCAATGATGTTCGCGAAAATGGCCTGAAGAGCACAAGCACAAGCACAAGCACAAGCACAAGCACATGCACATGCACATGCACATGCACATGCACAGGCACAGGCACAACAACCCCACCACTTCTATAACTCACATGCAATTCGCGAAGACATGCATTAAAAGCGCTGCAACGGGCGTTTTGAGTTGGAATTGAAGATCCGCGAACTCTTGGAAATTGCCGCGCCGCATGCCGACGATTCGTCCACCGTATATTGAACAGCGTGGCACCAGGGCCGGCCAAAGGTTATTGATGCATCGCAATCAAAAATGAAAGCCGACCGAGCCAACTATTCGTCTCACCAATCAACTTATTCCAGCTAAACCAAAGTGATGGAATGCGCCTCGTTTCGAGCATCGATGCAGGTGCTTTGAAATACGATCAAACCATCCAGAAAACCGAAGTTCAAAAATCCAGTGCTCGTGAGCATCCCACCCAGCAAGAAATCCAGACTGATCAATCAAACACATGACCCGTGATGCATATATTTCTGATGCCTTTCGCAATCACCTGGCGTCTACCCTTGTTGGGTTTCCAGCTCTCGACTTGAAAATGCAATCCCAATTAGCCAGCATGGTTACGCAGTCAGCAGCGAGGTTCCGGCAGCATTCGCACATGCCGGGCTGGGCTTCCTTTTCGTATCTTGATTTGGCAAAGCAATTCGGCCGTGAAAAATTTAACCAGCTGAACGCACAATTGAAAATCTTTGACGTTGTTGATGATTGGTCAAAGGTGCAAGGCCGGACCAAGCCTTACAAGCTTGCAGCCCATGTAGAGGCGTCGCGCATGGCCTTCTATTCCAACCTTCCAACTGCCCCTACAAAATTGCTGGCTGGCGACGGTGAAATTCGTCACAAGCCGCCGACAAATGCCCTGATTGCAAAAAGGACCACGGACACTGGCACTGAAGTTACAAGGGCCGGGTGGAGCGAAAAACCCGTTCAATCGCAAGTGCCCGTCAACGTTGATGAGCTGAAACGACTTGAGCATCAAATTCAGCAGGAAACTGTTACCCAAACCGAGATAAGGAATTCCACGGTTCAAGTGGATCCGGTCACTGCGGGTTATTTTCTGTACGCTATACGAACGGTGTTGCACCATGCGAACAACACCATCTCGCCGGGGTGTTTGATTCACAAATATCAGCAGTCATCTAGCGGCCGAATGTACGGGCAGGGCATCAATCTTCAGTCAGTCAACCGCCAAGTCAGATATGCAGCTCTTCACGGTCTATGGGACTACGACATTGAAAATTGTCACTATTCGATCCTTCACCAAATGGCCGCTTTGGCCGGACTTCAATGCCCCGTGATCGAGCAATATCTGAACAATAAAACCAGCATCCGAAATGGACTGGCAACCGATCTGGGGTTGACACCCCGCCAGGTTAAAAAAGTGTTGTTGGCAATGATTTATGGAGCCTCATTGTCCGAGGATCCCACTACCGCTATTCCGTCCCTTATTGGCGTCGAGCCTGCGCGTTCCCTCTATGAGCATCTTTTTTTCAAAGCGTTAGCGGCAGACATTGCCAAAGCGCGAACCGTCGTCTTGAAAAATCATCGCTCTTTCCGTGGAGGCCTCCGAAATTTGCGCGGATTGGTCATGCGCGAGGCTGGTAAAGAGGCGCGGCACAAGTTGGCACACTTGCTCCAAGGCGTTGAGTCGGTGGCGCTGGAGGCCGCGCACAACGTTTGTGCGGAGCGCATTGTTCTACTTCAGCACGATGGCTTCACGGCGACTACTCCCGACCTGAATTTGGCTTTGATTGAAGACGCCATTTTTAAAGCCACAGGATACTCATTAAAGATTTCGGTGAGTAGCCCTCTCAAGGCCGATTTTCACGCAGCCTTGATAAACAGGGACTGATCAGCGTTGTCGAATTCAGGACCTTGAAGTCTCGGCATCGACCGCCGTGGCGACCGACCCGCTGATCCAACGTATCCGTTGAAACGGCCTCTATCACATACCCTGCTGCACGGGCCTAGGGCTTGTTGAGAATCACCTAAAGATTGGTGCATATTCCGTTTCATCGTGACCGCACATTCCGGCAACGTGACCAGGGATTCCGGTCATCGTGACCGGGGGTTAAATCACAGATTCCGGCATCGTGACCGCACATTCCGGCGATCGTGACCGATGCCCCAGTAGGCATGGTGTTGCGCATGTAAATCAACTTGGTGGGTCTGTAGCCTCTGGCAGTTTGTCAGGAGCCACATGCCCACCCCCAGGATCAACATGCGCAAACTCAAAGACGCCCTGCGTCTCATACTCGTTGGTGAGCAAAGCCACCAACAAATAGCCACCGCCCTTGGCATCGCCAAAGGCAGCGTCACCAAATACTGCGCCCTGGCAGCGACGGTCGGTCTTGACTGGAGCGCCATCGACGCCATGAGCGAGACCGATTTGGAACACCGATTGTTCGGGTCATCCAAGGCCTGCACCTTCGCCCGTCCGGACTACGGGCGCATACATCAGGAGCTGCGCCGCAAAGGCGTCACCGTCATGCTGCTGTGGCAGGAGTACAGCGCCCAGGTGGGCGAGGAGCACTGCGAGCAATTTCCCCTCAAAGCCCTGCGCTACTCCCAGTTCAGCGAGAACTACCGCCAGTTTGCCAAACGGCTCAAGCGCTCCATGCGCCAGAACCACCGCGCCGGCGAGAAGATGTTCATCGACTATGCCGGCCCCACCATTGCCCTGTTTGAGCACGGCGCGGAGGTGGGGCGTACCAACATCTTCGTGGCCGCCATGGCCGCGTCGGGCTACAGCTTTGCGCTGGCCACACCGCGCCAAACAGCGGCCGACTGGCTCAATGGCACCACTTGTGCGTTGACCACACTCTCAGCGTTTTAACGCCGCGCCGTTTGTCCGGAGGGCCGCTCACGTCAGGCGCGAGATCTGGTAATAACATGAGTTTAGGGCCCCATGTCGTACAGCGACTGCATTGCTTCATCGGCCGAAATCTCAGCCGCTATGTTCGCAAGCGGCCCAGCCGTAACCCTGTACCGCAGCTCGGGGTATTTTTGAAAAGCGGCGACAACATCTTCGCGGGATATTTTGCTGATGCAGTGGCGAGAAAGCTTGTCATCACCGCGCCAGCACAAAATCGCGTCCGCAGCCGCGTGAATGTTAGGCGGGCCAATCTCGGCGTCGTTTTTAAAATCAAGTTCGTAGCGCATTTCGATTTCTCTTTTGTTTGATTCGAAATTGTTTTTAAAATCGACCGGATCGTTGTCGATCAAATCGGTGCCTGCAACCCATTGATTCACAACAATTTTTTTTAAAAGTGTGATGCGAGAGTGATGCGAGAGTGATGCGACAACACATCGTCAAATGCTTTCGCGGCGGCTTGGGCGTCGAGACCTGCTTTTGCGCGAGACCAGACCAGCGCAATGGCGTCGGATTCGTGGGACTCCTGCTCGAGCTCTTGTGCGATTTCAGGCCGGAATGAAATTGCGTCAACAAGTTCGGACGAGGTCATCCCGAACAACAACATGGTGCTGCTAAAGGACCTCAAATCGGTTGAAACATTTCCGATTCTCCGCGCAAGGAATTCCGGCGTTTTCTCTGATTGAATAATGTTCATAGATCAATCTCCTTGTGTTTGTTGCAGCGTAATTGCCAGGCCATTCCCTTTGTGCGCTGCTGTCGCCAGTCGCACCGCACGCGCGTTAAAATAACACCGCTGCCACCACCAATGCGGATTTGCAGGACATACGGCGGGCCAAGGACGTGCTCGCCGCGGGTGTCGTCGTCTAAAAAAGCGACAACGCCCTCAGCCGGGAGGTGGTCGACTAGAGCGGTTTCACCCTAACTGGCAATAGCCGCAATGGCGAATATAGCGCTCGCATTCGCTGGGGCCAAAAAGGTCCAGCAAGGTGCCAACGGCGCTCCACAGTGCTTCGAGCGTGCGGGCCTGGGCTTTGCGCAGCAAGGTCTTGAGCTTGGAAAAGCTTTGCTCGATCGGGTTGAGGTCCGGGCTGTAGGGCGGCAGGTAGCGCAGCGTCGCACCCGCCGCTTCAATAGCTGCCTGGACGCCAACGACTTTGTGAGAGCCCAGGTTATCCATCACCACGGTGTCGCCGGCCCGCAGCTCGGGGGCGAGGAATTGCTCAATCCAGGCCACAAAGGCATTGCCGTTGATGGGCCCGTCAAGCACCAAGGGCGCGAGCAAGCCTTGCGCACTCAGCGCGCAGACAAACGTCGTCGTGTGCCAGTGACCAAAAGGCGCATACCCCAGGCAACGCTCGCCCTTAGGCGAGCGGCCCCGGGTAGGCGTCATGTTGGTAGTGGCCCACGTTTCATCAAGAAAGATCAGCCGCCCCGCCGCCATCACGGGCTGCTCGGACTTCCAGGCCGCTCGCGCCTGTGCAACGTCAGGGCGCTGCTGCTCGCTGGCATAGAGCGTCTTTTTTTTAGCGTCAGCCCGAACCGGGCCAGCGTCTTGCACATCGTCGTCGTTCCCACGGCAATGCCGTGCTCGACTTTGACCCACTGGCACAGTTGAGCCAGCGTCTGCTCGGGCGCCAGGGCAACTTGTTTGAGCAACTCGGGCTCGAGCGGCCCCAGACGCAGCGGCATATGGTTGCCTTGAACCCCTGGGCTGGCTTGGCCCAGGCGGCTGTGCCGCGAGCGCACTCGCGACACATACGACGCACTCACGCCAAATCGCATGGCCACTTGCCCAAGGGTGCCCGTTGCCGCCAATACCCGCTCGCGCAGATCCTGCGCATACGCTTTTCCTCGTCGCCAGGGCATGATTTGCACCTCCAAATTTGGCTTCGATCCCACTTTCTTCGGCCCGGTTCCTTCACAGTCTTTGATAGTTAGAGCGGATATGCTCTAGCACGCGGCTAATCAAGTGCGAGTCAAAGGTTTTCGCAAAAATCGTCACCGTTTTTGCTTCGTCGTCAACCTGGACCTCGAATTTTTGATCCAGCAGGCACGAAAAATTGTGCCTTGCGTGGTAGCTGAACATCCTCATTTGCACACCGAATCCACAGCGATTCTTGCCCGCGCAGCCTCGGCCTCAGCTAGGATCTGACCAAAAAACGGCGCATTGTGGCGATCATAAAAACTGAGTGCCGCGCTTGCGGCGCGTTTGTTTGTCGCAATTCGCGTCAGCGAGCTCATTTTTTGATGCCTGCGCCATGGCGAAATTACTGGACTCATGGGGCCTCGACGAATGGAAATCGTGTGACTCTCCAGATGCGCGACGCAGCAAACCAGCAGAAGGGCGCTTCGGTGAATTTGGTAGCACTCTCCAAGCTCTCCACAAACTACGCACACATATGCCATGGCGTCCATCACTCGATCGCACATTTTCCGCAAAAGATTCCGGGTTTCGTCGTCGCCCTTCTGTGCAAGAGCGGAAACTGACAGCTCGCCGGTTTCGCTCTCTACGATCAGCACGCGAATTTCGATGTCGAGCACGGCGGACAGCGTGTCGACGTCCTCGCAAAAGATGCGGATGCGCGGGTGCCACGCCAGGGGCAGCGTGGGCCGAGTAAGGTGCGGCTGGCGATATAGGTTGGGCTGGCGATGCATTGGGTTCAGTCCTTCCACAAGCCGCGCAGCCGCAGCGCCGTGCCGTTTTCAAAACTAACGTCCACGCCAACCGACGCGGCGCTAAAAAGCCAAATGCACACAAAAATGGGCACAAGCAGCAGCTGCCAAAGAATTTTTAGCATACGCGGATTTCCCTTGGGCAAATGGCCTCAATTTCCAGCCTGACGATTTCGCAATTCACCCTGGCAAGTAGCTGTCGTTCATCGTGCAACTCGAAAATCTGGTCGCTGAACTTGTTTGCAAATTCGGCGAGGGATGGCTTGGTTGCAATAAATAAAACTGCTTTTTCGGAATCTTCCAAACTTACTGCGTGCATTAACTGCGCCCAGCTACTAAACGGATCTGTCATGTGTTCCTCGCCGGATCGGCAAAAACCTGATCCATTTCACGCCTGGCGAGTTCGGAGGCTATCATTGCCAGGCGCTCGCCACAGTTCTTGAAAATCCCGTACCCGCGGACCCCCTCCAGAATCAACAGCAGCTCTGGACGCCCAATTATTCGCGCAACCCCCTCGCTTGCATCCAACAAATACAGCGCCTCCGCAAGATCAAGCCACATCTGCTTAAGCTCAGCGCGCGAGCAATATTCAGACCCGTCCATCTCAAGCGAATCCACAGCAACGCACAGCAGGTTTTTTACAAGCTCAAGGGTCAGGGTTTTCATAATTTTTCTGGTGTAAATGCTGGTGTAATTTGCGGCAGTTCAGGGCTGTTTTGCGGGGGTCTGGATGACGCGCCCGCTCTGAAAGGCCATGGCCGCGGCCACCAAAACTGCATTCACACTGCAATTGCATACGGATTCGCCTCAATGATTTGGGCAGTTTCGATGGTTATATTGGTAGGATTGTGGCCACGCTGTTGGTGCTCGTATTTCAGTCAAGATCGGCATCTGGGATGAAACGATGCCGGCGCAAACACTCCGTGCAAAAAAAAGTCATTTTTAAGCCGATCGAAAATTGATAAAAAATCGGCCGATCAAAATGACTGCTGTAAGTCATTGATTTACATAATAACTTTTAAAAAGTGTGATGCGAGTGTGATGCGGGTGTGATGCGACGGCATTTTTTACCCGAGCATTTCCTCGACTGCTTGAGAGGCTGCGCGAGTGTCCAAAATGGCTTTTGCTGCCGACCATACGACAGCTATTGCTTCTGAGCGCATCGCCATGATTTGCAGTTTCGTTGCAATCTCCGGGCGAAACTCAATGGCGTCCGCCATTTCTCGAGGTTCAAAGGAGTAAAGCCAAAGCTCTCCACCAGTGCGTGCCATCGTGAGAAGCACAAGCCTCGCAATTTCGGATGGTGTTCGCATGATTTGATTGGTGCTCATCATTCGACTTCCTTGGTTAGCTTGGATCAAATTGAAATGGGTGGCCAAACTTGGTTCATGATGTGTATAAATCCTCCAGGCAGCTGCGCACAGACGGGCGCCAGACAGTGGGCAGGTAGGATGGGCGAGGTCTGGGGGAGGAAAGATCAACGTAGCCATTATTCTTTCCACCAGCCGCGAAGTCGCATGTGTGTTCCATTATCAAAATCTACTGAGACCCCAACACCGGCAAGAGTTACGAGCCACACCGCAACCAATACGATGACGATAAGCATTTGCGCTGCCGTTTTGAACATTTCGTTCAGCCCTTGCTGGGGTACACCGAGTCAACTGCACGGCGGGCAATATCGGCGTCGATTTCAGCCACGATGTCGTTGAACGATTCACAGGAGGCGAGTCGCAAGGCATCGAGAAGTGTCGAATCCGCTTCCAATGCGGCTTTTACGTTTTCGTTGCGGGTGAACTCCACTTGCAAATAAGCGTGTGGTTCTTTATTTATCCACGCAAGCACGGCTTCGCGACCATTTGGGATGTTGATCGGCAAGCCTTCGAGCGGCAAATACAGATGAATTCGTGCCATGGTTTTGGTCGGGTTCGTTGGCGTAGTTGTCGGGGTCGATGGGACTTGAAATAAGGTCAGATCGAGGCGGTCGGCTGCGGGGAGGGGATTTAAGCGGTGGGCATAAATTCCTCGGTTCCGGAATTAGTCAAGCGAGGATTGAGTCAACGGCGTCTACGGCGGCTCGACTCTCCAGGTGAGCCCGGATCCGTCCCCATTTTTCCTTCAGGTAGCCCCACCGCCAGTTGTTACCACTCTCGATCTTTTCTGTCCACCAGTTCATGACCTCGGGATACTGCTCGCATGCCCGCGCCATTTCCTCTGCACTACAGAGTTCCATGTAACAGAACTCTACATTCGGCTCTTCGACAATTTCTCTAATTTGCATCACCTTCGATTGCATGCGGTTCATATCGTTTTCCATTCAAACCCCACTTAGTTGCTTTGTACGAAGAAGTTAATGTACTCCACTTAGTTGTAAGTTGCTACGAAGATTGAAGTGGCTCGACTGAAAAACAACAAGGCGGTTGTCGACAACATAATTGGATGAGCGGCCTTGGGTAGGCGTCATGTTGGACCTGGCCCAGGTCTCATCGAGAAAAATCAGCCGCCCGGCGGCCATCCAGGGTTGTTCGGCTTTCCAATCCGTCCGCGTCTGGGCGACATCGGGGTGCTGCTGCTCGCTGGCATAAAGCGTCTTATTTTTTAGCGTCAGCCCGAACCGAGCCAGGGTCTTGCCCATCGTCGTCGGAACCACCGCAATGCCGTGCTCGGCCTGCGCCCACTGGCACAACTGAACGACCGTCTGCTCGGGCGCCAAGGCCACTTGCGCCAGCAGCGGTGTCTTCAGTGCTGCTATGCACAGCAGCACATAATTGCACTGCGCGCCCAGGCTGGCTTGGCCCAGCCACTGTCTACGCGAACGCGCTCGTGACACATAGGAAGAGCTCACGTCAACGCGCGCAGCGACTTCCCGAAGCAACCCCGTTGACTTCAATACCTGATCGCGCAGATCCTGCGAATACGCCTAACCACTTCGCCAAACCATGATGATCACCTTCAAATCCCAATTTCATGCCAGCACAGGATTGCATCGGTGGTAGCGAGCATGTTTGGCAGGCCAATTTCGGCGTCGGTTTTGAAGTTGAGTTCGTGATCGGTCAAGTGCTTGGGGCGATTTCGTTAATTGTCTGCATCGCCAGCTGTGTTTGGGCAAGCGAAATAACGTACCGCTCAATTTCTGAAAAACACTGCATTCCCAACTTCTCCGCGCATTCAATCAGCTCCTGATTTAGTAGCAAAACATGAGCCGCGGTTTGCGTGTCCGAAATTTTAAGCGTCCGGATTAGCCGGCGCATCTTCTTGTGCGCTGGAAGCGTAGGGGCGATATGGGGCGATTTCGTTCATGGCTTGCATCGCAGCCTCGGCCTCTAGCTCGGCAGCGATTTCTGCAAGTGGCGCGGATGTTGCGAAACGCAGCAGCTCAGGGACAGACCGAAAAGCCGACATGATTTCTGCGCGAGAGGTATTGCTAAGAAGGCAAAGCGAATGCCAATCTCGATCTCGAAAATTCACGATTGCGCCGATTGCCCTGTTTTGATTCGGTGGTCCACACACATCAGGTTTGAAAATTGGTTCAGTCAGCATTATTTCGCCATCAGCCGCGAAGGCGAATCGAAGTGCCGTTTCTGAACGCCAAATACATGCCCATGGCGCTCAGGCTGAAAAGGCTAATACCAACCAAAATTGGCACAAGCAGCGGCTGCCAAAGAATTTTTGTCATAGCTTCCCTTTGTGGTCATTGGGGCACGCATAAAAGCACGCCAGAAGCTCGGGATTTTCGCGAACCAGGCGCATTGCATAGCAATTTTCCGGCATCAGGCCAAATGTTTTGCGGCCTTGGTATCTCATACAAACCGCACAAAGCTGTCGGTCGCACCCGCCATCGGTGTGGATTTTTAAAACAAGCGTGGAGCCGGACGTCGACCCCATTTCCGTCGGGCAGTAGCTGTCGCCTTGCAGTAGCTGGCAAATGGTCTGCTCGGCAAGTAGCGCCTCAGCTCGCGCAACCAAGTTTTTTTCGCCCGCGTTTGTAAGCAGCCAGCCGCCGTGCCTTCGGGTGACGGACAGCAGTTCGGGGTCGCCGGCGAGCAGCTGCACGCAGTCGTCAAAACTTTTTGCCGGCAGGTCCAGTGCTAGTGTTATGTAGCTCACGGAAGCTCGTCCATTGCCCGCTGTGCCAGCTCGGCGTCAGCTCGGGCGATAAGCTCGGACCATCGCGCGAAATTGATCGGCATGCTGTGCGCAAGGGCGAGCAGGGCCGGGTTGCCGATTAAGTTTTCAACGATACTTTCCTGCCTTGCTATTTGCCAGCCTCGCGGGTCCTGGCGTTCTGTGTCCATCATTTAAGAAGCTTTAAAATAGCTAATCAAGCAATTTCGGAGTCGGCCATTGCGACGAGGTTCCTCGGGCGCGCGGACGGCCCTGGCCTGTCGCGCAAGCGGGCCAGCATGTCTGGGTTGTTGACCAGGTTTTGCACGATGTTTTCATTTCTTGCTATTTCCCAGGCAATAAACGCCTGGCTTGCTGCGTCAATCATTTAAGAATCTCCAAAATGGCCAATCGGGCAATCTCAGCGTCCGCGCGGCCGATCAGATCTTGGCATCGCACAAGCGGCCCCGGCATTTTGCGAACTCGGGCAAGTAGGGCCGGGTCGCCCACAAGGGTTTTTACAATATCGTTGTTTCTTGCGACTTCCCAAGCCAGCAGCGCCTGGCTTGCCTCGTCGTCGTTCACGGAAAAATCTCCGCAATTGCGCGCATGGCAAGCTCGGCGTCGACAAGGGCCAGCACTTGGCTTTCCTCATCGGTGCGAAGGTGACGCCAGCCGCGGCTATTTTTCGCACACGTTAAAAAAAGCGAGTTGTTCAGCAGCAGGAAGGCCATGTCCTCGACGCCGTACATGCTATTTAGTTTGATAAGCGCATCAAAAATTCGGATATCCCAAATTGTCGGCGGACCCAATGAGGCATGTGGAATCCCTGGTGTAATTTCCTGCAATTGAGCGCCGTTTTCTGCCGCGCAGCAGTGTTCAGTCCCCTCTGTGGCGGGGTTTGAGGTTCGGTGTGAATCACATTCACACCGCAAATGCTCGCTGCGTCGGGTCATTGTTTCTGGCGGGTTCGTTAGTGCTGTTGGCGGGATCGTTGGGAGTACGGGGCAAGTCCAGGCTAGGTGGTCGGCTTCAAGGATGGGCTTTTGGCGAGGCCGTGGCTTTTGTTCATGTGGTCGGGTTCAGCTGATAGCAGACTCAACTGCGCGCATTGCCGCACGCGCGTCTAGAAGCGGCTGCGCTTTTCTGCAAACAGCTTGCGCGACGTCGTGGTATTCGCGCATCCGTTGAAGTTTTGCTGCGAGCTCAGGGCTCGCTTCGATTGCGTCAGCGGTTTCTTCGTCGGACGGCGTGAGCGCAAATATCCCGCCGGCGAACTTGGAGCTCAGGCACCAAATGATATTCAGCGCAGTCTCTTGTGGTGTGTCCGCAGTGACGCTCATTTTTGGTCCTTTGTTCATTGGGCGGCGACGTTGATAATTCTGGGAACGGGGTCGACAACACGGATCCGTTCAGGGGCGCAGACGATGAGGTCCTCGACGAAATCCACTTGCTGTCCCGAGGGTTAGCCCTGAGCGTGGATTCGAGATTCCAGTGTGGCCGTGGATCTCACTAATGACGCCGTATTCCATCTTGTCTTACCTTCGTGGCATTTTACTTATAAGTAACTGTACGATACTTGGTGGTATCGTGCTACTAAGATTGAGAGCGACTGCGTGAAAAACAACAGTGAGATGCTGAATAACAAAAATCGTCCGATGCCGTTTACGAGGCTGGAGGTAGTTGTTTTGACTGTGTTCGGTGGTGGGCTGAATGTCCTGCTGGCCAAGCGAGCGGATGCGCCCTACGCTGGGAAGTGGGCATTGCCCGGCGGAGCTCTGAGGATTGATTTAGATCAGACTCTGGACGCAGGTGCACGCCGAGTGATGCACGAAAGGCTTGGGATTGAGCTGCTGGATTTTGAACAGCTTTGCGCTGTGGGCGGTGCCAAGCGCTATTCGCCTGCGCCGTGGGCTTTGAGTGTGGTTTATCGGGCCCTAATTTCGATTGAGTCTGTGGAGGTCATTGCGGAGAAACAGATTGATGCTTTGGAATGGCGGCCAGTTGAATCGGTCATATTGGGGCCACTAGCTTTTGATCATGCTGATCTCATAGAGCGCGCGGTCGACGTCACGCGGAAACAGGTGGATGGCATGGGAATGCCGCGAGGCTTACTGGCCGAACATTTCACGCTGACCGAGCTTCAAGTGACCTGTGAGCAGGTGCTGGGGCGTCCCATTGACAAGTCCAGCTTTCGGAGAAAACTAACTGATCGAGGGATGGTCGAAGCCGTGGAGGGGGCAATGAAAGGCGGGGCTTTCAGGCCGGCACAGCTATTTCGGTGGCGTATCCCTGCTACTTAAAATTCGCCTATTTCTGCCGCAGTTTTGGCGGACTTTTACAAGGCAAGCACGGACATAAGGAGTGCTTGAACGCCTTTTTTTGAGTGCAAATGATCACATCACCGTCTAAATTCGTAGTTGCTATAAAACTAGAAGGTCTTACTCCGCCAAAAAACCGCCAAATATAAAAACAGCGGTAAAAACTCCTTAATTTAAAAGGGTTTCGCAGGATAGCCTGAATGCTGGGCCATCATGGGGGTGTGCACGGCGGCCTTGTCCGGTGGTTGAAAGGCTTGGGCTTTTTCTCTTTGCATTCAGTTCGCTGGCTTTTTCGGGCAGCCGTTAGGTGGGTTCAGGTTTCAGGGTTCTTGGGCGAGGGCTGATTTTCGCTGTTCTGCCGGGCAGGCCGGTGGGCTGAACAAAGGGCATTCCCGGTGACGCATCTAACCCTTGATTGTCGCTGCCGACGGCAAGCCGGATGAAACCACCTTCGACGGGGGCGCATGCGGCCGGCTGTGCATGCCTTCAGACGCGGACCCGGCTGGTCGCCAGCCGCAGTTCGCCGGCAATGGCGCAGGCCAGTTGCAGGCGGCGCAGCAGCCAGGGCGTCAGGTCGGCCGCCAGCAGCACATCCGGACGCGCCAGGTAGGGTTGCCCCGAGAGGCTGAAACCGGGCGAATTCACCCCCGAGGCGGCGGGCGCCTGGCCCGAGAGCTCGGCTTCGATGCAGCGGGCGGCTTGCTCCAGTGCCGGCGTGGCCTGCGCCAGGTCAAGCTGGCCGCGCCTGAGCAGCAGCAGCGACTTGACCGCCGTCAGCTGCGCCAGCAACTGGTAGCTGCGCGCCTGCAGCGCTTCGAGCGGCTCCAGCGGCGGACGCACCTGGCGCGGCTCGGCCAGGCTGCGCTGGGTGGCCAGCGTCAGCGCCGACAGGCTGTCGTAGGCATCGCGGCGCGCCAGCCGCCAGTTCACGTCGGCCGTCTGGGCGGTGTCCAGCAGCGCCAGCGCCAGCCTGGCATGCTGGCTTTGCGCCTGGATGCTTCGCTTGACCAGGCCAGGAATCTGGCTGCGTTCCCATGACGGCAGCACATAGCTGAACAGCCAGGCCAGCAGCGCGCCGAGCAGCGTGTCGGCCAGCCGCTCGCCGATGGCAAAGGTGGGCTGCAGGCCGACCAGCATCAGGTGCGCCTGCAGCAGGCCGGTCACCGTACCGGCAATCGTCGTATAGAGGTAGCGGCGCAGCGCAAAGGCATGCGCCAGGCCGGTGCTGAGCGCGACGATCAGGAACAACACCTTGGCGCCCGGATGGGCCATCAGGAGGCCCATCACCAGCAGGCAGCCGAGCACGGTGCCGGCGACGCGCGCATTGCGCCGCTGCACGGTTTGCGCCAGGTTGCCGCGCATCACGACGACGATGGTGATCAATATCCAGTAGTCGTGCGTGGCCCACGGCAGGTGCAGGGCGACGGCGTAGCCCGCGGCCACGGCCAGCGTGGCGCGCAGTGCATAGCGCAGGGTCGGCGCGCGCCAGCCGAGCTGCCCGAGCAGCGGCTTGACGCTCCATTGGGTGGTGCTCACGAACAGCTGCCACTGGTTGCGAACCAGGCTCAGCTCGGGCGTCACGTCGCCGCGTGCCAGCGCCGCGATCTTCACCGCCTCGTCATTAATGTGGCCGATGCGGTCGGCCATGTTGCGCAGCAGGGCGGCGGTATCGGGCGGGTCGGTGCGCACCGGCTCGGGTGCCAGCGACGGGTTGGCGGTGGCGCGGGGCGGCAGTGTGCCCACCAGCTTCGGCCGCAGGTCGGGAATCGGCCGGATCGACGTCTGGCGCCGGCCCCGCAGCAGCGCCATGCCAAGTGCCTGCAGTTCATCGGCCGTGGCGTTCAGCGCCTGCTGCAGCCTGGGCAGGTGCGGCGCGATGGCCTGCCGGTCCAGCAGCACGTCCAGGTCCAGGTCGCAGGCCAGCTGGTGGTCACGCGCTTCCAGCAGGCTCAGCAGCATGGCGGCCACCTGCTGGCGCGGCCGGGTGGTGGGCGACTCCAGCACCACGTTGCGCGTGTCCTGCAACTGGTCGGCAAAGTTGGCCTGCTGCACCAGCATGGCTTCGAGCAGCGCCTGGTGGTCGGGCTCGTCGTCAAAACGCTGCGCCTGGGTGCGCAAGATGCCGGCAAAGCTGTGCAGGCATTCGGCCAGCAGCTGCCGCCGGTAACGTTGGTTGAGCAGGTGGGTGGTCAGCACCGCCCACAGCAGGTAAAGCACCGAACCGGCGACAAACCAGCCGGTGTGCGCCAGCACCTGGTTGAGCGAAGTCATCGGCGGCGCGGCCATGGAAAACAGCATCGAGAACAGCAGTGAAAAGCAGATCGGCCCGCCACGCTTGCCCCAGGCCATCAGCATCACCGCCAGAAAGGTCCCGCCCACCAGAACGCAGCCCAGCAGCAGGTCGTCCTGGCGCGTCAGCTGCACCAGCATGAACAGCGGCGTGCCCAGCAGCGGCGCGGGCAGCACCTGCATGATCTTGCGCCGTCGTGGCGAGGGAACATCGGGCAGGCTGGTGATGATCACGCCGACGGCGGCGCTGGCGGCGGCCCCAAGTCCGGCCGATTCGAACAGCGCCAGCATGATCAGTACCAAGCCCAGGGATACTGTCAGGCCGTTGGTGACGTAGTGGCTCAGCGCCACGCGCAGAAACTCTTGCGCCTTGCGGCGAAGCCGGCCTGCCAGCGTGGTCAAGAGGGGCGGATCACTCGGGTGGCGGTTCATGGTGTGGGCACCACTGTACCGAAACCTGCCGGGTCAGGTGCGCCGTCCTGCGCGCTGGCTGAGCGGAGCAGGACAGTTGGGGCTCAGAAAGGCGCGTCGGGCACCTGGGCCGCCTCAACCTCGGGCGCGGCGGCGCTGCCGGCCTTGACGCGCTTGGCCTTGAGCGTCGGCTTGGCGGCCGGTGCGGCTTGCTCACTGCCGTCGGTTGTTGCCTCGGCACCGCCCAGCACGGCCTGGCGAACACTGGCCTTGTCGCCGGCACCGGCAAACTTGCTGTACTTGCCCAGCGTACCGATCAGCTGACCGTAGATGCGCGGGTTGCCGGCGACGCATTCGCCGTGGTCGATGAAGTCCGACTCGCCGGTGAAGTTGCCGATCAGGCCGCCTGCCTCGGTGATCAGCAGCGAGCCCGCTGCCACATCCCAGGGCTGCAGGCCGGTTTCGAAAAAGCCATCGGTGTAGCCGGCCGCGACATGTGCCAGGTCCAGCGCGGCAGCGCCCGGGCGGCGCACGCCGGCGCACTGGCTCATGACTTCGCCCAGCATGTTCAGGTAAGGCTTGAGCTTGTCGCCCGGGCGGTAGGGAAAGCCGGTCGAGATCAGGCATTCCTGCAGGCGCGTGCGCTTGCCGACGCGGATGCGGCGGTCGTTGACGTAGGAGCCGCGGCCTTTGCTGGCGCTGTAGATATCGTTGCGGTTCGGGTCATAGACCACCGCCTGCTCGACCTTGCCGCGCACCGACAGCGCAATGCTGACGCAGTAGAACGGAAAGCCGTGGATGAAATTGGTGGTGCCGTCCAGCGGATCGATGATCCAGACGAATTCTGAGTCTTTCGCGCCATGCTCGCTGCCCGATTCCTCGGCCAGGATGCCGTGGCCAGGGTAGGCGGTCAGCAGGGTTTCGATGATCACGGCTTCAGCGGCCTTGTCGACTTCGGTGACGAAGTCGTTGGTCTGCTTGAGCGACACGCGGACTGCCTCGACGTCAAGGGCGGCGCGGTTGATGAGGGCGCCGGCGGCGCGCGCAGCCTTGACGGCCACGTTGAGCATGGGGTGTAGATTGCTGGACATAAATTGTAAGAAAGAGCGGGCAAGAACTGCAAAACCGGGAACCGGTGGCAAGCGACAATAGCGGATTTTACCGGCTTCGCCCGCCTGGCCCGAAATCATCCCGACCGCCGGGTTTTTCACAGCGGCTCTTCGGCCTCTTTCTATCCCCATGAAAACCCGCTTCATCCTGATCAACACCAGCCACGCCGGCAATGTGGGCGCCACCGCCCGCGCCATGAAAACCATGGGCTTTGACGACCTGGTGCTGGTCGCCCCGCGCTGGGCCAATGTGCTGCGGCGCGAGGAAACCATCCAGCGGGCCAGCGGCGCGCTCGACGTGCTCAACAACGCGCGCATCGTTGAAACGCTCGATGAAGCACTGGACGGCATGGCGCACCTCTGCGCCACCGCCATGACGCCGCGCGACTTCGGCCCGCCCACCCGGGCGCCGCGCGCGCATTTCGCCGAACTGCTGGGGGCGACTGATTTGCTATCAAAAGATGAGCTGACAGCACCCGTGTATATTGCGCAAAAGCCCGATTCGGTTGCTTTTTTGTTTGGCTCCGAGCGTTTTGGCATGCAAAACGACGACGTCTACCGCTGTCATGTGGCCCTGAGCATTCCGACCGATCCAAAATTCGGCTCGCTCAACCTTGGTGCGGCGGTGCAGCTGGTGGCCTACGACTGGCGCGAAGCGCTGGGCGGCTTTGGCATCCAGGCCGCGCCTGAAACGCCCCGGCTGGCCGACGCCGCCGCCGTGGGCGGCATGCTCAGGCACTGGGAAGAAGCGCTGGTTCATATCGGCTTTCTCGATCCGGCGTCGCCCAAGAAGCTCATGCCGCGCCTGAACCAGCTGTTCAACCGCGCGCAGCTGAGTCCCGAAGAAATACACATCCTGCGCGGCGTGGCCAAGGCGATGATGCGGCAGGCGGCCGATCAAGCCCGGCCGGCACAGGACAAGGCGCCCGCGCCAGCGGACACGTCCGCCAGCCTCTAAACTCCTTGCCATGTTTTCCAGACTCCGCTCCGACATCCAGTGCATCCTTGAACGCGACCCGGCCGCCCGCACCCGCTGGGAGGTGCTGACCTGCTACCCCGGCCTGCATGCGCTGGTGCTGCACCGGCGCGCGCACTGGTGCTGGACGCACGGCTTCAAATGGCTGGGGCGCTTCACCTCCCACATTTCGCGCTGGCTGACCGGCATCGAGATCCATCCCGGCGCGCGGATTGCCGGCTGCGTATTCATCGACCACGGCATGGGCGTGGTGATTGGCGAAACCGCTGAAATCGGTTCGGGTTGCACCATCTACCACGGCGTCACGCTGGGCGGCACTTCTCTCTACAAGGGCGCCAAGCGCCATCCGACCCTCGGCAAGAACGTGGTCGTGGGCGCCGGCGCGCAGGTGCTCGGAGGCTTCACCGTCGGCGACGGCGCGCGCATCGGCTCGAACGCCGTGGTGGTCAAGCCCGTTCCGGCCGGGGCGACGGCCGTGGGCAATCCCGCCCGCATCATTCAGCCCGGCGCCGACCTCAAGCGCGAGGAGGCCGCCAGCCAGATGGGTTTTTCAGCCTACGGCGTGACACAAAGTGACGACCCGTTGAGTCAGGCCTTGCGCGGGCTGATTGACAACGCCTCAGGCCAGGAATACCAGATTTCGCTGCTCTGGCAGGCGATTGAAAAGTTGTCAAATCTGTCGGAGACTACGCCGCACCGCGATTGCGTTCCCAAGGATGCAGCGCTCGAAGAAAACTTTGAAGCCGACAAGCTGAACCAGCTGGTCGGCAAATAGCCGGCGGCGGCGCCGGCCCTGAAAAAGTTTATTTGGCGGCGGCAGGCGCCGATGCCGCTGCCGCTGCTTTTTCTGCTGCGGCTTTTTGTTTTTCTTCCGGGTTCATCGTCCCGGCGATGGCGCTGCCGGCCATTGACCCCACCACCGCACCCACGGCCATGGAACCCATGGTGCCCATCATGCCGGAGCCCGCTGCTGCAGGGGCGGCGGCAGGCGCTGCGGCTGCCGCAGGGGCCGGTGCTGCAGCCGCCGGGGCTGGCGCTGCTGCAGGGGCTTTAACGGGCGCAGGGGCTGCGGCGCGCGGTGCCGATTTCATGCCGCCGCCCATGCGCTTGGCATGGGCCAGAGATGGCAGTGTCAGGGAAGCCACAGCCAGGGCCACGATGGAAAGGCTGGTGCGAAAGGAAGCGTTCATGGCGTTACTCGGGTAAAAAATCAGACAAAAATGCCAGGCCGCTGTGGCCCGGCTTTTCCCGCTGCATGCATGGGTTGCACACGCAGAGGTGTTGGCTTTTATACCGCGCGAAGGGCGTTCTTGGGCCTAAAGGCCTTGCAAACTGCCGGGTCGGTTTCCAGATAAGGCCCGCCGATCAGGTCGATGCAATAGGGAATGGCGGCAAAAATACCCGGCACGATTGATTCGCCGCCCTCGTTCTTCAGGCCTTCGAGCGTTTCGGCAATCGCTTTCGGCTGGCCGGGCAGGTTCAGGATCAGGCTCTGGCCGCGAATCACCGCCACCTGGCGCGACAAAATGGCCGTTGGCACGAATTTCAGGCTGATCTGGCGCATCTGCTCGCCAAAGCCGGGCATTTCCTTGTGCGCCACGGCCAGCGTGGCCTCGGGCGTCACGTCGCGCAGCGCCGGGCCGGTGCCGCCGGTGGTCAGCACCAGGCAGCAGCCGGCATCGACCAGGTCGATCAGCGCGCTGCTGATGCCGGCCTGTTCGTCAGGAATCAGGCGCTCTTCAAAGGTGATCGGGTTGTGCAGCGCGCGCGTCAGCCAGTCCTTCAGGGCGGGCAGGCCCTTGTCAACATAGACGCCGCTCGAAGCCCGGTCGCTGACCGACACGATGCCGATCTTTACCGCATCAAAATGCGCACTCATGGCTTGGCTTCCTGGGCCATGGCCAGCTTGACCAGCTGGAAAATCTCGCGGTAGGACTTGGCGTGGCGTGGTGCCTCACCCGGCGTTTCGGGCTTGGCCATGTCTTTCCGGGCCTGGCGTATCAGCGCGCGCAGCTGCTGCGAGTCGGTCGCCGGGTAGTCGGTCAGCCACTGGCTGAGCGCATCGTCCGAGTCCATCAACTTGTCGCGCCACTGCTCGGCCAGGTGCAGCGCCAGCGTCAGGTCGGCCGAGCCGTTGGCCTGCTCGTCAATCGCCGCACGGATGGGCGTCATGTCGAGCGTGCGCATCAGCTTGCCAATGAACTGCATCTGGCGGCGTCGGCCCTCGAAGTTGGTGATGCGCTTGGCTTCCTTCAGCGCGTCGAGCAGTTTGTCGGGCAGGTCGAGCCGCACCATCAGGTCGGTGCGCAGCGTCAGCAGCGCCTCACCGAGCGCCTGCTTTTCATCGGCCTCTGCTTTCAGTTGGGTCTTGCTGGGCGGGCCCACTTCTTCGAGTGCAATTTCTTCGGGTTTCACGAAACGGCCGTTGGACCAGTAGCCTTTGATGGCCTTGGGAGTCTTGTTGTTCATAGCGCTTAGTATCATAGATACATGACCCAAAAAACTCCCTCCCGTTCACCTCGCAGCGTTTCCCGCACCAAAACCCGCCAACCCGAGGCGGGTTTCAGCTACCACCGGGACTTTTTTGAAGACCTGGTCGATACCGCGCTGGGCCATGCCAAAAAACTCGGTGCCACCGATGCGGCCGCCGAAGCGTCGGAAGGCTGCGGCCTGTCGGTCAGCGTGCGCAAGGGCGAACTCGAATCGGTCGAGCGCAACCGCGACAAATCGCTCGGCATCACCGTGTATGTC
This sequence comes from Polaromonas sp. CG_9.11, assembly GCF_015752225.1. Taxonomy (NCBI): domain Bacteria; kingdom Pseudomonadati; phylum Pseudomonadota; class Betaproteobacteria; order Burkholderiales; family Comamonadaceae; genus Polaromonas; species Polaromonas sp. CG_9.11. The sequence continues at coordinate 24,741 of NZ_JADOVE010000001.1, forward strand.
GGCAAGAAGCGCGGCAATGCCTCGACCAGCGATTTTTCAAAAGTGGCGATCCAGCAGACCGTGAGCGCCGCCTACGACATCGCCCGCTTCACGGCGGAAGACGAGACCTCGGGCCTGCCCGACGAGCAGGACATCGCCCGCGAACATCCGGCGCTCGACCTGTTCCACCCGTGGGTCATCACGTCCGAGGAAGCCGCCCATCTGTCCTTGCAGTGCGAAGCCGCCGCTTTCGCCACCTCGCGCCTGATCACCAACAGCGAAGGCGCAGGAGTGTCCGCGCAGCAAAGCCATTTCTTCAGCGCCCACACCAAGGGCTTTCGCGGCGGCTATGCGAGTTCGCGTCACAGCATTTCGGTGGCTCCAATTGCCGGCAAGGGCAAGCAGATGCAGCGCGACGCCTGGTACAGCTCGATGCGCGATGCGAGCCAGCTGGCCCCTCCTGAAGCAGTGGGCCGCTATGCCGCCGAACGCGCGCTGGCACGCCTGAAAGGCCGCAAGATCCCGACCATTGAATGCCCGGTGCTGTTCGAGTCGCCGCTTGCAGCCGGCCTGCTGGGCGGTTTTGTGCAGGCCGTCAGCGGCGGCGCGCTGTACCGCAAGAGCACATTCCTGGCGAACAGCCTGGGCAAGATGGCTTTTCCCAAGCACATCGACATCCACGAAGACCCGCACCAGCCCAAGGGCAAGGGCAGCGCGCCGTTTGATGACGAAGGCGTCATGACCAGCGCGCGGCAGGTGGTGGACGGCGGACGGGTCGAGGGGTATTTCCTGAGCACCTACTCGGCCCGCAAGCTGGGCATGCGCACCACCGGCAATGCCGGCGGCTCGCACAACCTGACGCTGACCAGCCGCAAGACTAAGGCGGGCGACGACCTCGACGCCATGCTGCGCAAGCTCGGCACAGGCCTCTTCGTCACCGAGCTGATGGGGCAGGGCGTCAACTACGTGACCGGCGACTATTCGCGCGGCGCTTCGGGGTTCTGGGTCGAGAACGGCGAAATCGCTTTTCCGGTCGAGGAAATCACGATTGCCGGCAACCTGAAAGACATGCTGATGGGCATCCAGGCCGTGGGCGCCGACACCTACAACTACGGCGCCAAGACCGTCGGTTCAATCCTGGTCAACCGGATGAAGGTGGCGGGGAGCTAGAGCCCCCACGCTTCCCACTTCGTGTGGTTCGCTGCCCCCCGAGGGGGCGCTGCGCCTGCAGTCCGGCAAAGCCGAGGATGTTGCCCCCACGGTTGCCCACTTCGTGTGGCTTCCTGCCCCCCAGAGGGGGCCGCTGCGCCTGCGGCCCCTGCTGGTGGAGATGGGCAGGGGAGGTGGCTTTGAAGCGGCTGGTCTTGTCTGGTCAGCCGGCCAGCGCAGCCTTCACCGCTGCTGACACCTGGCCCATGTCGGCCTTGCCGGCGAGCTGGGTTTTTACCGCGCCCATGACCTTGCCCATGTCGCCGGGACCAACGGCGCGGCCCAGTTCGGCGGCCAGGGTGGCGATGATGCTCTTGACTTCGGCTGTGACCTCGTCAGCGCTCAGGCGGGCGGGCAGGTAGGCTTGCAGCACCAGCATTTCTGCCTTTTCCTTGTCGGCCAGGTCCTGGCGCTGGGCTTTTTCAAACGCCTCGATCGAATCCTTGCGCTGCTTGATCAGCTTGTCCACGATGGCCACGGCCATGACGTCATCGACCACCACGCGCTCGTCCACTTCCTTTTGCTTGATCGCCGACAGCAGCAGCCGGATCGTGCCCAAGCGCTCGCTGTCCTTGGCGCGCATAGCGGTCTTCATGTCTTCGGTGATTTGTTCTTTGAGGGTCATGGCAGGCTCCTGAAGGGTGCGAGTAGAGATTAAGGGTGGTTTTGAAAACAAAAAAGCCCGCAGAGCGTCCTCTTGCGGGCTTGTGCTGCCGTAAGGCAAGTACTAATGATGGATCAGTACAGCTTCTTGGGCAACTGCATGGCGCGAATGCGCTTGTAGTTGCGCTTGACGGCGGCTGCCTTCTTGCGCTTGCGCTCGGCGGTTGGCTTTTCATAGAACTCGCGGGCACGCAAGTCGGTCAGCAGGCCGAGTTTTTCGATGGTTCGCTTGAAGCGGCGCAGAGCCACGTCAAAGGGTTCGTTGTCTTTTACGCGAATGGTGGTCATTAATGAATTGATCCGATAAATTGCACCTTAATTGATCTGATCAGGATCAGGCCAGGTGCGGGTTTGCTAGCAAAGCCTGCGATTATAGCAAGTCTATAAATCGGCCAGAACTAACCATCATAGCGCCCGTTCCGCCTGCCGCGCCGCCAGCGCCTGCGCGCAGGCAAAACCGCTGGCCCAGGCCCACTGGAAGTTGTAGCCCCCCAGCCAGCCGGTCACATCCACCACTTCGCCGATGAAATACAGCCCCGGCTGCTTCGATTCCAGGGTTTGCGACGACAGGTCACGGGTGTCGACGCCGCCCATCGTGACTTCGGCTTTTTTGTAGCCTTCCGATCCGTTTGGCGTGAGCTGCCAGTCGGCAAGGCGCTGCGCCAGGGTTAGCAGCGCCTTGTCGGTGGCGTCGCTGATCGGGCGCTGCAGGGCCGCATCTTCGCTGACCCAGGCGTCGGCCAGGCGGCCCGGCACCAGGCTGGACAGTTCATTGGCAATCAGTTTTTTCGAACTGGCCTTGGCGCGCAGCAGCAGGTCGGCCACGTCCGCGCCCGGTGCCAGGTTGATGCGCACCGGCTGGCCTTCGCGCCAGAAGCTGGACACCTGCAGCACCGCCGGGCCGCTCAGCCCCCGGTGGGTGAACAGCAGGTCTTCGGCAAACACCACGGCTTTTTTGCGCTGCCTGGGGCTGGTGTCCAACGCGCCGGTTTCAATCAGCACCGGCAGCGCCAGGCCGGCGAGCTGGGCATAAGGCGCCCAAGCCTCACCGTCGAAGGTCAGCGGCACCAGCGCGGCCCGGGGCTCGACCAGGCGCAGGCCGAACTGTTGGGCAATTCGGTAACCGAAATCGGTCGCGCCGATTTTCGGGATTGACAGGCCGCCGGTGGCAATCACCACCTGATCCGCTTCGATCAGCCCCCGGTCGCTCTGGATTTGATAGCTGGTGGTGACGGCCTGTTCTGCGCAAACCACGCTTTTAATACCGCAAGACTGCCAGTGCGTGACCTGGCCGGTAGCGCATTCGGCCAGCAGCAGGTTGATGATGTCCTCGGCCGAGCGGTCGCAAAACAGCTGGCCCTTGTGCTTTTCGTGAAACGGAACCTGATGGCGCTGCAGCAGTTCGATGAAATCCTGCGGCGTGTAGCGCGACAGGGCGGAGCGGCAAAAGTGCGGGTTGTCGCTCAAGAACTGCGCCGGGGTGGCGTCCCGGTTGGTGAAGTTGCAGCGGCCGCCGCCCGAGATGCGGATTTTCTCGGCGACCTTGTCGCTGTGGTCCACCAGCAAGACCTTCAGGCCCTGCTGCCCCGCTTGGCCGGCGCAAAACAGGCCGGCTGCTCCAGCGCCAATCACCACCACATCGAATTTATATGTCAAATCAGCCTCTTGCGCAGGAAGGGTGGGCGCAAGCAGCTATGGAAAGCATAGCAACATGGCGCGCACTGTGGCTGCGTTTCATGAAACACGGGAGTGTAGCCGCGCCAGGGCGGGCGAGCCGAATCTGGTGCCTCAGGCGCTGCGTCGCACTTCGGGGTGGTCGGCGGCCTGTGCCAGGGCGCTGATGACGTCGCCAACGACGATGACCGACGGGCTGACCAGCCCGGACTGCTTGAGGTCGCTGGACAACCGGGCCAGCGTGGTGGCGATGTGGCGCTGCATCGGCAGCGATGCATTCTGGATCACGGCCACCGGCGTGTCGGCGGGCAGGCCGGTTAGCAGTTCATGCTGGATGTGCTCGGCGCCGCTGACGCCCATGTAGATCACCAGCGTCAGCCGGGCGCTGTGGGCGGTGGCGGCCAGCGCGCGCCAGTCGGTGCCGCTGTCGCCGGGCTTGGCATGGCCGGTGACAAACACCACGCCGTGCGCATGCTGACGGTGCGTCAGCGGCACGCCGAGCGACGTAACGGCCGCCAGTCCGGCGGTGATGCCGTTGACCACCTCGACGCGGATGCCGGCGGCCTGCAGGTGTTCCAGCTCTTCGCCGCCCCGGCCAAAAATGAAGGGGTCGCCGCCCTTGAGCCTGACGACGTTTTCGCCTTCCTGGGCGGCGATGACCATGAGTTTTTCGATGAAGGCCTGCGGCGTCGACTTGCAGCCGCCGCGCTTGCCGACATACACGATGCGGGCGCCGGGGGCGGCGTACGCGACGATTTCTTCGCTGACCAGGTCATCGACGAACAGCACGCTGGCTTGCTGGATGGCCTTGAGGGCCTTGAGGGTGAGCAATTCCGGATCGCCCGGTCCCGCCCCGACGAGGGTTACTTTTGGGTTGTTCATAGTTGCTTGAGGAGTTGCAAGATATGCGCCACTTGCTGCGCAATCGACGGCGGCAGCGGGCTGTCGCCGGCCAGCACCGAGCGTATATAGGCCGCCGTGCTGTCGGCGTCGATGGCTTTGGGCAAGTCCGGTACCGATGGCAGCGTTCCCTTCACGCCTTCGTGCGCCAGCACGCGCTCGCCCCGGATAAAGCCCTGCATCTGCGGCGAGCGGCGCGGGTCGGCAACGCCTTCGCCCTCGGTGCCGCGCAGCAGCAGCGCATCGGCCTTGACCAGTGCGAAGGTAGCCGCCATGGACAGCGCGTATTCGGGGTGCGTGTAGCTGCTGACCACCAGCGCCTTGCCGGCCACCGGGTTCATCAGCTTGACCAGGCTGTGCGCCGGGTTGCGCAGGCCGACGGCGCGCCGCACGTCGAGCAGGCGCTTGAGCGCCGGGCTGAGCAGTTCGGTGGGCGCAAACGCTACGCCGCCCGATGCTATTTTTTTAATAGCTGTAAGCGCAGGCACATCAAGCGCAGCGAGCACTTCTGATGAAAAAACGCGGCTGGATTCGGTGGGCGTGCCATGCACCAGCACGGCCACGCCTTCGCGCGCCAGCAGCAGCGCCAGCAGCGGCGTGAGCACCGGCAGCTTGCGCGCGCCGTTGTAGCTGGGCAGCACCACGACCGGGCCGTCGCTGGCCGGCAGCCGGTTCAGTCGCTGGTGCGCGGCGTCGAGAAAACCGGCCATTTCCTCGGGCGTCTCGCCCTTGATGCGCATGGCCAGGCAAAAGCCGCCGATTTCCAGGTCGGTGACGACGCCGTCGAGCACCTGGCCGAGCAGGTCGGCGGCCTGTTCGCGCGACAGGGGACGGGCGCCGTCTTTGCCGCGCCCGATTTCCTTGATGTAGTGACTAATGCTCATGGCCGCGATTGTGCGTGAATACAGATAACTTGCCGTTATGAGCTTAAGCCAGCTGCCGGATCGGAATCACGCTGCGCGGCGGCGTTGCCAGGTCGCTGCGGGCCGAGCGCAGCCTGCGCTTGAGCTCGGGAATGCAGGAGCCGCAGCTGGTGCCGCATTTCAGGGCATCCTGTAGCGATGCCAGCCGCGCCTCGTCGGTTTGCGGAACGGCCGCACCCTGTGCCAGCAGCCTCAGGTGGTGGTCGATGGCGGTGTCGGTGACGTTCAGGCAACTGCACACGACCCTGCCACGCGACTGCACGGCCACCGGCGCCTTGGCGCCCGGCAGCAGCAGCAGCCGGCCATAGGCCTGCGCGGGCAGTTCGTCCCTGAGCAGGGTAGTGATCCAGGCCTGGGCGCTGGTGTCGCCGGCCAGCACGAAACCGGTCAGCTCGGCCTCTTCACGGGTGCGCGTCAGCCGGATGGTCCGGCGCTGGCCTTTCCTGCGGTCGGCATAGCGCAGGATGTCTGCGCCATCGAGGCCGAAAATTTTCTCCAGCAGCGCCAGGGTTTCGTCGCCGGGCGCCTCGGGGGCCGCAGCGCGAAACAGCAGGCCGCTGCGCTCAGGCTGGGGACCGGCCAGCGGCGTGTTGTTGGAAAACGGCACGCAGCTGGCAAACGCAAAAGACGTCAGCAGGGGTTTGAGCTGCTCGTGGGCCTGCAGCGCATCGCCTTCGTCAAACCAGGCCATGGCCAGCAGCGACCACGGCAGTTCAGCCTTCAATATCTTGACGGCAGCATGCTTGAGTTCGGGCTGTTTTGAGCTGGGGCAGTATGCCGAGGTAGTCAGGGCATTGACGCCCGCCAGGGGCTGGCCGGTGCTCGACAGGCCGCTCAGGTATTCGCTGCCCCAGTGCATTGCCATGAAGGCCTGGCTGACCGCAACTTCCGGCGAAGCCTGCACCGGCACCACAATGGAACCGCGCCTGGACGTCACATGCACCAGGTCGCCTTCCATGAGCAGTCGGCGCGCCATGTCCTGCATGTTCATCTGCACGCTGGGTTCGGCCACATGGCCGAACAGCCGGCCGAGCGTGCCGGTGCGGCTCATGCCGTGCCACTGGTCGCGCAGCCGGCCGGTGGTCAGCGAGAACGGAAAGCGTGATTCGCGCGCTTCGGCGACGGGCCGGTACACGGTGCTGACGAAATTGGCCCGGCCATCGGGCGTGGGGAAAATGCCGTCTTCATACAGCCTTATTTTTCCAGCCGTTTCACCTTCCCGCATCGGCCATTGCAGCGGCGCCTGCTCCAGCAGGGCGTAGCTCATGCCGGTGATGTCCAGGTCGCGGCCGCGCGTCGATTCGCGGTGCTCGTTCCAGAGCGATTTTGCTGTTGGGTAGTTGAATAGGGTAGGGCTCCTTACCTCCCTGGGGGAAGGTTGGGATGGGGGCTGGCTGGACGAGTTAACCGTGCGGCTTCCACCCCAGCCCTCCCCCAGGGGGGGAGGGAGTTCAATCGGGGACTGAGTTGCTGTTTTGATTCTTGCTACCTCTCCCTCTCCCTCTGGGAGAGGGTTGGGGTGAGGGCTCTGCGCACCCAGCAGCTTTTCGAGCCGCTGTGCAAAATCCACGGCAATCAACCAGTCATGCCGCGTCTCGCCGGGCGCCGCCACGGCGGGCCGCACGCGGCTGATGCGGCGTTCGCTGTTGGTCACGGTGCCGGTCTTTTCGCCCCAGGTGGTGGCCGGCAGCAGCAGGTCGGCGTAATCGCAGGTCGCCGTGGTGGCAAACGCTTCCTGCACGATGACCAGCTCGGCGCGCGCCAAGGCGCGACGCACGGTGGCCTGGTCGGGCATGGACTGCGCCGGATTGGTGCAGGCAATCCACAGCGCCTTGATCTCGCCATCGGCGGCCGCCTGGAACATCTCGACGGCGGTCTTGCCCGGTTTTTCGGGCACGGAATGCACGCCCCACAGCGCGGCGACTTCCGCGCGGTGTTCGGCGTTCGACAGGTCGCGGTGCCCGCTCATCAGGTTGGCCATGCCGCCGACCTCGCGCCCGCCCATCGCATTGGGCTGGCCAGTGAGCGAAAAAGGCCCGGCGCCTGGCTTGCCGATCTGCGCGGTCGCCAGGTGCAGGTTGATGAGTGCGGCATTCTTGGCCGTGCCGCTGCTCGACTGGTTCAGGCCCTGGCAATACAGGCTCAGCGTGGCGCCCGAGGTGGCGAACAGCCGGGCTGCGGTAAACAGGTCTTCCTTCCTGATGCCGCAAATCTGCGCCACCAGGTCGGGCGTGCAGTCGCGCGCCAATGCCTTCAGCGCCTCGAAGCCGCTGGTGTGGGCGGCAATCCAGGCCGCATCGATCCAGCCTTCCCACAGCATGATGTGCAGCATGCCGTTGAACAGCATGACGTCGGTGCCGGGCTGCAGCGGCAGGAAGAGGTCGGCGATTTCGGCGGTGTCGGTGCGGCGCGGGTCCACATAAATGATCTTCAGCGCTGGATTGGCGGCTTTGGCATCCTCAATGCGGCGGAACAGGATCGGATGGGCAAAGGCGGTGTTGCTCCCGACGATGAAGATGCACTGCGCATGGTGCACGTCGTCGTAGCTGGCCGGCGGCGCGTCGGCCCCCAGCGTCTGCTTGTAGCCGGCCACGGCGCTGCTCATGCACAGGCGCGAATTGCTGTCGATGTTGTTGGTGCCGATCAGGCCCTTGGCCAGCTTGTTGAAGGCGTAATAGTCTTCGGTCAGCAACTGGCCCGAGATGTAGAAGCCGACAGCGTCGGGGCCGTGCTCACGGATGATCTGCGCAAAGCTTTCGCTGGCAAAGTCCAGCGCGCTGTCCCATGAGACGCGTTTGGGCGCTTCGCCCCGATGCTCGCGCCGCATCGGGTACAGCAGGCGCGTCTGGCGCGTGACCGCACTGGACGCCGTCAGGTGCAGGGTCGAGCCCTTGGTGCACAGTCGCCCGAAATTGGCCGGATGCTCCGGGTCGCCCCGCACGCCGGTGATCTCCGGGCCTTGGGATTCGATGATCACGCCACAGCCGACGCCGCAATAGGGACAGGTTGATCGCGTTTCAGTCATGGCAGCTCCGGCAGGCTTCAGTCAAAAAAGGGCGTGTTCAGGCGCTGTGCGGGGCCTGCACGGCAAAGGTCTGGTCGCCGACCGCGCCGGTCGAGGCGCCCGGCCCGGCCCGGGGCGCCAGCAGGTCGATCGCCAGCGTGGCCAGTTCGGCTGCATCAAGGAACACCTCGCCGGCATCGACCTTGCAGGCGAACTTCGGCGTGCAGCCTTCGTCGGGCGCGCGGGCGCAGCCGTCGGCCAGGCCGATGGTCATGTTGTGCAGCGGGCAGGCGACGGTTTCGCCGAAGACGATGCCCTGGCTCAGCGGACCGCCCTTGTGCGGGCAGCGGTCGAGCAGGGCGAAGACCTTGTCCTCGCTGCTCCGGAACACGGCCACATCCATGCCCTGTGGGCGTGATACCCGGCGCGCACCGAGCACCGGGATGTCGTCTATGCGGCAAATCGTTTTCCATTCGGTCATTGCTATTCCTTTTGTAGCTGCTAGCGCATAGGGGATAAGCTCTGGAGGCATATTTCGTTAAAAATCTTTGTCAAGTAGGTCGGGTTTGCCGCAGGCGTAACCCGACAAGCAACCGTCACTTTTGGAGACGTCGGGTTACGCCTGCGGCTAACCCGACCTACGAAATCAAATTGCTGCAATCGCGTTGAACTGGCGCGTGTCCACCGATGCTTCCTTGAAGTCGAACCACGGATCGGGTTCACCGTCGAGCGCGAACTGCAGCTGCTCCCAGAGCGCCTTGCGGCCCTCGTGGTCGTCGAGGATTTTTTTCTTCACGTAGTCCAGGCCAACGCGGTTGACGTAATGCACCGTGCGCTCCAGGTACCAGCCTTCCTGGCGGTACAGCTCGCAAAACGCGCCGGTGTATTCGAGCACTTCGGCGGCCGTTTTCAGCTTGGTGAAGAAGTGCGCCACTTCGGTCTTGATGCCGCCGTTGCCGGCGACATACATTTCCCAGCCCGAATCGACGCCGATGATGCCGACGTCCTTGATGCCCGATTCGGCGCAGTTGCGCGGGCAGCCGCTGACGGCAAACTTCACCTTGTGCGGCGCGTACATGCGCCACATGGCGCGCTCCAGCATCTTGCCCATTTCGGTCGAATCCTGCGTGCCCATGCGGCACCATTCACTGCCCACGCAGGTCTTCACCGTGCGCAGCGCCTTGGCGTAGGCATGGCCGCTGGGCATGCCGATGTCCTTCCAGACATTGACCAGGTCCTCCTTCTTGACGCCCAGCAGGTCGATGCGCTGGCCGCCGGTGACCTTGACCGTCGGAATCTTGTACTTGTCCACCGCGTCGGCGATGCGGCGCAGTTCGCTGGAATTGGTTTCGCCGCCCCACATGCGCGGAATCACGCTGTAGGTGCCGTCTTTCTGGATGTTGGCATGGCTGCGCTCGTTGATGAAGCGGCTTTGCGGGTCATCCTTGCCTTCCTTGGGCCAGGTGCTGGTGACGTAGTAGTTGACCGCCGGGCGGCAGCTGGCGCAGCCGTTGGGCGTGCGCCAGTCCAGGAACTGATAGACATCAACCACCGACAGCAGCTTGTTGGCGCGGATGGCGTCGCGTACCGCCTGGTGGCCCAGATCGGTGCAGCCGCACATCGCCTTGAGCCGGGGCGTGGCGGAATAGTCGCCGCCGGCGGTGGACATCAGGATCTGCTCGACCAGCCCGGTGCATGAGCCGCAGCTGGCGCTGGCCTTGGTGTGCTTGCGCACTTCATCGAGCGTGAACAGGCCTTTTTCCTTGATCGCCTTGCAGATTGCGCCCTTGTTCACGCCGTTGCAGCCGCACACTTCGTCGGTGTCCGCCATGGCGGCGGCCTTGCTGTGGCCTTCGTGGCCGGTGTCGCCGATGTTCGATTCGCCGAACATCAGCCTGTCGCGGATGCCTTCGATGCTGCGGCCGTCGCGCAGCAGCTTGAAGTAGTAGCTGCCATCGACCGTGTCGCCGTACAGGCAGGCGCCGATCAGCTTGTCGTCCTTGATGACCAGCTTCTTGTACACGCCGCCAAACGGGTCGGACATGATGATTTCTTCGGCGCCGTCGCCGCCCATGAAGTTGCCGGCGCTGAACAGGTCGATGCCGGTGACTTTCAGCTTGGTCGAGGTGAGAGACCCGGTGTAGCGGCCAATGCCCAACTGCGCCAGGTGGTTGGCCAGCACCTTGCCCTGCTCGAACAGCGGCGCGACCAGGCCGTAGGCAATGCCCCGGTGCGCAGCGCATTCCCCGACAGCGTAGATGCGCGCGTCGGTGGTGGTTTGCAGCGTGTCATTGACCACGATGCCGCGGTTCACGTGCAGGCGCATCTTTTCCGCAAGCAGCGTGTTGGGTCGGATGCCGACGGCCATGCAGACGAGGTCGGCGGGTATTTCCAGTCCGTCTCCCGGGTCGGCGCCCGGGACAGGCTTGAACTTGACCGACTTGACGCGGCCGTCGCTTCCGCCGACCAGTTCCTGGGTGTGGGCACCGATCAGGAATTTCATGCCGCGCTCGGCCAGCGACTTTTGCAGCAGCTTGCCGGCCATGTCATCGAGCTGTCGCTCCATCAGCCAGTCACCGACATGCACCACGGTGACCTGCATGCCGCGCTTCATCAGGCCGTTGGCCGCTTCCAGGCCGAGCAGTCCGCCGCCGATGACGACCGCATGCTTGTACAAGACCGCAGCGTCGATCATGGCCTGTGTATCGGCGATGTCGCGGTAGGCCACTACGCCCTTGAGGTCCTTGCCCGGAATTGGCAAAATAAAGGGGTTGGAGCCGGTTGCCATGATCAGCCGGTCGTATTCGGCGTGGACGGTTTCGCCGGCGGCATTGACGGCATGCACCACGCGGCGCACCCGGTCCACATCAGTCACGGTCCAGCCGGCGTGCAGCGTGATGTGGTTGTCCGTGTACCAGGACCAGTCGTTCAGCACGATCTCTTCAAGCGTCTGCTCGCCGGCCAGCACCGGCGACAGCAGGATGCGGTTGTAGTTGGGGTGCGGCTCGGCACCGAACACCGTGATGTCGTACAGCTCGGGCGCGATCTTCAGCAGTTCTTCCAGCGCACGCACGCCGGCCATGCCGTTGCCAATCATTACCAGTCTGGATTTTTTCATCGTGAGCCCTTTACCCTATTTGGCAGTTCGCAAAAAAAAGCGTCCGCACGGGTCGCCAGGGCCTGAGCCAGCTTCTCCGTGGGGACGCCATCGTCCTGTCTGCCCAATCCGCCATTGCACCGGGCCTACAACGCCGCCAACCTTGGCAGCGAGGTTGCTGATGCAAGGGTTGTGCCATGCCTATTTCATTCCATGATTAACGAACAAAAAAGGCTGTTTGCGCATACCAGACAAGTACAGGAAGCTATCAAATAAATAGCGTCTATCAGACATGGCCAACACCTTGGGCTGGTGCATCCACGCCTTGAAGTTGTGCGTTGCATTCTGTCGGTGAAGGCGTGCGAGGCCAGCCGGGCGCATGCCGGGGTTTTCCATGCCGATCTTGTGCGTTCATCCCGATTGCAAGTGGCTTGCAAGTTTTCAACACCACAATCAGGCGTCGCAGGTTTCAGGCCGCTTGCATTGCCTGCCCGTCTGGCCTGAAACTAGCATGCGCCTGTTCATTGTTTCAAGAGGGAGATCGCCATGACCGTTGTTTCCGACATTCTCAAAGCCAAGGGCGACGCCGTCGTCCACTCCATCGGGCCGGACGACTCGGTCTTCGATGCTCTGCAGCGCATGGCCGACAAGGGCATTGGCGCCTTGCTCGTCATGCAAGGCGAGCGGATTGTCGGCATCGTCACCGAGCGCGACTATGCCCGCAAGATTGCCCTGAAGGGCCGTACTTCCGCGCTGACGCTGGTGCGTGACGTCATGACCACGTCGGTGATGTTCGTCAAGCCCACCCAGACCAGCGAGGAATGCATGGCGTTGATGACCGACAACCGACTGCGTCACCTGCCGGTCGTGCAGGGCGACAAGCTGATCGGCCTGATTTCCATCGGCGACCTGGTCAAGGACATCATCTCCGAGCAGAAATTCGTCATCGAGCAGCTGGAACACTACATTTCCGGCCAGCGTAGCTGAAGGGGCCCGAGGGGCTGATGCCGCGGCTTTCCTGCCCGCGTGCATGGCATGGCACGGTGCCCGCGCTGGGTATTTGAATGCGGGCAGGGCAGTGACGCAGAACCTGCCTGGCAAATTCGATGTATCGGCTCAGGCCGTGATTTTTTCCACATGCGCTTGGCGCGTATACAAGAAATCGATCACCGCCTTGCGGTAGTGCAGGTACTGCGTGCTCTCGGCCAGTTCGACCCGACTGCGTGGGCGCGGGAGGTCAACGCTCAGCACCTCGCCAATCGTCGCCGATGGCCCGTTGGTCATCATCACGATCTTGTCGCTCAGCAGCACGGCTTCATCAACATCGTGCGTCACCATGACCACCGTGCTGTGTGTGTTGGCGACGATCAGCAGCAACTCGTCCTGCAGCTTGGCGCGGGTCAGCGCATCGAGCGCGCCAAAGGGCTCGTCGAGCAGCAGCACCTTGGGCTCCATCGACAGTGCGCGCGCAATGCCGACGCGCTGCTTCATGCCGCCGGAGATTTCGCCTGGCCGCTTCTGGCTTGCTGCGGTCAAGCCGACCATGGCCAGCACCGCATCGGTGCGCGCCTTGAGCTGCGCCTTGCTTTCAGTCGCCGAAAACACCCGTTCGACCGCCAGGTAAACGTTTTCAAAGCAGGTCAGCCAGGGCAGCAGCGAATGGTTCTGGAACACCACGGCGCGCTCGGGGCCGGGACCGGCGATCTCGCGGTTGGCGCACAGCAGCACGCCCTGGCTCGGCATCGTCAGCCCGGCGATCAGGTTGAGCAAGGTCGATTTGCCGCAGCCCGAATGGCCGATGAGCGCGACGAATTCGCCCTTGGCCACTTTCAGGTTGACGTTTTGCAGCGCACAGAACGGGCCTTTCTTGGTCTTGAAAACCTGTTCGACGCCCTGGATGTCGATGTACTGGGGATTGACGGTGTTGACGGGGGTGTTCATGGTCATGCTCCTGGGGTGGGTCGGAAAATCAGCTCTTGACTTCTTCAAAGGTGAAGGCCGTGGCCAGCTTGATCAGCGCATATTCCAGCATCAGGCCGACGATGCCGATCACGAAAATCGCGATGATGATGTTCTTGACGTTCAGGTTGTTCCACTCGTCCCAGACCCAGAAGCCGATGCCCACGCCGCCGGTCAGCATTTCAGCGGCCACGATCACCAGCCAGGCGGTGCCCACGGCCAGCCGCACGCCGGTCAGCATGTAGGGCAACACCGACGGGAACAAGATCTTGGTGACAATCTTCCATTCCGACAGGTTCAGCACCCGGGCCACGTTCATGTAGTCCTGCGGCACGCGCTGCACGCCGACAGCGGTGTTGATGACCATCGGCCAGATGGAACAGATAAAAATCGTCCAGATGGCAGCCGGGTCGGCGCCCTTGAACACCAGCAAACCAATCGGCAGCCAGGCCAGCGGTGACACCGGCCGCATCAGGCTGATCAGCGGGTTGAACATGTTGCTCAAGAAGGTGAAGCGCCCAATCAGGAAACCGACCGGAATGCCGACGATCGCCGCCAGGCCAAAGCCCATGGCGACGCGCTTGAGCGACGACAGCACGTTCCAGCCGACGCCCTGGTCGTTCGGGCCGTTGCGGTAGAACGGGTCGCTGAACAGCACGACGGCCTGCAAGAACGTGTCCTTGGGCGACGGAATGCTGGCCTTGGTGGCAATCGACACCACCTCCCAGATCACCGCCAGCAGGCCCAAGCCGAGCAGCGGCGGCAATACGCGCAGCCACAGTGCCGAGAAGTCCCGCTGCGTCCTGGCTGCCAGGGTGGCCGTCGCACTGGTCTTTTCAAGGACTTTTACGGCCTTATCGCTTGTCCTGTCTGCATTGGAAGCTATTGAATGCGTAGCGCTCCGTTCTGCGCCGGAAGCCACCGGCGGTACGCTTTCAAGCGGGCTGTGAAATACGGCACTGACCATGGCGTTACCTCTTCAAGTAGGATTTCAATGAAATATCGGGAGCGGCTTCAGGCACGAACCTTGAAGCTGTCGGCATACTTTTTAGGGTCCTTGCCGTCCCAGACCGTGCCGTCGATCAGCTTGCTGGTGCGCATCACGTCTTTCGGAACATTCACCTTGGCGGCAGATGCCGCCTGCTTGTAGATGTCGATCTTGTTGATCTGCCTGGCCACGGCCAGGTAGTCCGGGTGCTCCTTGAGCAGGCCCCAGCGCTTGTGCTGCGTCAAAAACCACATGCCGTCGGACAGGTAGGGAAAGTTCACCGCGCCGTCGTTGAAGAACTTCATGTGGTTCGGGTCGTCCCAGGTTTTGCCCATGCCGTTCTGGTAGCGGCCCAGGATGCGCTGGTTGATGACGTCCACGCTGGTGTTGACATAGGCCTTGCCGGCAATGGTTTCGGCCATCTTGTTTTTGTTCGCCAGGCTGGCGTCGATCCACTGGCTGGCTTCCAGAATGGCAGCGGTCACGGCGCGCGCCGTGTTGGGGTATTTCTGGGTGAACTCGGCCGTGGTGCCCAGCACTTTTTCGGGGTGGTCCTTCCAGATGTCCTGCGTGGTGACAGCGGTGACGCCAATGCCGTCCATGATGGCGCGGTGGTTCCACGGCTCGCCGACGCAAAAGCCGTCCATGTTGCCGATGCGCATGTTGGCCACCATCTGCGGCGGCGGCACGGTGATCACCTTGGCGTCCGTCATCGGATTGATGCCATTGGCCGCCAGCCAGTAGTACAGCCACATGGCGTGCGTGCCGGTCGGAAAGGTCTGGGCGAAGGTGTATTCGCGCTTCTCGCTGGCCATCAACTTGGCCAGGCCAGGACCGTCCACTGCGCCTTTGTCGGCCAGTTTTTTGCTCAGTGAGATAGCCTGACCGTTGTTGTTCAGCGTCATCAGCACGGCCATGTCCTTCTTGGGGCCGGCGGTGCCGAGATGCACGCCGTAGACCAGGCCATACAGCACATGGGCAAAGTCGAGTTCGCCGTTGACCAGCTTGTCACGCACGCCGGCCCAGCTGGCTTCCTTGGACGGGATGATGGTGACGCCGTATTTCTTGTCAATGCCCAGCACCGACGCCATCACCACCGAGGCGCAATCGGTCAGCGGAATGAAGCCGATCTTGACTTCCTTCTTTTCCGGCGCGTCCGAGCCCTGGGCATACACGGCAGCGCGCAAGGCCGGGCTGATGCCCACGGCGCCCACGGCGGCGGCTAGCAGCACACTGCGGCGGGTCAGGGAAGGTTTGAGCAGGTCGGTCATGTCAGCAACTCCTGGAAATGAAAAAATAAAACAAAAAAAGGCGTTCGACCGAAGCCTTCACACCGTGGTGTGAGGGCAGGGTTCGAACGCCTTTGTTCTTGGACTTTCGGCTTCGCCGTTGAAGTGGAAAGCCCTGTGTCATGTTTACTGCAAAAGCTGTGCCAGCTGGAGCCGAGGGCTCGGCCAGAACTGAAAATTTCAAGCTAATCGGGCTTTGGCGCTTATCCTGCTTATGCAAGTTGCTATTAAATAAGTAGCATATTGGCTGCTGGCGTATCAAAAACCAATTTTTCTGGAGGTGCACTGCTGTTGTGCGCCGCACCATTTCGGCGTTGGCGGCCTAGCCGAGCAGGTCAGCCACATCCAGCATGCGCTGCGCCACCTCGCCCAGCCGCAGGCCCTTGTCCATGGCCGCCTTGCGCAATTTTTCATAAGCGGCCTGCTCCGAGAGGCTCTGGCGCTGCATCAGCAGGCCCTTGGCCCGGTCGATGACCTTGCGGTCTTTCAGTTCGGTGCGCGCATCGGCCAGTTCGCGGCGCAGACCTTGTTCGTGCTCGAAGCGCGCCATTGCCACGTCCAGGATCGGCCGGATGCGCGAAGGCGCCAGGCCGGCAACGATATAGGCGCAAACGCCTGCGGCCACCGCATCCTTCACATGCCGGGTGTCGTCGTCGTTGGTGAACAGCACGATCGGCCGGCGTTCTTCGCGCGTG
The DNA here is from genome assembly GCF_015752225.1 of Polaromonas sp. CG_9.11. Classification (NCBI taxonomy): domain Bacteria; kingdom Pseudomonadati; phylum Pseudomonadota; class Betaproteobacteria; order Burkholderiales; family Comamonadaceae; genus Polaromonas; species Polaromonas sp. CG_9.11. The sequence continues at coordinate 41,121 of NZ_JADOVE010000001.1, forward strand.
GCCATGACGACGTGCTCGAGCGAATCGCGGGCATCGCTTTCGGCATCGACGATGATCATGTCGGGCTGTAACTGGGCCAGGCGCTCGCGCAAAAAGGTGTCGGCCGGCAGCGTGGCCACCAGGTTGAAGCCGCCTTCCAGCAGGCCGATGCGCAGCTGGCGCGAGCGCTCGGCCAGCGCCACGGCCGCCTCGTCGTCGGCATCGGCAACGACCAGATCCGGCGCAATGACCACCAGGCGCAGGGTATGGGGCAATGTCATGCGTTTTATAAGCAAAATTCATGCCGTTGCGATGCGCTATCAAGGGGGCAGCAGCATGTCGGGCGTGCTGGCGCGGCATAACGCCACGCTGCGCTGAGTCGGCCATCCCGGGTATGGTCACAGCGCAGGCGCGGTTCGTGGACGGGGCTGATGGAGAGCATTGCGCCGCATGAAGCAACAGGCCTCTGCGCGTAGAATCGGCTGCGCTTCGGGGTGCACTCCGGCCAGCGATGGCAGGACGGCTGAGATGGTTCTACCAAACCCGCGAACTTGAATCGGGTCATGCCGACGTAAGAAGAGCTGTCAGGAAAGGGTTCATAACCTTGCCATCGCGACTTTCGGAGCACCCTGCCAACGCGGACTCTTGAAGGAATGACGACCATGGATGCCCTTGACACCGCAACACCCGCCAGCCCGCCTGCGCTTACCGCCCAAATCGTTGACGGCGTGCTGGCCTTCATGGCGCAGGATGGCGTCACTGACGAAGCCTTCAACGCCCAGGCTTTGGCGCTGTTTGCCTACCAGTTTGCCCACAACACACCGTTCCAGCGCTTTTGCCGGCAGCGCGGCAAGACGCCGCGCACGGTCAAGACCTGGCAGGATATTCCGGCCGTTCCCATCACTGCCTTCAAGGCCTTGAGTCTTACCTGCCAGCCGCCTTCAAGCACTGACCGCGTATTCATGACCAGCGGCACCACGCAGGGTGACGTCAAGGGCAAGCACCATCACCCTACGCTGGCGGTGTACGACGCCTCGATGCGCGCCAACTTTGCCCGGCGCTTCATGCGCGGCCAGAGCAGCATCGCCATGGGCATCTTGTTTCCGACCGAAGAGGTGATGGCCAACTCATCGCTGGCGCATTACCTGGCGCTGGCGCTGCAAACCTTTGGCGCGGACGGCAGCCGCTACTTCATCGACGCCGCCGGACTTGACACGGCGGGCGTGTGTGCGGCGCTGGCGCAGGCCGAGGCCACGGCGCAGCCTTATGCGCTGCTGGGTGCCTCCTACAGCCTGGTGCACCTGATGGATGCGCTGGCGCAGCAGGGGCAAAAGTTTGCCCTGCCAGCGGGCAGCCGGGTACTGGACACCGGCGGTTTCAAGGGCCAGTCGCGCGAGATTCCCATGGTGCAGTTTTATGCGCAATTGACGGCGCTGCTGGGCGTGCCGCCGGAGCATTGCATCAACATGTACGGCATGACCGAGCTCAGCACGCAGTTCTACGACAACGGCAATGCGGTGCTGCCGGCGGTCAAGTCGGGCCCGCACTGGATACGTTCGCGGCTGGTCAACCCCTTGAGCGGCGCGGAGGTGGCACACGGCGAGCAGGGCGTGCTGGCGCACTGCGACCTGGCCAATTTCAACTCGGTGACGACCATTCTGACGGAAGACGTGGGCGTGGCGGTGTCGGGCGGGTTTTTGCTGCTCGGCCGCGCGCAAGGCACGCAGGCCAAGGGTTGCTCGCTGGCGGTGGAAGAATTTTTGCAGGCCGCACGCGCATGACGACGCTATACGCCGTGGCCGGCTACCTGCCGGGCTTCAAGGCCGAGGAACTGGCATGGCAGACGCTGCATTTTGGGACCGGCAGCGACCGGCTGGAAGTGGCCGTGCCGGTCCTGAGCCAGGCGCAATGGGCGGCGCTGGCCGAGCGCGTCAAGCAGGGCAGCCGGGCGTACCTCAAGACGCGCAGCGTGTCGCAGATCATCACGCTGGTCGATCGCGCCATCGCGCGCCTGTTGGACCGCAGCGACCCGTATCGTCAGCAGGCCGACCGGCTGCTCCCGCTGGTCACCGGCTACGACGCCGAGATGGTGCGGCTGGGGCTGACCAGTTACCTGAAAACCTTTCGCCAGCCACAGCTGCAGCGCTTCGTGGCCGAGGATTTTTCCAATCCCAAGCTGCTCGATGAATTCCAGCCGCGCCCCAAGGGCGGCTTTGCCAGGGCCGTGGGCCCGGAACTGCTGATTCACGTCTGGGCCGGCAATGTGCCGGGTTTGCCGCTGTGGAGTTTGATCTCAAGCCTGCTGGTCAAGTCGGGCAGCATTGGCAAGTTGCCCAGCGCCGAGCCGCTGTTTGCCGGCTGGTTCGCCCACCTGCTGGTGGAGCTGGACCCGGCGCTGGCTGATTGCCTGGCGGTGGGCTGGTGGAAGGGTGGCGACGCGCCGCTGGAGCAGGCGCTGTTTGCGCAGGCCGATCTGGTGCTGGCCTATGGCGGCAATGGCGCGCTGCAGGCGCTGCGCGCGCAGGTGCCCATTACCACCCGCTTTCTGGGCTTTGGCCACAAGCTCAGTTTTGGCATGGTGGCCCGTGCCGCGCTGGATGCGCGCAAGGCCCCGGCCACGGCGCAGCAGGCGGCTTGCGACGTGGTGCGCTATGACCAGCAGGGCTGCTATTCGCCGCAGCTGTTCTACGTCGAGCGTGGCGGCAAGGTGTCGCCGCAGGCATTTGCGCACTACCTGGCGCAAGCCATTGCCAGCCTTGAGCCTCGGTTTCCACGCCGCACGCTGCCGCTAAACGAGGCCAGCGAAGTGGCGCGCTGGAACCAGGCGCAGGAGCTGCGGCTGATGACCCAGCCCGGCGCCAGCCTGATGGGCGATGCGGACACGCCCTGGCGCGTGGCCTATGCCGATGGCGTGCAGGGGCTGGCGCCCAGCGCGCTGAACCGCACCGTGCTGGTGGTGGCGGTGGACGACCTGGCGCAGGTGCTTCCTGAAATTGCCCGCAGCCGCATTTATCTGCAGACCGTGGGGCTGGCGGCCGCGCCCGCCGAGCTGTTTGCGCTGGCCGAGCAACTGGGGCAGGCTGGCGTGACCCGCATCTGCGCGCTGGGCAGCATGACCGCGCCCGAGGCCGGCTGGCACCACGACGGACGCTTCAATCTGCTGGACCTGGTTCAGATGGTCGAGATTGAACAATCGGCAGAACTTGCCGCTGAAAGCTTTGCTCCCTATGTCGATTAGTGCCCTGTGCCGCACCGGTTGCACCGGCCGAACAGATGGGCGCCAGCCATGAGTTTTCTGGACATGGCGCAGGTGAGCTACACCTATCCGGGCTGGCCGGCCGTGGTCGACCGGGTGGACTGGCGCATTGCGCAGGGCGAGTTTCATTGCCTGGTCGGCCGCAGCGGCTGCGGCAAAACCACGCTGCTCAAGCTGGCTGCCGGCCTGCTGCAGCCGAGTGCCGGGGAAATACGCCTGCAAGGCGTGGCGCACACCCGGCCCGGCCCCGCGCTGGGCTTTGTCTTTCAGTCGCCGACGCTGCTGGAATGGCGCACCGTGCTCGACAACGTGCTGCTGCCACTGTCGCTGCGCCATCTGCCCACGCCGCAGGAAGTAACCCGGGCGCGTGAACTGCTGTCGCTGATGGGCTTGCTGGCCCTGCAAAACCATTACCCGCGCCATCTGTCAGGCGGCCAGCAAAGCCGGGTGGCGATTGCCCGCGCGCTGGTCGGCGAGCCCGCCATGCTGTTGCTGGACGAGCCGTTTGCCGCGCTTGACGCCATCACCCGCGAAGACCTGCAGGACGACTTGCTGGCGCTGTGCCGCCTGCGCCAGACCACGGTGTTTTTCGTCACGCATGACATCAGTGAAGCGGTGTATCTGGCCGACCGGGTGGCCGTGATGGCGGGCGGGCGCATCTGCCAGGACCTGCAGGTGGCGCTGCCCCGGCCGCGCGGACGCGACGTGCGCTACAGCCCGGCCTTCAATGCGCTGTGCGCGCAGCTCAGGGCGGGCATGGATGGTGGCGAGGGCACGTCATGAGCGCACGCCGAGCGCACTTTTTTGCCTGGCTGCTGTTTGCCGCCGGGCTGCTGGGCTGGGAAGTGCTGGCGCGCCAGCTCAAGCTGTCGGCGCTGGTGCTGCCGCCGCCGTCGCTGGTGTTCGACGCGCTATACAAAGGCTTGCTGTCGGGCTACTTGTGGCCGCATATCGGGCAGACGGTGCTGGAACTGGTGCTGGGGCTGGCAGCCGGCTGCGTGCTGGGCCTGGTCGGCGGCGTGGCGCTGGGCGAATCGCCCAGCCTGCGGCGCCTGTTGATGCCTTATGTCATCACCAGCCAGGTCGTTCCCAAGCTGGCGCTGGCGCCGCTGTTCATTGTCTGGTTTGGCTTTGGCATGACCTCGACGGTGGTGATCACGGCGCTGGTCTGTTTTTTTCCGCTGATGGAAAACACCATGACCGGCCTGGCGCAGGTGGACCGGCAGCGGCTGGAACTGTTTCGCATGCTGGGCGCCACGCGCTGGCAGACGCTGCTGCGGCTCAAGCTGCCCTCGGCCTTGCCCGGCATCCTGGGCGGCTTTCGCGTGGCCGTGGTGCTGGCGCTGGTCGGCGCCGTCGTCGGCGAGTTCATTGGAGGCAGTTCCGGTCTGGGCGCTCTGATCATCGCCTCGCAGGGCATGATGGACACGCCGCTGATGTTTGCCGTGCTGGTGCTCATCACCTTGCTGGGCCTGCTGCTGTACCAGTTGTCCCTCGTGCTGGAAAAACGCCTGCTGGCGTCCCGCGTCACCCCGTTCCCCAAGGAAACACCATCATGAAAAAAAGCTTGAATTCTTCATTTTCCCGCCGCTCATTTGCCCGGCTGGCTGCGGCTGCCACGGTGGTCGTACTGCTGAGCCCCGGTCTGGCAGGCACCGCCTTGGCGGCGTCAGCTGCGCCGCCCGCCAGCCTGGAGAAATTCGTCGTCGCTGGCTGGAGCAAGCCGATCACGGAAATTACCCACTTGCTGGTCGATGAAGACAAAGGCTTTTTCAAGGCCAGGGGCATTGAACTGCGCTACGTGCCGGGCGCGGGCGGCGGTGACGCGCTGCGCAACTTGCTGACCGGGCAGGCCGATATCGCCTTCACCGACCCGGGTTCCTTTTTCTCGGCGCTGGAAAAAGGGGAAAAGCTGCGTGCCATCTACGACATTTATCCACAAAATGTTTTCAACGTGGTGTCGCTCAAGGGCAGCAACATCGGCAAGCCGGCGGACCTCAAAGGCAAGAAGATTGGCGTGTATAGCCTGTCCAGCGGCACGCGGCAAAACCTGCTGGTGCTGCTGCACCAGGCCGGCCTGCGCGAATCGGATGTGACCATCGTGGTGACCGGCCTGCTCAATTTCGCGCCGCTGATGCAGGGCCAGGTGGACGCCACTGCCGCCACTGACACCGGCTTGCTGGTCGGCCGGCAAAAAGGCCTGGCCGATGTCAATGTCATGGAGGTGAAGGATTACCTGAATGTCTCCAGCGACATGTTTGTCGTGCGCGAGGAAACCTACCAGCGGAAAAAACCGCTGCTGCGCCAATTTTTAGCGGCTTACCGCGACAGCGCCGGCTGGATGATCAAGCAGCCTGACGAGGCGGCGGCGCTGGCGGTCAACTATGCGATCGACGGCAAGGATGTCGCCGTCAATCGTGAAATCATCGGCCTGCGCAACCTGGCCAGTGTGTCGGCCACGACGCGCAAAAACGGGCTCGGCGCCTTTGACCTGGCGGTGCTGCAAAAAGCCGCTGACACCTACCTTGCGCTGGGGCTGGTGCAACGCCCCATCAAGATTTCGGAGGTGGTAAGCCAGGACTTGCTGCCCGCGCCATGAGCACCGCAGCCCATGGTGCAAGTGCCTTGAAGTTTCAGGGCCAGGTGGTGCTGGTCACCGGCGCCAGCCGGGGCATCGGTGCGGCCATTGCGCTGGCCTTTGCCCGCGAGGGTGCGCTGGTGGTTGTCAACTACTTGCGCAACGAGGCGGCCGCCAACGCGGTGGTGGCGCGCTGCCAGGAGGTGGGCGGCGATGGCCTGGCGATTCAGGCAGATGTCTGTTCCGAAGCTGCGGTTCAGGCCATGGTGGTTCAGGTTCTGGACGAAGTCGGCCGCATCGACGTAGTGGTCAACAACGCTTTCAAGGGTTTCACCTTCGACCCGGACCAGCGCAAGATGTTCTGGGAACTGGCCTGGAGCGACTACGAGGCGCAGGTGGACGGCGCGGTTCACGCCGCCTACAACGTCTGCCAGGCCGTGCTGCCGCATTTCAGGCAACGCGCCCGGGGCAGCATCATCAACATGGTGAGCGATCTGATCGAGCGGCCGTCCATTCCTTACCACGACTACACCACGGCCAAGTCCGCGCTGGTCGGCTTCAGCCGCAACCTGGCCGTCGAGCTGGGGCCGCTCGGCATTCGTGTCAACTGCGTCGCGCCAGGCCTGGTCTACCCCACGTCGGCCAGCCAGGGCACGCCTGAAGAGGTGAGGGCGATGATCGTCGGTCAAACCCCGCTGCGGCGGGTGGCCACGCCCGACGATGTAGCCGGGCCGGTGCTGTTCCTGGCCTCGGACTGGAGCCGCTTTATGACGGGGCAGGTGCTGTTTGTCGATGGCGGGCTGGTGATGAAGTAGCGCTGACAATGCGGGCCTTGTGGCTTAAGCGCGTCGCCTAAACTAGCCGCCATGTTTGAAAAAATGCTGGTTCTTGGAATTGAGTCGAGTTGTGATGAAACCGGCGTGGCGCTGGTCGATGCCAGCGGCAGCGGCGTGCCGCGCCTGCTGTCGCATGCCCTGTTCAGCCAGATTGCCATGCACCAGCCCTTTGGCGGCGTGGTGCCTGAACTGGCCAGCCGTGACCACATCCGCCGTGTGCTGCCGTTGACGCAGGAAGTCATGCAGGGCGCGCAACGCACGCTGGCCGATGTCGATGTGGTCGCCTACACGCGCGGCCCGGGCCTGGCTGGCGCGCTGCTGGTCGGTGCTGGCGTGGCCAGCTCGCTGGCTGCCGCTCTGGGCAAGCCGGCGATGGGCGTACACCACTTGGAAGGCCATCTGCTGTCGCCTTTCCTGAGTGCTGATCCGCCCGAATTCCCCTTCGTGGCGCTGCTGGTCTCGGGCGGGCATACCCAGTTGATGCGGGTTGATGGCGTCGGCAGTTACGAGTTGCTTGGTGAAACGATTGACGATGCAGCCGGTGAGGCTTTCGACAAGTCGGCCAAGCTGATGGGCATGCCGTATCCCGGTGGACCGCATCTGGCAAAACTCGCGCTTGAAGGCGACGGCACGGCTTTCAAATTGCCCCGGCCCTTGCTGCACAGCGGCAACCTGGACTTTTCATTCGCCGGCCTGAAGACCGCCGTGCTGACGCAAGCGAAAAAGTTGGGCAACGACTTGGAAAGCCACAAGGCCGATCTGGCCGCGTCCACGCAGGCAGCCATTGTCGACGTGCTGGTGAAAAAAACGCTGTCCGCCCTGTCTCAAACCGCGCTCAAGCGGCTGGTGGTAGCGGGCGGCGTCGGCGCCAACGCCTCGCTGCGCAGCCAGCTCAATGCCGCCTGCCGGCAGCGCGGCATTCGCGTGCATTACCCCGAGCTGGAGTTTTGTACTGACAACGGCGCCATGATCGCCATGGCGGCTGGCATGCGGCTGCAGGCCGGACTGGTCGATTTGCAGAAGCTCCAGGGCGGTTATACCTTTGACGTGAAACCGCGCTGGAACCTTTCCGAGATCCAGCCCGTACCCGTCCCGGCAGGCTGAACGCCTGATCATTTCTCCGGGCTCGACCACGTCCGGCTGGCGCCGGATTCAGATGCCAACAACACAGGAATTTTTTCTCTTTTCTTATGCAAATTATTTTCAAGCGCACCGCTGCAGCCCTGGGGCTGGGCCTTTCATTGCTGGCCCAGGCGCAACCCGTTTCCCAGCCGCCCGTGCGCATTGCGCTGATCGAAAGCCTGTCCGGCGCTTTTGGCAACACCGGGGAGGCCGTGTTCCGCAACCTGGTCTGGGCCACCGAACGCGTCAATGCGCGCGGCGGCGTCAAGCTGGCCGACGGCCGGCACAATCTGGTGATTGAGCGCTATGACAACAAGGGCCAGAACGAGGAATCGCTGGCTGCCCTGCGTTCGGCGATTGATGACGGTGTGACCGTCATCGCGCAGGGCAATTCATCGGCGGTGGCGGCGGCGCTGATTGATGCCATCAACAAGCACAACGAACGTGAGCCGGGCAAACGGGTGCTGTTCCTGAACTATTCGGCGGTCGATCCCATTTTGACAAACGAGAAGTGCAGCTACTGGCATTTCCGCTTCGACGCCCATGCTGATATGCGCATGGCCGCGCTGATGGATGTGTTCAAGGAAGACAAGGCCGTCAAAAAGGTTTACCTGATCGGCCAGGACTACAGTTTTGGCCAGGCCGTGCTGCGCGAAGGGCGCAAGCAGATGGCGGCGCAGCGGCCCGATGTCCAGATCGTCGGCGACGAGCTGCATCCGATTGGCCGCGTCAAGGATTTCATTCCCTATGCGGTCAAGATCAAGTCCAGCGGCGCGCAGGCGGTGCTCACCGGCAACTGGGGCAATGACCTGACGCTGCTCATCAAGGCGGCCAGGGAAGTCGGTTACGACGGCAAGTTCTACACCTTCTACGGCAATGCGCTGGGCGTGCCCGCCGCGCTGGGCGATGCGGGTGTCGGCAAGGTGATCGCAGTGGCCGACTGGTTTCCCAACACGCCGGGTGCGGCATCCGAAGCGTTTTATCAGTCCTTTCGACAGCGCTTTCCCAGGCCGCAGGACGACTATGTCCACATGCGCATGCAGCTGATGGTGGAAACGCTGGCCCAGAGCCTGGAGAAAGCTGGCAGCAGCGAAGCCGCCGCCGTGGCTGCGCAGATGGAAAAGGCAGCGGTGAATTTCTCCGGCTTCAAGGGCAGCATGCGCGCCAGCGACCACCAGTTCCAGCAGCCGCTGGCCGTCGCCATGATGGACAGGCAGGGGGCGCCGGGCACGCGGTTCGATGTCGAAGGCTCGGGCTACGGTTTTCGCGTCATCAAGGCCATTTCCGCGCAACGGGCTGAGCAGCCGACCAGTTGCACGATGATTCGTCCCTGAACTTTTATCCAGCCGATCTCACACGTTCAACCCCAAAAAAAGAAACGCATGCGACAGACCGTCCTGAATCTTGAAGAATCCATGATCCGACAAGTGGCCAATGCCGGCATGGGCCGCAGCGATGTGCTGAAATTCTGGTTTGGCGAGAGCGACGAGGGAACGCCAGCCTTTATCCGCGATGCCGCCATTGCCTCGCTTCAGCTGGGCGAGACGTTTTATGCGCACAACCTTGGCTTGCCCGAATTGCGCGATGCCATTGCAGCGTATTCCACCGGCCTGCGTTGCCCAGGTGCCGCGCCGATTGGCGCCGGCCGTATTGCCGTGACCTCGGGCGGCGTCAATGCGCTGATGCTGGCGGTGCAGGCGCTGGTCGATGCCGGCGACGTAGTCGTGGCGGTGACGCCGGTCTGGCCCAACCTGACGGCGCAGCCGCTGATCATGGGCGCCCGGCTGCACTGCGTCAGCCTCAAGCCGGTAGCCGGCGAATGGCAGCTCGACATGGCCGAACTGCTCGCTGCCATCACGCCGGCCACCAAACTGCTGATTGTCAATGCGCCGAACAATCCCACTGGCTGGACGCTGAGCCGGGCGGAGCAAACAATGATCCTGGCGCATTGCCGCCAGACCGGCACCTGGATTCTGGCCGATGAGGTCTATGAACGCCTTTACTTTGATCCCACGCCCAATGGCTGCGCGCCCAGCTTTCTGGACATCGCCGGCCCCGAAGACCAGCTGGTCGTGGCGCACAGCTTTTCCAAGAGTTTCCTGATGACCGGCTGGCGCCTGGGCTGGCTGGTGATGCCGGCGTCGATGACGGTGCACATGGGCAAACTGGTGGAGTTCAACACCTCGTGCGCGCCGGTGTTCATCCAGCGCGCCGGGCTGGTCGCGCTGCAGGGGACGAATGACGTCACGCCACAACTGGTGGCGCACCTCAAGACCTGCCGTGACACTTTGGTGCCGCTGCTACAGGCGTTGCCCGGCGTGGAAGTGGCGCCGGCCAAGGGCGGCATGTACGCCTTTTTCAGGCTGTCCGACCAGGACCGATTCGGCGACTCGCTGGAAACCGCCAAGCGCCTGGTGGTCGAGGCCGGACTCGGCCTGGCGCCGGGCAATGCCTTCATGGTCAATCCCGGGCAGGATGCCCAAGGCTGGCTGCGCTGGTGTTTTGCCAGCCGGGATGTGGCCAGGCTGGAGCAGGGCGTGGAGCGTTTGCAGCGCTGGCTTGCGCTATAATCCGAGGTTCTGCGCTGTATGCGGCTGCTTGAAAAGGCAGTAAGCAACATGCCGGAGATCACGACAAAAGCGGTCAAGTCCCAATCGCGGGAACACTGCCTCGCTCGCCAGTCGCAACACCGTTGCAAGAGGAAAACCCATGATCGCAAAATCAATCAAAGCCGAGATTGTCAAGGACAATGCCCGTTCCGCCACCGACACCGGCAGTCCTGAAGTCCAGGTCGGCTTGCTGACCGGCCGCATCAACGAATTGATGCCCCATTTCAAGACCCATGCCAAGGACCACCACGGCCGCCGCGGACTGCTGCGCATGGTGAGCCGCCGCCGCAAGCTGCTGGACTACCTGAAGTCCCGCGACGCCGCCCGTTATATCGCGCTGATTGCCAAGCTTGGCCTGCGCAAATAATCGGTAAACCTACCAAAAAGCGCCTGAGTTAGTTCACTAGCTCAGGCGTTTTGCACTTTAAAACTGCAAAAATTAGCTGTTCAACTTTCAGTCGTGTCCATGGCATGGCTGATGATTTCGGAGCCAGGCCCAGCGAGCACGCGCTGTGTCATTCCACAAGACAAGCCCTGCGGATTCCCGCTGCCAGGCGTTTTATGGAATGGCATCGTGTTCGGCCAGCCGCCGCTCCGGGCTTTTGGCACCGCCTGGCGTGCCTTGAAAAAATGGAGAAAACACATGAGCATTTTCAATAAAGTCACCAAGTCCTTCCAGTGGGGCCAGCACAAGGTCACGATGGAAACCGGCGAAATGGCGCGCCAGTCCGGCGGCGCTGTGTTGTTGGACATGGATGGCACTGTCGTGCTGGCCACCGTGGTTGCCAAGAAGGATGCCAAGCCCGGTCAGGATTTTTTCCCGCTGACCGTTGACTACCTGGAAAAAACCTATGCCGCCGGCCGCATTCCCGGCAGCTTCTTCAAGCGCGAAGGCCGCCCGAGTGAATTCGAAACGCTGACCTCGCGCCTGATCGACCGCCCGATCCGCCCGCTGTTCCCCGAAGGCTTCTTCAACGAAGTGCAGGTCGTCATCCATGTGCTGTCGCTCAACCCTGAAGTCGAAGGCGACATTCCTGCGCTGATCGCGTCGAGCGCCGCGCTGGCGATTTCCGGTATTCCGTTCAATGGCCCGATCGGTGCCGCCCGCGTCGCCTATATTGGCGGCGAATTCGTGCTGAACCCCGGCAAGACTCAGCTGAAAGATTCGACGATGGACCTGGTGGTGGCTGGTACCGAATCCGCCGTGCTGATGGTTGAGTCCGAAGCCAAGCAACTGTCCGAAGAAATCATGCTGGCCGCCATCGTGTTCGGCCATGAGCAGGGCAACATCGCCATCAATGCGATCCACGAACTGGTGCGTGACGCCGGCAAGCCGGTCTGGGACTGGCAGGCGCCCGCCAAGGACGACGTGCTGATCGCCAAGGTTGGTGCACTGGCCGAGGAAAAGCTGCGCGCTGCCTACCAGATCCGCAACAAGCAGGCCCGCACGCATGCCACGCGCGAAGTGACCACCTGGACCAAGATGGGCCTGAAGGCCGAAGGCGTTGAATTCGACGGCGTGACCGTTGAAGGCATGCTGTTCGACATCGAAGCCAAGATCGTCCGCAGCCAGATCCTGGCCGGCGATCCGCGCATCGACGGCCGCGACACGCGCACCGTACGCCCGATTGAAATCCGCAACAGCGTGCTGCCGCGCACCCACGGTTCCGCCCTGTTCACGCGCGGCGAAACCCAGGCGCTGGTCGTGACCACGCTGGGCACCGAGCGCGATGCGCAGCGTATCGACGCGCTGAGCGGCGACTACGAAGACCGCTTCATGCTGCACTACAACATGCCTCCGTTCGCCACCGGCGAAACCGGCCGCGTGGGCAGCCCGAAACGCCGCGAGATTGGCCATGGACGGCTTGCGAAGCGCGCGCTGATCGCCGTGCTGCCGAGCAAGGAAGAATTCCCCTACACCATGCGCGTGGTCAGCGAGATCACCGAGTCCAACGGCTCGTCGTCGATGGCGTCGGTCTGCGGCGGCTGCCTGTCGCTGATGGACGCTGGCGTTCCCATGAAAGCGCACGTGGCCGGTATCGCCATGGGCCTGATCAAGGAAGACAACCGCTTTGCCGTGCTTACCGACATCCTGGGCGACGAAGATCACCTGGGCGACATGGACTTCAAGGTGGCCGGCACCACGTTCGGCATCACCGCGCTGCAGATGGACATCAAGATCCAGGGCATCACCAAGGAAATCATGCAGGTCGCGCTGGCCCAGGCCAAGGAAGCCCGCATGCACATCCTGGGCAAGATGCAGGAAGCCATGGGTCAGGCGAATGCCGAAGTGTCCGACTTCGCACCTCGCCTGTATGTCATGAAAATCAACCCCGAAAAGATCCGCGACGTGATCGGCAAGGGCGGCGCCGTGATTCGCGCGCTGACCGAAGAAACTGGTACCCAGATCAACATCGAGGAAGACGGCACCATCACCATCGCCTCGAACGACAGCGCCAAGGCTGACGAAGCCAAGCGCCGCATTGCCGAGATCACCGCCGAAGTCGAAATCGGCAAGGTCTACGAAGGCGCGATCACCAAGATCCTGGACTTCGGTGCGCTGGTCAACCTGATGCCCGGCAAGGACGGCCTGCTGCACATCAGCCAGATCGCCCACGAGCGGGTCGAGAAGGTTACCGACTACCTGAAAGAAGGCCAGATCATCAAGGTCAAGGTTCTGGAGACCGATGAAAAAGGGCGTGTCAAGCTGTCGATGAAGGCGTTGCTGGACCGTCCCGTTCATCAGGGTTGATTCGTAATCTGCTATCGATTTTGTAGCCGCCAGTGCATATGGAATATGCGCTGGCGGCACAAATGACCAAGAAACATCATGAGAGTCATTGAAATCACTTCTTTTGGCGCGCCCGAGGTGCTGCAAGCGGGCACGCGTCCCGACCCTGAGCCGGCTGCCGGCGAAGTGCTGATCCGCGTGCGTGCCAGTGGTGTCAACCGCCCTGACGTGTTGCAGCGTACGGGAAACTATCCCGTGCCACCAGGCGCGTCTGACATTCCTGGACTGGAAGTCGCCGGAGAGATCGTCGGCGGCGATGCATCCGCGATGTCGGCGGCCGATCTGAAAATCGGCGACCGGGTGTGCGCCCTGGTGGCGGGCGGCGGTTATGCGGAACTGTGCGTGGCACCTGTCGGGCAATGCCTGTCGGTGCCCGAGGGACTGAGCGATATAGAGGCAGCATCCCTGCCTGAGACATTCTTCACCGTGTGGAGCAATGTGTTTGAACGCGCGCGTCTGCAAAAAGGCGAAACCCTGCTGGTGCAGGGCGGCTCCAGCGGCATCGGCGTGACGGCGATCCAGATCGCCAAATCCATGGGCGCAATGGTGCTGGTGACAGCGGGCACTGACGAAAAATGCGCCGCCTGCATGGCCCTGGGTGCCGACCATGCGATCAATTACAAAACCAGTGATTTCGTCGAGGAAGTCAAGAAGCTGACGAAAGGGCAAGGCGTTGATGTCATCCTCGACATGGTCGGCGGCAGTTACGTCGCGCGTGAAGTCGAATGCCTGGCCGAGGATGGCCGGCTCGTCATCATTGCCGTGCAGGGAGGGGTCAAGGCTGAGTTCAACGCCGGAATGGTGCTGCGCAGGCGGCTGACCATTACCGGATCGACCCTGCGGCCGCGTTCGCTGGAATTCAAGACGTCCATTGCCGCGGCGCTGAAGGAAAAAGTCTGGCCGTTGATCTCCAGCGGGGCGATCAAGCCCGTGGTTCACAGCACCTTTGCTGCAGCCGACGCTTCCCGCGCGCATGCCCTGATGGAATCGAACCGGCACATCGGCAAGATCGTCCTGACCTGGTAAGTAGAAGTAGAAGGCAACACCCAAAGAACCTTATGAAAAAGCTGATTGCTGGAAACTGGAAAATGAACGGCAGCATGGCTGCCAATGAAGAACTGCTGGCGGCCCTTGCTGCAGGGCTGGCACAAGGCCAGGCCTGCGAAGTGGCCGTGTGCGTCCCCAGCCCGTACTTGATGCAGCTTCATTCCCTGAAATCGAACTACCCGGCACTGTCGGCTTTGGACGTGGGCGCGCAGGACGTGTCTGCTCAGGGTTCGGGCGCGTACACCGGCGAGGTCAGTGCTGCCATGCTCAAGGAACTGGGTTGCCGCTACGCCATCGTCGGCCATTCAGAGCGACGCCAGTACCATGCCGAAACCGATGCGCTCGTGGCTGAAAAGGCCAGGGCCGCGCTAGCAGCAGGCATCACGCCTATCGTTTGCGTGGGTGAAACGCTGGCCGAGCGTGAAGCTGGTCGTACTGAAGAAGTCGTGAAGCGTCAACTTGCGGCGGTGATCCATGCCAACGGGCACTGCATCAGCGAAGTGGTGGTGGCCTATGAGCCGGTCTGGGCCATCGGCACGGGCAAGACGGCTTCGCCGGAAGAAGCCCAGGCCGTGCATGCGGTGCTCAGGGGCCAACTGAAAGCGGCGACCGATCAGTCATCCCGTATCAAGATACTGTATGGCGGCAGCATGAACGCAGCCAATGCCGCGACTTTGCTGGCCCAGCCGGACATCGATGGCGGGCTGATAGGCGGCGCTTCGCTCAAGGCCCTGGATTTTTTGAAAATCATTGCTTCTGCGCCGGTTTGACGGGCGTAGTTTGCTATTAAATTAGGAATAATCATGAATATTTTATTGACTGCTGTGCTGGCTGTTCAAATGCTTTCGGCGCTGGGCATGGTGGGCCTGATCCTGGTTCAGCATGGCAAGGGAGCCGACATGGGTGCAGCATTTGGCAGCGGCGGCTCCGGAAGCTTGTTTGGTGCCAGCGGAAGCGCTAATTTCCTGTCGCGTAGTACCGGCATCCTGGCGGCTCTGTTTTTTGCCTGCACGTTAATGCTGGCCTATTTTGGGGGTGCGCAACAACCCCGTTCCGGATCAAGCGTTTTGGAAGGCGCAGCCGTCACGGCGCCTGCTCTTGCGGCATCAGGCGCAGCCCAGATTCCTGGCACTACCGTACCTGCTCCCGCCAACGTGGCAGTTCCTCCAGCCCCTGCCGTGCCAGCATCTGGCGCGGCTCAAATCCCCACGAAATAAGACCATAAAGCCAGGACATCAGGGTAAAAGCCTGGCGATTTCAGGGTAAACTCTGAGTCTGTCTGGAAAGCAAAAGCCGAAGAGTTTCCTCATGCCATCCAGGCAAAGCAAGTACCGCGGACGTGGTGAAATTGGTAGACACGCTATCTTGAGGGGGTAGTGGCGAAAGCTGTGCGAGTTCGAGTCTCGCCGTCCGCACCAGATGATTAGCATCGGCAGCAGCGCCCCAGTGGCTGCTTTCGGCTCAAACGGTAAACTCGTACAAGCCGTGCAGGCAATCTGCATGGTTTTCTGTGCGGGTGGCTTTTCAGAAGTTGAAACCCACGATGAATCTCGACCAATACCTTCCTGTTTTGTTGTTTATTTTGGTGGGAGTAGGTGTCGGCATCTTGCCGATGGTCATGGGTCGTTTGCTAGGGCCTGTTCGACCCGACAGCGAAAAAAATTCTCCTTATGAGTGTGGCTTCGAGGCCTTCGAAGACGCCCGCATGAAATTTGATGTGCGCTACTACCTGGTCGCCATTTTGTTCATCCTTTTCGATCTTGAAATTGCTTTTCTGTTTCCTTGGGCGGTTTCGCTCAAGGAAATTGGTCCGCTTGGTTTTTGGTCGGTCATGGTTTTTCTGGGTATCCTGGTCGTCGGCTTTGTCTATGAGTGGAAAAAAGGTGCGCTGGACTGGGAATAAGAAAAAGCCTTGAAAAGGGCTTTTCAAAAGGGGTACAGGGATGTCACTTGAAGGTGTTTTCAAAGAAGGTTTCGTGACCACGAGCTATGACTCGGTGGTCAACTGGGCCAAGACCGGCTCGCTGTGGCCAATGACATTTGGTCTGGCTTGCTGCGCCGTGGAAATGATGCATGCGGGTGCTGCACGGTACGATATTGATCGTTTCGGCATGTTGTTTCGGCCCAGTCCGCGACAGTCCGACTTGATGATTGTTGCCGGTACCCTGTGCAACAAGATGGGTCCCGCGCTGCGCAAGGTTTACGACCAAATGGCCGAGCCGCGCTGGGTTATTTCCATGGGATCGTGTGCCAATGGTGGTGGTTACTATCACTACAGCTATTCCGTCGTTCGTGGCTGTGACCGTATCGTGCCGGTGGATGTTTATGTGCCTGGTTGTCCGCCAACCGCCGAGGCACTGCTTTACGGCATCATCCAGTTGCAGCAGAAAATTCGCCGTACCAACACGATTGCGAGAGCTTGATGTCATTGTCCTCACATCCTGTTTCAATCTCCCAGCTGGGTGAAATTATTGCATCCGTGTTGGGTAGCAAAGCAAAAACCGTCAAAATTGCTCTTGGAGAAATCACGGTAACTGTGGCGCCTGTGGACTATCTGGCGGCAGCAACTCTGCTTCGCGATGCGCCTGGCTGCAAATTTGAGCAACTGATGGACCTTTGCGGTCTGGACTATTCCGAATACAAAAACAGTCAATATGACGGACTGCGTTACTGCGTTTCGTCCCACTTGCTGTCTGTCAGCCTCAATCAGCGGGTAAGACTAAAGGTATTTTGTCCTGATGACGATTTCCCTGTCATCGATTCGGTCAACGGCATCTGGAGTTCGGCCAACTGGTTCGAGCGCGAAGCTTTCGATCTTTTTGGCATCGTTTTCGAGGGTCACAACGACCTGCGCCGCATTCTGACAGATTACGGTTTCATTGGGCATCCGTTTCGTAAGGATTTTCCAACCACTGGTCATGTGGAAATGCGCTACGACGCCGAGCAAAAACGTGTGATTTACCAGCCTGTCACCATCGAGCCCCGCGAAATGATTCCACGTGTGATCCGCGAGGAAAACTACGGCGGTCCTCAGTAGGCAGTTCTTGCAAGAAATACGACATGGCTGAAATTAAAAACTACACGCTCAATTTTGGACCCCAGCATCCGGCAGCCCATGGCGTTTTGCGCCTTGTCCTTGAACTTGACGGAGAAGTGATCCAGCGTGCTGATCCGCATATTGGGCTGCTGCACCGTGCAACCGAGAAACTGGCCGAAAGCAAGACCTATATCCAGTCTCTTCCCTACATGGACCGGCTCGACTATGTGTCGATGATGTCCAATGAGCATGCTTACTGCCTTGCCATCGAAAAACTGATCGGCGTTGATGTTCCGATTCGCGCGCAATACATCCGCGTGATGTTTTCCGAAATAACCCGCCTGCTGAATCATCTGATGTGGCTCGGCGCGCACGGACTGGATTGCGGCGCGATGAACATGCTCATCTATTGTTTTCGTGAACGTGAAGTGCTTTTCGACATGTACGAGGCGGTATCCGGCGCCCGCATGCATGCGGCCTATTTCCGCCCGGGTGGCGTATACCGCGATTTACCGGAAAGCATGTCGCAGTACAAGGTCAACAAGATTCGCAATGCCAAGGCAATCGACGCCCTGAACGAAAACCGCCAGGGATCATTGCTCGACTTCATCGATGACTTCGTGGCCAAGTTCCCCAAACTGGTTGATGAGTACGAAACCCTGTTGACTGACAACCGCATCTGGAAGCAGCGTACGGTCGGTGTTGGCGTGGTATCGCCCGAGCGCGCACTGAATCTGGGTTTTACAGGACCCATGCTCAGAGGTTCGGGTTTTGCCTGGGATTTGCGCAAACAGCAACCCTACGAAGTCTATGCGCACATGGATTTTGATATTCCGGTGGGTAAAACCGGTGACTGCTATGACCGCTATCTGGTGCGTATCGCTGAAATGCGCCAGTCCAATCGCATCATCAAGCAGTGCGTGGACTGGCTGCGTGTCAACCCCGGCCCGGTGATCACCAGCAACCACAAGGTGGCGCCTCCGAACCGCGAATCCATGAAGTCAAACATGGAAGAGCTGATTCACCATTTCAAGTTGTTCACTGAAGGATTTCACGTGCCAGAAGGCGAGGCCTATGCCGCCGTCGAGCATCCCAAGGGTGAGTTTGGTATCTATATCGTCAGTGACGGCGCCAACAAGCCGTACCGGCTGAAGATCCGTCCACCTGGTTTTTCCCATCTTGCGGCCATGGATGAAATGGCCCGCGGTCACATGATTGCCGATGCCGTGGCGGTGATTGGCACGATGGATATCGTGTTTGGTGAAATTGATCGCTAACCGTATGACTTCTTTAATGATTTCTGAAAAAACTCAAGCGCTTTTTGACCGCGAAGTTGCAAAGTATCCATCTGACCAGAAGCAGTCGGCTGTCATGGCCTGCCTGCAGATCGTGCAGCAGGAACAGGGCTTTGTCAGTGCTGAAAGCGAAAGGCTGGTAGCCGAGTATTTGGGCATGGCGCCAATTGCGGTCCATGAAGTCACGACTTTCTACAACATGTACAACCAGCGCCCAGTGGGCAAGTACAAGTTCAATGTCTGCACCAACCTGCCTTGCCAGTTGCGTGACGGCGCCAAGGCGCTGCACCATCTTGAGCAAAAACTCGGTATCGTGATGGGTGAAACCACGGCAGACGGCTTGTTCACGCTTCAGCAGTCTGAATGCCTGGGTGCTTGTGCCGATTCGCCGGTGATGCTGGTGAACGACATCCACATGTGCAGCTTCATGAGCAACGAAAAACTGGACCAGCTTGTTGATGGTCTCAAATTGGCGAAGGCTTAAGTCTATGACGCTTTCATTAAATTCCGGCGAAAACGCAATTGCTGAGTCCGTGCTGTCGCAATTTTCAGCCACTGGCGTGCAGTCCTGCTTTCATGGCAGACATATCAATCCGCAAATCCTTGCCGATCTTGACGGTAGTAATTGGCGCCTTGACGACTACGAAGCCCGTGGCGGCTATCAGGCGTTGCGCAAGATTCTTGGCCTGGATGGTGGCGCCGGCTTGACGCCCGACCAAGTCATTGCCGAGGTCAAGGCCGGCGGCTTGCGAGGCCGGGGTGGTGCGGGTTTTCCGACCGGACTAAAGTGGAGCTTCATGCCACGCCAGTTCCCGGGTCAGAAGTATCTGGTCTGCAATTCGGATGAAGGCGAGCCAGGCACCTGCAAAGACCGCGACATCATGCAGTACAACCCGCACAGCGTGATCGAAGGAATGGCGATTGCTGCTTATGCCATGGGTATCAGCGTCGGCTACAACTACATTCACGGTGAAATTTTTGCCACTTATCAGCGTTTTGAAGCAGCGCTAGCTGAAGCTCGTGCTGCAGGCTTGCTGGGTGACGGTATTCTGGGTAGCAGCTTCAATTTCCAGCTTCATGCGTCGCATGGTTTCGGGGCCTATATCTGCGGTGAAGAAACCGCTCTGCTGGAGTCGCTGGAAGGCAAGAAGGGCCAACCGCGTTTCAAGCCGCCGTTTCCGGCCAGTTTCGGGCTGTATGGCAAGCCCACCACCATCAACAACACCGAAACCTTTGCTGCCGTGCCGTGGATCATCCGCAATGGTGGCGCAGCCTACCTTGAGTGCGGCAAGCCGAACAATGGCGGCACCAAGATTTATTCGGTCTCCGGCGATGTTGAATTGCCTGGAAACTATGAAGTCCCGATGGGAACGCCGTTCGCCAAGCTGTTGGAACTGGCTGGCGGTATTCGCAAGGGTCGCACACTCAAGGCTGTGATTCCAGGTGGATCATCGTCGCCGGTGTTGCCTGCGGCGATCATGATGGAATGCACCATGGACTATGACTCGATTGCCAAAGCTGGATCCATGCTGGGCTCCGGGGCAGTGATCGTGATGGACGATTCCCGCTGCATGGTCGAGTCTTTGAAGCGTCTTTCATACTTTTACATGCATGAGTCCTGCGGTCAATGTACGCCATGTCGCGAAGGAACGGGCTGGCTGTGGCGTGTGGTGGACCGCATTCACAACGGACTTGGCCGTGCCAGTGATCTGGACCTGCTCAATTCGGTAGCAGACAACATTCAGGGGCGAACGATTTGCGCCTTGGGTGATGCCGCAGCCATGCCGGTGCGCGCCATGATCAAGCATTACCGACATGAATTTGAAGCGATGATTCCAAAAAGTGAATCACCAGCTGCCATGAATCCAAGTACCGTTCAGTCGATCAGTCGCACTGCGGCACAAGCCTGAACTGCGGAAAGAAAAAAATATGGTTGAAATAGAACTGGATGGCCAGAAAGTAGAGGTGCTTGAAGGCAGCACGGTGATGCATGCGGCTGAAAAAGCAGGTACCTACATTCCGCATTTCTGTTATCACAAGAAGCTGAGCATTGCCGCCAACTGCCGCATGTGCCTCGTCGATGTGGAAAAGGCGCCTAAACCCATGCCTGCATGCGCTACACCTGTCACACAAGGCATGGTCGTGCACACCAAGAACGACAAAGCCATCAAAGCCCAGAAAGGAGTGATGGAGTTTCTGCTGATCAATCATCCTCTGGACTGTCCGATTTGTGATCAGGGCGGGGAATGCCAGTTGCAGGATCTTGCTGTGGGTTACGGCGCTGGTGAATCCCGGTATCAGGAAGAAAAGCGCATGGTTTTCCACAAGGATGTGGGACCGTTGGTTTCTATGCAGGAAATGAGCCGTTGCATCCACTGCACCCGCTGCGTTCGCTTTGGCCAGGAATTGGCCGGCGTGATGGAGTTGGGCATGTCGCACCGTGGTGAGCATGCCGAAATTGAAACCTTTGTGGGCATGTCAGTGGACTCGGAATTGTCCGGCAACATGATTGATCTTTGCCCGGTGGGCGCACTGACCAGCAAGCCGTTTCGTTACAGCGCCCGCACTTGGGAATTGTCGCGTCGCAAGTCGGTCAGTCCTCACGATTCGACAGGTGCCAACCTGATCGTCCAAGTCAAGCATGACAAAGTCATGCGCGTGCTGCCGCTTGAAAACGAAGCCGTCAACGAATGCTGGATTGCAGACCGTGACCGGTTTTCCTACGAAGCCCTCAATACCGATGACAGACTAACTCGCCCCATGCTCAAGCAGGGCGGTGAATGGAAAACGGTTGACTGGCAAACTGCACTTGAATATGTCGCCAATGGACTAAAACAAATCAAATCAGAGTATGGTGTCGACAGCATTGGCACACTGGCAAGCCCTCACAGCACGCTGGAAGAACTCCATCTGGCATCTTCTCTGATGCGTGGCCTTGGCAGCGAAAATATTGACTATCGCTTGCGCAATGCAGATTTCACCTCATCATCTTTGGTTCGATGGCTTGGCACTTCCATTGCCTCACTGTCGCAACTGCAGCGCGTCCTGGTAGTTGGCTCCAACCTGCGCAAGGACCATCCCTTGTTTGCACTGCGTATCAGGCAGTCGGTCCGAAATGGCTGTGTGCTCAGTACGGTTAATTCGCTGAATGAACTGCCCTTAACGGATGCATGGGCGATGCCTGTCTCCAACGCTCTGCTAGCGTCGTCTGAAAACTGGGCGCAATCGCTGGCCAATGTTGCCGCGGCAATCGCTGTTGAAAAGGGCGTGATCGCACCCGTTTCCGGCGAAGTCACTGAGACGGCAAAAGCAATAGCACTGTCTTTGATGAGTGGTGAGCGCAAAGCGATCCTGCTGGGTAATGCCGCTGCGCATCATGCAAATGCTTCCAGTCTGCTTGCACTGGCCAACTGGATAGGAGAGCAATGCGCCGCCAGCGTGGGTTACCTGACTGAAGCTGCCAATACCGTTGGCGCACAATTCGTCAATGCACTCCCAGGCAACGGGGGGTTGAATGCAGGCCAGATGCTCGATGGCAGACTCAAGGCCGTAATCTTGCTGAACAACGAACCTGAATTCGATTCGGCTCCCGGTGTTCAATCCAAAGCTTCACTGAATTCTTCACAGATGGTTGTCACCTTAAGTCCTTTCAAGGCCAACATGAGTTTCAGCGATGTGATGTTGCCGATTTCTCCTTTTACGGAAACACCAGGTACCTTCATCAACGCTGAAGGTCGTATCCAGAGTTTTCATGCAGTGGTCAAGCCCAATGGGGAAACGCGTCCTGCATGGAAAGTCTTGCGCGTATTGGCCAACTTGCTGGGTTTGCCAGGCTTCAATTTTGAATCGTCAAGCGATGTGCTCAAGAGCATTCGTGATGCGGATGCCAGTCACATTGCTTCAGATCGACTGGGCAATGCAATCCAGCACGGGGTGGATGTCTCTGCCGTGAGCGGCCCTGCACCAGTGGTGGCGAGCATTTACCAACTCGACGGGTTGGTCAGACGTGCCACTTCGTTGCAGTTGACAGCCGATGCGCGCAAGGCTGCAAGTTTTGAAGGGGCGGGCGCATGACTGATGGAATGTATGCGACGGGGCAAGGCTTGATGGGCGGGATCTGGCCGGCCACTGTCTGGCCGGTACTCTGGGTGTTTATCAAGATTGTTGCAGTGCTGGCACCGCTGATGGGGTGCGTGGCTTACCTCACTTTATGGGAAAGAAAAGCCATTGGTTTTACACAGGTTCGCCTTGGTCCTAACCGCATCGGACCATTCGGCCTGCTGCAGCCGATTGCCGATGCACTCAAGCTGTTGACCAAGGAAATCATCATTCCTACAGCAGCCAGCAAGGGCTTGTTCGTGTTGGGTCCTATCATGACCATCATGCCTGCACTTGCAGCCTGGGCGGTGATTCCGTTTGGCCCTGATGTGGCGTTGGCCAATGTTAACGCCGGCTTGCTGTTTATCATGGCCATCACTTCTCTGGAAGTTTACGGCGTCATCATTGCTGGCTGGGCTTCAAATTCCAAGTATGCATTTTTGGGTGCAATGCGCGCATCGGCCCAAATGGTGAGCTATGAAATCGCAATGGGCTTTTGCCTTGTGGTGGTGCTGATGGTTTCCGGCAGCTTGAACATGACCGATATTGTCATGAGCCAAGGCTCCGGCATGGCCGCCAGTCGGGGTCTGACTTTCCTGTCATGGAACTGGTTGCCTTTGCTGCCTATCTTCGTCGTGTATTTCATTTCCAGTCTGGCTGAAACCAACCGTCACCCATTCGACGTGGTGGAAGGCGAATCCGAGATCGTGGCCGGTCACATGGTGGAATATTCGGGCATGTCTTTTGCCATGTTCTTCCTGGCTGAATATGCCAACATGATTCTGGTATCTGTTCTTTGCGTGCTCCTGTTCCTCGGTGGTTGGCTGTCGCCGATAGACCATGCATTGTTCAACTGGATTCCAGGCTGGATCTGGCTGGGTCTGAAGACCTTTGTGGTCGTCACGATTTTTCTATGGGTTCGTTCAACCTTTCCGCGTTTCCGCTACGACCAGATCATGCGTCTAGGTTGGAAAATCTTCATACCTGTGACCTTGGTTTGGCTGGTGGTCGTTGGGGCTTGGATGCAGACCTCTTACAACATCTGGAAATAGGCGAAAAAGTCATGTCTGCTGTCGCATCCGTTAAGGATTTTGTTTCAAGCTTCATGTTGACCGAACTGCTCAAGGGCATGGCCTTGACCGGAAAATACATGTTCAGCCGCAAGATCACAATTCAGTTTCCTGAAGAAAAAACCCCATTAAGCCCGCGTTTTCGTGGCCTGCATGCATTGCGCCGGTATGAAAATGGAGAAGAGCGTTGTATTGCCTGCAAGCTTTGCGAAGCTGTATGCCCTGCGCTTGCGATCACCATCGAATCAGATGTCCGTGAAGACGGCAGCCGCCGAACGTCACGCTACGACATTGACCTGACCAAATGCATTTTTTGCGGCTTTTGCGAAGAAAGCTGTCCGGTCGATTCCATCGTTGAAACACACATTTTGGAATATCACGGCGAAAAACGAGGTGACTTGTACTTCACCAAAGAGATGCTGCTGGCTGTAGGTGATCGCTACGAAAGTGAAATTGCTGCAAATCGCGCAGCAGATGCCAAATACCGGTGAGATTCCTCGCTCCATTGTCCGCCTTTGTTAGTAGAAAGAATTTCCTTCAACATGGACGCTAAAACAGGTCTTTTTTATGTGTTCGCTGCGATACTGCTTTTTGCAGCGTTTCGCGTCATTACAGCCCGCAACCCGGTGCACGCTGCCCTTTTTCTGGTACTTGCATTTTTTCAGGCAGCGGCCATCTGGATTTTGCTTAAAGCCGAGTTTTTGGCGATCACACTAGTACTGGTTTACGTAGGCGCTGTGATGGTGCTTTTCCTTTTCGTGGTGATGATGCTGGACATCAACCTGGACAGTGCCCGCAAGGGTTTTTGGAAGCATTTTCCGCTGGCCGGCACGGTGGGCGTTGTCATCGCCCTGGAAATGTCGTACGTGGTGATGGGCGGTTTTCGTGAGCCTCCAAAAAGCGCTTCATTATCTGTAACCAGCGATCTTGCGGCCCAAGTTTCTAACACCAAAGAATTGGGCAAGGTACTCTATTCGCAATACATCTATCCGCTTGAAATTGCTGCCGTGATTTTGTTAGTTGCCATTATTGCAGCCATTGCTTTGACCTTGCGCGAGCGCAAAGATTCCAAGCGAATCAATCCGTCAGATCAGGTTCGTGTGAAAGCACAAGACCGTATCAGACTGGTCAAGATGAAGTCTGTCGTTGCTGTGTCTGACATCGTATCCGCCGCATCTGTAGAGGAAAAAAAATAATGATGCTCACGCTTGGACATTTTCTTTCACTAGGCGCCATGCTGTTTGCCCTGTCGGTCATTGGCATTTTCCTGAACCGAAAGAACCTGATCGTGCTGCTCATGGCCATTGAGCTGATGCTGCTGGCCGTGAACATGAATTTCGTGGCATTTTCGTATTACCTAAATGACATGGCTGGCCAAGTATTTGTATTTTTCATACTGACCGTCGCAGCGGCTGAGTCTGCCATTGGTCTGGCTATTTTGGTGCTGCTGTTTCGCAACAAGTCCAGTATCAATGTCGACGATCTCAACACGCTTCAGGGTTAACAACAAGATGAGCCAAACCCTTTCTGCATCAACGTTGCTGGCCGTTCCGCTGGCACCTCTGACTGGCGCGCTGCTGGCTGGGATTCTGGGAACCACTTTTGGTGGCAACTGGATAGGACGCCGTCTCTCGCACACCCTGACCATTCTGGGTGTTTTTGTAGCCTTCATCATTTCGGCCATGACACTGCAAAGTGTCGTCGTTGATGGTGCGCGGTTTAATGAAACGCTTTACACCTGGATGACGGTGGGCAACCTAAAGATGGAAGTCGGTTTTCTGGTGGACGGTCTGACCGCCATGATGATGTGCGTCGTTACTTTTGTCTCGCTTATGGTGCACATCTACACCATCGGCTATATGGAAGAAGATGCAGGCTACAACCGCTTCTTTGCGTATATTTCTCTGTTCACCTTTTCCATGCTGATGCTGGTAATGAGCAACAACATGCTGCAGCTGTTCTTTGGCTGGGAAGCCGTTGGCCTGGTCTCGTATTTGTTGATTGGTTTCTGGTTCAACAAACCCAGCGCTATTTTTGCCAACATGAAGGCCTTTCTGGTAAATCGGGTCGGTGACTTTGGCTTCATTCTGGGGATTGCGCTGATTGCTGCCTACGCAGGCACTCTGAACTATGGCGAAGCTTTTGCAAAAGCCGACGAGCTTTCCAGGCTGACATTTCCCGGCACTGGCTGGATGTTGATCACCGTGATCTGTATTTGCCTGTTCATTGGCGCCATGGGCAAGTCGGCCCAGTTCCCCTTGCATGTCTGGTTGCCTGACTCCATGGAAGGTCCAACGCCGATCTCGGCGCTGATTCACGCAGCGACCATGGTGACGGCTGGTATTTTTATGGTGGCCCGAATGTCGCCGCTGTTTGAACTTAGCGATGCCGCTTTGAGTTTTATCATGGTGATTGGTGCTATCACCGCACTGTTCATGGGCTTTCTGGGCATCATCCAGAACGACATCAAGCGGGTCATTGCGTATTCCACGCTGTCGCAGTTGGGTTATATGACAGTAGCGCTGGGCGCATCGGCCTACTCCGTGGCGGTGTTTCACCTGATGACGCATGCATTTTTCAAGGCATTGCTGTTTCTGGGGGCCGGCTCGGTGATCATTGGTATGCACCACAACCAGGATATTCGCTGGATGGGTGGCGTACGCAAGTACATGCCGATCACCTGGATCACCTTCCTGCTGGGTTCACTGGCCCTGATTGGAACGCCATTGTTCTCAGGTTTTTATTCGAAGGACAGCATTATCGAAGCCGTGGCCGAGAGCCACCTCTGGGGCAGTGGCTTTGCTTATTTCGCAGTGCTGGCAGGCGTTTTTGTGACGGCGTTCTACTCATTCCGACTGTATTTTCTTGTGTTTCATGGTAGGGAGCGGTACGACCAGAATCCCGATGCCCACCATGATGCGCATGACGACCACGGCCATCACGATGAGCACCACGAACCCCACGAATCAACCTGGGTAGTGACCTTGCCACTGGTTTTGCTGG
Source organism: Polaromonas sp. CG_9.11 (assembly GCF_015752225.1). Taxonomy (NCBI): domain Bacteria; kingdom Pseudomonadati; phylum Pseudomonadota; class Betaproteobacteria; order Burkholderiales; family Comamonadaceae; genus Polaromonas; species Polaromonas sp. CG_9.11. Next base: position 67,842 of record NZ_JADOVE010000001.1, read on the forward strand.
CCATTCCATCGGTCATCATTGGCTTCCTCACGATTGAGCCGATGCTGTTCGGTGACTTTTTCAAGGGTGCGATTTTTGTTAATCTGGAGCGGCATCCCGCCATGGAAGAGTTGGCCGCGCTGTTTCATGGACCCGTGCAGATGGCAACTCATGGCTTGACAGCGCCTCCCTTCTGGCTTGCCCTGTCTGGCGTCGTGCTGGCCTACTACATGTACATGGTCAATCCTGCCTTGCCCACAGCTGTCAAACGCAACCTGAGTCCCATCTACCAGCTGCTTGAAAACAAGTACTACCTGGACTGGTTCAACGAAAACGTCATTGCCCGCGGCATGCGCGGACTCGGCACCGTGTTCTGGAAGGTAGGCGACCAGATCCTGATTGACGGCGCGCTCGTGAACGGTTCCTGGAAACTCGTTGGGTGGGTGTCCAGCATGGTCAGGCGCCTGCAGTCGGGTTATATCTATCACTATGCCTTTGGCATGATTACTGGCATCTTTGTGTTGATGACGTATTTCGTCTGGCTCAACCGATAAAAACAATCTAGAAGAAGAAGAAGGAAGAGAAAAATGGGATTGTTGAGCCTCGCCATCTGGGTGCCGATTTTTTTTGGTGTCGGTTTATTGGCCTTGGGTAAGGAAAGTCAGGCGCGCACCGTTCGCTGGATCGCACTGATCGGCGCCATCGTCAGTTTTCTGGTCACGTTGCCCTTGTATGCAGGTTTCGAATTGGGCACCTCGGCCATGCAATTCGTTGAGAAAAGCAGCTGGATTCCACGTTTCAACATGAACTACCACTTGGGTGTGGACGGCATTTCACTGTGGTTTGTGCTATTGACGGCATTTATTAACGTGGTGGTCATCATCGCCAGTTGGGAATCCATCACGACCCGTGTCAACCAGTACATGGCGTCATTTTTGATCTTGAGCGGCCTGATGATCGGCGTGTTTGCTGCGCTGGACGGTATGCTTTTTTATGTCTTCTTTGAAGCCACGCTGATTCCGATGTACCTGATCATTGGCATATGGGGTGGACCAAACAAGATCTATGCAGCCTTCAAGTTTTTCCTGTATACGCTGCTCGGCTCGTTGCTGATGCTGGTGGCACTGGTTTTTCTGTACAACAAGTCGGGCGGCAGTTTCGATATCCTGGCATGGCACAAGCTGCCCTTGTCGGGTTCGGCGCAAACACTGCTTTTCTTTTCGTTCTTTGCAGCTTTCGCTGTGAAGGTTCCGATGTTCCCGGTGCATACCTGGCTGCCTGATGTCCACGTCGAAGCGCCCACCGGCGGCTCTGCCGTGCTGGCGGCGATCATGCTCAAACTGGGCGCCTACGGATTCCTGCGGTTTTCGATGCCCATCGTGCCCGATGCTTCGCGCGAGTGGGCATGGTTAATGATTGCCTTTTCGCTGATTGCCGTGATTTATGTGGGCCTGGTGGCGCTGGTCCAGCGTGACATGAAGAAGCTTGTGGCGTATTCGTCGGTGGCGCACATGGGCTTTGTGACGCTCGGCTTTTTCCTGTTCAACGACTTAAGCGTCTCGGGTGGCATTGTCCAAATGATTGCACATGGTTTTGTTTCCGCCGCCATGTTCCTGTGCATTGGCGTGCTGTATGACCGTGTGCATTCGCGCGAGATTGCAAGCTACGGTGGCGTGGTCAACACCATGCCCAAGTTTGCAGCCTTCGCGCTACTGTTTGCCATGGCCAATTGTGGCTTGCCAGCCACCGCGGGATTCGTGGGAGAGTGGATGGTGATCCTGGGCGCAGTCAAATCGAATTTCTGGATCGGCATGGCGGCGGCATCGGCATTGATCTCGGGCGCGGCTTATACCCTTTGGATGTACAAGCGTGTGTATCTTGGCCCTGTGACGAATGAAAAGGTCAAGAAATTGCTCGATATCAATAACCGCGAGTTCCTGATGCTGGCGATGCTGGCGGTTGCAGTGCTCTATATGGGCATTTATCCCAAGCCGTTTACCGATGTGATGAACACGTCGGTGGCTGACTTGCTAAGGCATGTTGCGCTTTCGAAACTGAACTAAGAAAACTCAAAGAATTCAGATGATTGACAAACTCAGTTGGATCGCGGTTTATCCCGAACTTGTTTTATTGGTCATGTCCTGTGTCATCGCGCTGGTCGACCTGGGCGTCAAGACGCCACGGCGCTCGCTTACCTATGCATTGACGCTGCTGACGCTTGGCGTGGTGGCCATCATGGAAGCCAACACTGCACTCGGTGGTCAGGTATTTTATGGTTTCGGCAACATGGTTGTGGTGGACCCTATGGGCAGCTGGATGAAATGCTTTGCAAGCGTTGCCCTGATGGTTACAATCGTCTATGGCCGGCCTTATGCTGCCGACCGCGACATGCTGCGTGGCGGCGAATTCTTCACGCTGAGCCTGTTTTCCTTGCTCGGCATGTTCGTGATGATTTCAGGCCATAACTTTCTGGTGCTCTACATGGGCCTGGAATTGATGGCGCTGTCCAGTTATGCCTTGGTCGCCTTGCGCCGGGACGACGCGCAGGCAACCGAAGCGGCCATGAAATATTTCGTGCTTAGCGCACTCGCTTCGGGATTCCTGCTTTACGGCTTCTCAATGCTCTACGGTGCTACGGGCTCGCTCAACATCAATGAAGTGTTCAATGCCATCGCCAGCCGGCAGGTCAAACATCAGGTGTTGGTGTTTGGTCTGGTTTTCGTTGTCGCGGGACTGGCTTTTAAACTGGGCGCGGTGCCGTTTCACATGTGGCTGCCTGACGTCTACCACGGCGCACCCACTGCTGTGACGCTGATTATCGGCGGTGCACCGCAACTGGCAGCATTTGCCATGACGATTCGTCTGCTTGTTGAAGGCCTGCTGCCGCTGGCTATTGACTGGCAGCAGATGCTGGGATTGATGGCCATTGGGTCTTTGCTAATCGGCAATCTGGCTGCTGTTGCACAGACCAACCTCAAGCGCATGCTGGCGTTTTCGACCATTTCCCAGATGGGTTTCCTGTTGCTGGGTCTGCTGGCGGGCGTTGTCAATGGCAACCAGCTCAACACGGAATCGGCATACGGCGCCGCCATGTTTTATGCCTTGACCTATGTGCTGACCACACTCGCCGCCTTTGGCATCATCTTGCTGCTGGCCCGCTCCGGCCACGAGTCCGAAGAAATCACCGATCTTTCGGGCCTGAACCAGCGCAGCCCCTTGTACGCGGGTGTCATGGCGATGAGCATGTTCTCCCTGGCCGGATTGCCGCCACTGGTCGGCTTTTACGCCAAGCTGGGTGTGCTGCAGGCCTTGATTTCGTCAGGCCAGACAAGCTATCTGGTGCTCGCCGTCTTTGCCGTGATGATGTCGTTGATTGGTGCCTTCTATTACCTGCGCGTGATCAAGGTCATGTATTTTGACGCACCGCATCTCCACAATGCGCAACCGATTCATGCGCCGGCTGATGCGCGGATTGTGCTGGCCATCAATGGTGCTCTGCTTCTGGCACTGGGTATTGCACCGGGCGGCCTGATGACGCTTTGCGCCCAGTCGATCAACAGCATCGTCAACTCGCTCGGAGTGTGAGTTTGAACCAGACCGCGTCGGTATGGCTGGTGTTGATGCTGGCCTTGTTGATGGCCAACATGCCGTTTTTCAGCAACCGGCTGTTTGTCGTGCATGCGCTCAATTCGCCCAAGAACCTGGCTGTCCGGCTGGCAGAATTGCTGATCTGGTACTTGGTGGTGGGTGGCGTGGGCTTGTATCTTGAGCAGCGAAACGGACAGATTGCACCGCAGGGCTGGGAGTTTTATGCCATCACGGGAACTCTTTTCCTGACGTTTGCCTTTCCCGGCTTCACCTACCGCTACCTTTTTAAACACCGACCATGACGAACCTGTCCGATGCCGGGGTGAGCGGGGCCGTCGACGATTCGCACCTGGCTGAAAAAAAACTCAGTTCGGATGAAATCCTTGTCGGCAACTTTCTTCAGATCCGCCGTGATACGGTCAGTCTTCCCGATTGCCGGCACACCACCCGCGAGTACGTGGTGCATCCGGGTGCCGTGATGATCGTGGCCCTGCTGGATGACGGACAGGTGGTGCTGGAGCGCCAGTACCGCTATCCGCTCCATGCCGTGATGATTGAGTTTCCTGCGGGAAAACTAGATGCCGGCGAGTCGTCGTTTGAATGTGCAAGACGCGAACTGCGGGAAGAAACGGGCTATACCGCGCGTGAATGGGCCAAGGCAGGCGTCTTGCATCCAGCCATTGCCTATTCCACCGAATTCATCGACATTTGGTTTGCACGGGGATTGACGCCGGGCGAGCAACAACTTGACAGCGGCGAATTTCTTGAGGTGTTCAGCGCCACGCCAGAAGAACTGATGAAGTGGTGCGCCAGCGGCTGGGTGACCGATGCCAAGACGCTCACGGGGATGCTGTGGTTGTCCAACATGCTGTCGGGCGCATGGACATTGGAATGGCAGACAGCATAGCGCCAACGGTCTTGCCATACTGCGCCCATGAAAGTCCTGAATCTCCGTTGTCCGCATCTGCATTCGTTCGAGGGCTGGTTCGGGTCCGAGGATGACTTCCAGGACCAGCAACAGCGTGGCCTGATGGCCTGTCCCCTGTGTGCCGACACCGACATTCAAAAAATGCCCAGTGCTCCCCGGCTCAATTTTGGCGGGCACCATGCCCCTGAATCCGATTCAAACCGTGCGGATCCGGCAACGCCTTCCCCAACCAGCGGGAATCTTCTGTTGCAAGGCGAAAAGGCGCGCATCGGCCAGGCAGAAGGCACGCTGCCGGAAATCGGCCTGACGGCACAGGCCGTCTTTTTGACCGCCCTGCGCCAGGTGGTGGCCGCAACTGAAGACATGGGTCCACACTTTGCCGAGGAAGCACGCCGCATGCACTATGGGGAAGTCGAAGCGCGCAGCATTCGCGGCCAGGCCAGCGCGCGCGAAGCGGTGGAACTTCTGGAGGAGGGGATTCACGTCATTCCGCTTCCAATGCTCGCCGCTTTCAAGGAAACCCTGCAGTAGGCATCAAAAGACAGTCGAAAGACAGATTACCCGTCTGTCGACTGTAACCCCCCGGCCCCGATCAGGGGTACAGGCCGCGCAGCTCGCGCGTATGCAGGATGCGCTGGCAGGCCACGATGAAGGTGGCCGTGCGCAGGCTGACCTTTTTTTCCTGTGCGACTTGCCAGACGGCGGCAAAAGCGGTCTTCATGATTTTCACGAGGCGTGCGTTGATCTCGTCCTCGTCCCAGAAAAAGCTGGAAAAATCCTGTACCCATTCAAAGTAGCTGACCGTCACGCCGCCAGCATTGGCGATCACATCGGGCACCACCAGGACATTGCGCTCCTGCAGGATGTCATCAGCCGCCGGTGTGGTCGGACCGTTGGCTCCTTCGATGATCATGCGGGCCTTGATGCGGCCGGCATTGGCGGCGGTGATCTGTTGCTCCAGCGCCGCCGGAATCATGATGTCGCAGTCAACGCTCCAGAACTCTTCGTCGGCGATGACATCGGCATTGGCAAAGCCGGCGACGCTACCCGTGTTTTCCACATGCTGCAGCAGCGCTGGAACATCCAGTCCGGCATCACTGAAAATCGTGCCGCCATGGTCCTGCACGGCAACGATGCGTGCGCCCGTTTCGGCAAACAACTTGCCGGCCACGCCGCCTACGTTGCCAAAACCCTGCACTGCAACCCGCGCCGTGGCAATGTCCAGCCCGATGTGCCGTGCTGCTTCCGTGCCTACCGTGAACACGCCGCGCCCGGTGGCTTCACGCCGGCCCAGTGAGCCGCCCAGATCGACCGGCTTGCCCGTGACCACGCCGGTTGCGGTGGAGCCGGTATTCATGGAATAAGTGTCCATCATCCAGGCCATGATCTGCTCGTTGGTGTTGACGTCAGGCGCCGGTATGTCTTTGTTGGGGCCGATGATGATGCCGATCTCGCTGGTGTAGCGGCGTGTCATGCGTTCGAGTTCGCCCCGTGAGAGCTTCTTCGGGTCGACGCGGATGCCACCCTTGGCGCCGCCGTAGGGCACGTTCACCGCCGCATTCTTCACCGACATCCAGGCCGACAACGCCATGACTTCCGAAAGCGTGACATCTTGGTGAAAGCGCACGCCGCCCTTGCCGGGGCCGCGCGAGACATTGTGCTGCACGCGGTAGCCCTCAAAGTGCGCCACCGTGCCGTCGTCCATATGAATTGGTACATCGACAATCAGGATGCGCTTGGGCCGTTTGAGGGTCTCGGCCCAGCGCGCCAGATTGCCCAGGTGTGGAATGACCCTGTCTACCTGCTGGAGGTAGTTGCCCCACGGCCCGAGGTTGTCGGCCTGAAGATAGGACGGAACGGCGGAGGCCGGTGCGATTGCGCTTTCGCCTTCGGCGGAGGTTGGTGACATGAAAAGTCCTTGTGAAAACAAATGGAGGTGGCGCAGCTTAGAGCGCGCAAACCCGACTGTCCAAGGCCTAGTTTATGTATGGTTATGCATGAAATGCATAGTTGTGAAAAGTGCACGCCAAATCCGCTGCAACGCCTGCCTGTGCCGACGCTTGGCATCTAGCGGCTCGACAAGACCTCAAGCAGGGTGGCGGCAAGTTCGTCAGCGGCGAACTTGGCAATATAGGCATCTGCGCCGACGGTCTTGACATGGCCTTCATTGGCCGCGCCTGTCAGCGAGGAATGGATGACGACGGGAATCGATTTGAATCTGGCATCGCTCTTGATGTTGCGCGTCAGGGTGAAGCCATCCATTTCAGGCATCTCCAGGTCGGTCAGGACCAGGGCGACCTTGTCGTGCACAGTCTTGCCCTCGGCTTGGGCCTGGGTGTTGATGGCCTGCAGACGGTCCCAGGCCTCCTTGCCGGTTTTGGTCATGATGTGGGGAACGCCCATGGCCGCCAAGCCTTGCTCGATCATCGACCGGGCCAGGGCGGAATCATCGGCTGCCAGGACAATCGTGCCTGGAGGAAGGTTCACTTTCACACCAGGCGCCGTAACGGTGCCCTGCTTTTCAGGCGGCATGACGTCTTGCAGGATCTGCTCGACATCGAGCACCTGTGCCAGCCGTGTGTTTTCGATATCGCCATCGAGCCGGGCGATGCTGGTCACCAGGCCGCCGCCCTGGCCTTCGGCCGAGAGCACCTGCTGCCATTCCAGCCGGACGATTTCACTGACTTCCTCGACCGCAAAGGCCTGCGTGCTGCGGGCAAATTCGGTCACCAGCAAGATGGCCAGGCCATTCGTCGGCGTGCAGCCGACCACTGCGGGCAGGTTGATGACCGGGATGATCTGTCCCCGGACATTCGCCACGCCCATGACGTGGGGAGAGGAATTGGCCATGCTGGTGACGGGCGGCATGACCAGGATTTCACGCACTTTGAACACATTGATGCCGAACAATTCCCTTTGCCCTGAATTGGCCGCCTCGCCAAGGCGAAACAGCAGCAGCTCGAACTTGTTGTTCGATGTCAGGTTGGTACGTTCGTCGATGTCGTGAAACGCTGGCTTCATGGATTGCTTGCTGCCCGGTGATGGTGTAGGAAGGTTGCATGGCGCAAAGCGTATGCAGGTACTCGCTCCAATTTAGGTCAGGCAGCGCGTCTTCGTCTGTCCCATGAAAGGCGCCGATACCACGCACATCGGCCTTACCTTGCGCAGGTTTTTATGCTACGAACTGCAGCGCAGCCAGCCGGGCATAGACCTGGTTGGCGGTCATCAGCTGCTCATGGCTTCCCTGCTCCACGATGCGGCCATGGTCGATCACGACGATCCGGTCGGCCTTTTTGACTGTGGCCAGCCGGTGCGCAATCACCAGCGTGGTGCGGTCCTTCATGGCGGATTCGAGCGCTGCCTGCACCATGCGCTCGCTTTCGGCGTCCAGCGCGCTGGTGGCTTCGTCGAGGAGCAGGAGGGGCGAATTTTTCAGCATCGCCCGCGCAATCGCGATGCGCTGGCGCTGGCCGCCGGACAGGCGCACCCCGCGCTCGCCCAGAAAAGTGTCGAAGCCTTCGGGCAGCGCGCTGATGAATTCATGGGCAAACGCGGCCCGGGCTGCGGCCTTGACGTCCTCGTCCGTTGCGTCCGGCTTGCCGTAGCGGATGTTTTCCAGGGCGCTGGTCGAGAAAATCACCGCATCCTGGGGGACCAGTCCGATGCGTCCGCGCAAATCTTCCAGTGACATGTCGGCGGTGCGCACGCCGTCAAGTTCAATCCGGCCTGAAGCGGGGTCGTAAAAGCGTAGCAGCAGCTGGAATACCGTGCTCTTGCCCGCGCCGCTGGGGCCGACGATGGCGATGGTTTCACCCGGCGCCACGCTCAGGCTGAAATCAACCAGCGCCGGCTGTGTTCGCCGGGACGGGTAGTGAAACGTGACGTTTTCAAATTTAATAGCACTCCCTGCCCGTGTAATCTGCGCAGCAAGCGGATTTGGAGGTGAAGTGACGGGGGACTGGCTGTCCAGCAGTTCCATCAGCCGCTCGGTGGCGCCTGCCGCGCGCAACAGGTCGCCGTAGACTTCGCCGAGCACCGCCGCCGCGCTGGCCAGGATGATCACATAGACCACGGTCTGGCCCAGGTGGCCGGCAGAGATGTCGCCGCGCATCACTGCTTGCGTGCCCTGGTACAGGCCCCAGAGCAAGGCCGCCGAGGTGGCGATGATGATGAACGCCACCAGCACCGAGCGCGCCTTGGTGCGGCGAACTGCGATGGCGAAGGCATCGGCCGTGGACCGGTCGAAACGTGCCGCTTCCCGGTCTTCGGCGGTGTAGCTTTGCACCACCGGAATGGCATTGAGCACTTCGGCGGCAATCGCGCTGGAGTCGGCCACGCGGTCCTGGCTGGCGCGCGAGAGCTTGCGTACACGCCGCCCGAACCACACCGACGGTGCGACGATCAGCAGCAGCGCACCGAGAACCTGCACCATCAGGTAGGGGTTGGTGACCACCAGCATGCCCAGCGCGCCCACGCCCATGACGGCATTGCGCAGGCCCATGCTCAGCGACGAACCCACCACCGTCTGCACCAGCGTGGTGTCGCCGGTCAGGCGCGACAGCACCTCGCCGGTCTGCGTGGTTTCAAAAAACTCCGGGCTTTGCCGCACCACATGCGAATACACCGCATTGCGGATGTCGGCCGTGACGCGCTCGCCCAGCCAGCTGACGGTGTAGAAGCGACCCGCTGAAAAAAGCCCCAGCGCGGCAGCCACGCCAAACAACTCGAAAAAATGGGTGCGAAGCGCCATCAATTGCTCGCCCTTGTCGGCCGCGCCCATGCCGCCGTCGATCAGGCCGCGCAGCGCCAGCGGAAACACCAGTGTCGCCACGGCGGCCATGACCAGGAAAAGCACCGCCAGCCCGATGCGGCCCGAATACGGCCGCAGAAACGGGACCAGCCCCGACAGCGACCGGGGCGATCCCTTGGCGGGTGGCGAACTGGCAAGCATTGAAGTGCTGGAGGGAAGGGGAGTCGCGGTGGAAGTAGCCATACAGGCTATTTTAACTTTAAAGCTTGGCATTGCAAACACAGGCTTGACAATAGTTGCTCAAGCAAGTATTATTCAGCCCATGGACTCAACGCAAAAGCACACACCAAGCGGTGACGCCGCCACAAGCCCGCCGGCCGATTTCTACCGGGCAGAAAGCTACACGCCCGACGACAGCATCGGCTACATGATGCGGCGCATCATTTCCCTGGTCGCGCAAGGCGTCGAGCGCGAGCTCGAACCCTCGGGCCTGACCAATGCGCAATGGGTGCCCATGTTCAAGCTCTACATGGGCTGCGCTTCGACAGCCGCCGAACTGGCGCGCCAATGCGAGCTTGACGCCGGTTCGATGACGCGGTTGCTGGACCGTTTGGAAGCCAAGCAACTGTGCAGCCGCATCCGGTCGTCAGATGACCGGCGCGTGGTCAACCTGGAGCTCACCGATGCAGGACGCGCGGCAGCTCAGGAGATTCCTGCGGTTTTGTGTGGTGTGCAAAACGCCTTGCTGGCCGGTTTTTCGGCCGAAGAATGGGAAATCCTCAAAAGTTACTTGCGCCGCATGTTGGACACGGCGCAAACCCTGCACGTATTGACAGAAAAAAATGACAAATAAACCCCAAGACTCCTGTGGCGAAGAACGCGCACAGGCCTGCACCGACCTGGCGTGCATCCCCGGACAGACTGCCTTGCCTGTGTGGCGCGCCTCGGTGCGCATGGCGCTGGTGTCTGCCGCCGGCGTGGTGGCCGCCGGCCTGATTGCCACCGGCATGGGCGGGTGCGCCGACATGTCGGGCATTGCGCCGCAGTCAAGCCTTCGCGATGCTGCGTCGCTCGGACTGCGCACGGTCGTTGCCCAAGCACAGCCTCAGCTGAAAACAACGGTAGCGACCGAATGGTGGCGTGATTTTGGCGACGAAACGTTGAACACCCTGGTCGCCCAGGCGCTTGAAAGCAGCCCGAATTTGAAGCTGGCGCAAGCGCGCCTGGCGCGTGCGCAAGCCGTCACGGAAGTGGCAAATGCCGCCATGCTGCCGCAGGTCAATGGCCAGCTTGATGTGACGCGCCAGCGCTACACCGCCAACGGCGCGGTGCCGCCGCCGCTGGCCGGTTCGGTCCGCGACAGCGGAACGGCGCAACTGGCCGCCAGCTGGGAGCTGGATTTTTTCGGCAAGAACCGGGCGGCGCTCGATGCTGCACTGGGCAGTGCCAAGGCTGCCCAAGCCGATGCCCAAGCGGCCCGCGTGCTGCTGGCCAGCCAGGTCGCTAGAGGCTACTTTCAACTGGTTCGGCTGAACGAGCAGGCCGTTGTGGCCCGCCGCACGCTGGCGCAGCGCGAACAAACCTTGAGGCTGGTCACCGACCGTGTCAATGCAGGCCTCGACACCCGGCTGGAGTTGCGCCAGAGCGAAGGCAGCCTGCCCGAGGCGCGCCTGCAGCTGGAGGTTATCCAGGAACAGATGGCGCTGACGCGCAACGCGCTCAACGCACTGACTGGACAATCAAATACTGCTTCTGCGCTTATTCCATCAGCACAAGAAGCTATTAAAAATGTAGCGCTTGTGCCAGTGATTCCGGCTGACCTGCTGGGCCGCCGCGCCGACATTGCCGCTGCGCGCTGGCGCGTCGAGGCGTCGTCGAGTGACGTGGCAAATGCCAAAACCCAGTTTTACCCAAACATCAACCTGGTCGCTTTTGCCGGTTTTTCCAGTATTGGCCTGGGCAATCTGCTGAACTCGGGCAGCCAGCAATGGGGCGTCGGCCCGGCCATACGCCTGCCGATTTTTGAAGCCGGCCGGCTGCGGGCCAACCTGCGCGGCAAAACGGCTGATCTGGATGCCGCAGTCGAAAGCTACAACGCCGCCGTAATCGACGCGGTGCGCGATGTCGCCGATCAAGTGGCGTCTTCCCAAACCATCAGCCGCCAGCAGGCCGAACAGCACGCGGCGCAGGACGCGGCCGAAAGTGCCTACGACATCGCCGTGCAGCGTTACAAGGCCGGGCTGGGCAATTACCTGAATGTGCTGGCGGCAGAAACCAGTGTGCTGGCCCAGCGCCGGCTGGGTGTTGACCTGGCGGGCAGGGCGCTCGACACGCAGGTGGCCTTGATTCGCGCACTGGGTGGCGGTTATGCGTCCGGGTCAATGCCTGCTGCGCAAGAAAATTCAAAAATCATAGCTGTCAGCGCAAGCTCCGTAAGCGCAAACGGCCTGTCTGACCAATAAAACAGCTTTGGCCAGGCGCTTTTCAACAGCACTGCAGCCACGCAAGCCATTTCCAACACACATTGAACGACACCATGAACGCACCCCAAGTTCCTGCTTCTTCCGCTTCTCCCACTAACCCAGCCAGCCCAGCGAACCCCGCTAACCCCGCTTCGACCAGTCCGGACGCGCCGGCCCAGTCAAAGGCGGGCAACCCCAAACGCAAGAAGGCGCTGACGGCACTTGCCAGCATCGTGGTCGTCGCCGGCCTGGGCTGGGCGGCTTACGAATACCTGGTGGCCAGCCATTACGAGTCGACCGACAACGCCTATGTGCAGGGCAACATCATCCAGATCACGCCGCAGATCGGCGGCACCGTCGTGGCGCTGATGGCTGACGACACTGACTTCGTCAAGGCCGGTCAGCCGCTGGTGCAACTCGACCCGGCCGATGCGAAAGTGGCGCTGGACCAGGCCGAAGCCGCGCTGGCCCAGGCGGTGCGCCAGGCGCGCACGGTGTATGCCAACAACGGTTCGCTGACCGCGCAGATTGCGCTGCGCAATGCCGAGGTGGGCAAGGCCAACAGCGACATCGCGCGCGCTGCCGACGACCTGGCGCGCCGCCAGTCGCTTGTCAGCAATGGCGCAGTGTCCAAGGAAGAGCTTGGCCATGCGCAGACGCAACTGGCCAATGCCAAAAGCGCGCTGGCAGCGGCGCAAGCTGGCGTCGTGGCCGCGCGCGAGCAACTTGCCAGCAACCAGGCGCTGACCGACGGCACGACCATCGAGCAGCATCCCGCCGTGCTAGTGGCGGCGGCCAAGGTGCGCGAGGCTTTTCTGGCTTCCCAGCGCACCGCCCTGAACGCGCCGGTCGATGGCTATGTTGCCAAGCGCACGGTACAGCTTGGTCAGCGGGTAGCCGCCGGCATGCCGCTGATGGCGGTGATTCCGCTGAACGAGGTCTGGGTGGACGCCAACTTCAAGGAAGTGCAATTGCGCGATATTCGTATCGGCCAGCCGGTGACGCTGGTGGCCGACCTGTACGGCAAGAAGGTGGACTACCGCGGCACCGTGGCCGGCTTGGGCGTGGGCACCGGCGCGGCGTTTTCGCTGCTGCCGGCGCAAAACGCCACCGGCAACTGGATCAAGGTGGTGCAGCGCGTGCCGGTGCGCATCGCACTGGAGCCGGCGCAACTTGCCGAACATCCCCTGCGGGTCGGTCTGTCGATGGAGGCCGAAGTCGATATCAGCAACAAGGACGGCAAGGCGCTGGCTGACGCGCCACGCGATGCCGCCCACTCGCACACGCAGGCGTTTGCCACCCAGGACGATGCCGGCGACGAGGAAGTCAGGCGCGTGATTGCCGCGAATTCCGGACGGGCCGTCAAGTCGGGCAAGGCTGTCAAAACCGACGTTTCAGCGTTGGTTTCTTCGTCACTTGACGGCGGACATGCTGCGTTGCCGCATTGAGCAGACCTGTTTTCCATAACCTTCCGTCAAGGCTTTCATGGCGTCTGTAACCCCCTCCGCAACTGATTTTCTTCCACCGCCGCCGCTGAGTGGCTCGGCCCGCATGTGGGGCACGCTGGCGCTGTCGGCTGCCACCTTCATGAACGTGCTCGACACGTCGATTGCCAATGTGTCGCTGCCGGCCATTGCGGGTGACCTGGGTGTCAGCCCGACCCAGGGCACCTGGGTCATCACCAGCTTTGGCGTGGCCAACGCGATTGCCGTGCCGCTGACCGGCTGGTTGTCGCAACGGTTTGGCCAGGTCCGGCTGTTCACCACCAGCATCGTCCTGTTCGTGATCATGTCCTGGTTGTGCGGGCTGGCGCCGAACATGACCATGCTGATTTTTTTCCGCGTGTTGCAGGGGCTGGTGGCGGGTCCGATGATTCCGCTGTCGCAGGCGCTGCTGCTGTCCAGTTATCCGAAAGCGCTGGCCGGGACGGCGATGGCGCTTTGGTCCATGACCACGCTGGTCGCGCCGGTCATGGGGCCGCTGCTGGGCGGCTGGATCACCGACAACATTTCGTGGCCGTGGATTTTCTATATCAACATTCCGGTGGGTTTTGGCGCGGCCTTCATCACCTGGCGCATTTTCAGGAACCGAGAAAGCCAGACCCGCAAGCTGCCCATCGATTCGATTGGCCTGGCGCTGCTGGTAATCTGGGTCGGCGCGTTGCAGATCATGCTCGACAAGGGCAAGGAACTGGACTGGTTTCATTCCGGCCAAGTCATTGCATTGGGCATTGTTGCGCTGGTCGGGCTGATCGCCTTTGTGATCTGGGAACTGACTGAAGAGCATCCGATCGTGGACCTCAGCCTGTTCAAAAGGCGCAACTTCTGGGCCGGCGCGCTCGCGCTGTCAGTCGGTTATGGCCTGTTTTTCGGCAATGTGGTGCTGCTGCCGCTGTGGCTGCAGCAGCACATGGGCTACACCGCCACGCAGGCCGGCATGGTGCTGGCGCCAGTGGGCGTGATGGCGTTGCTGCTGTCGCCGCTGGTGGGCAAGAACATTGGCAAGACCGACCCGCGCCGCTTTGCCGCAGCGGCGTTTGCCGTGTTTGCGCTGGTGCTGTGGATGCGCTCGAACTTCAACACCCAGGCCGACATGAAAACCATCTTGATCCCGACCCTTATCCAGGGCGTGGCGATGGCCTGCTTTTTCATTCCGCTGGTCACCATCACGCTGTCGGGCCTGCCGTATGACCGGATTCCGGCGGCTTCGGGACTGTCCAACTTCGTGCGTATCCTGGCCGGCTCCTTCGGCACCTCGATTGCCACCACTGTCTGGCAGAACCGCGCCGCCATGCACCATGCGCAGCTCAGTGAATATGTCAACACCGGCAGTGTGGCGGCCAACAGTGCGCTGTCGGGCCTGGCCGGTGCCGGGCTGTCGCCCGAGCAGGGGCTGGGCGCCATCAACCGGCTGGTGGACCAGCAGGCCTATATGCTGGCCGCGAACGACGTGTTTTATGCCTCGGCGCTGATCTTTTTGCTGTTGATTCCACTGGTCTACCTGACGCGGCCGACGCTTGCGGGCGCGGGCAGTGCCGACGCGGCCGCCGGTGCGCACTGACCGCCGGCGAAGCGGCAGCGCAGCCCTGCGGCCAACGGATTTTTAGCATCAAAAATGCTGTTTCCGCTTGTCCTGAATTGTGATGAAGCTATTAATTACGTAGCAAAGACGCCGGCTGGCCGACAGCCTCTGCTCAGGCCATCAGGCTGCCACGGCTTGCAGCGCGGCAGCGGCAATGTCCAGCGAGCGCAGCCGCAAGGCCGGGTCGTGGATGTCGCAGACCAGCAGGAATTCGTCGGCATCCGTGGCCTGCGCCAGCGCACTCAGGCCTTCATGCACCGTGTCCGGGCCACCCACCACGGCAGCGGCCAGGAAGTCGCCGATGGCCGCGCGCTCCTGCGGATGTTGCTGGGCCAGGAAATGCTCCACCGGTGGCTGCAGGCCGCCCCTGGCGCCGGTCAGGATGCCGAGCACCCGCTGGTAGGTGCTGCTGGCCAGGAAATCAGCTTCCTCGTCGGTCGGCGCGGCAATCAGCGGCACGCCGATCGCCACATACGGCCTGGCCAGCGTGGCGGATGGCTTGAAATTCTGCCGGTACAAGCCAATCGCCTGCAGCAGCAGGCGCGGTGCGAAATGCGAGGCAAACGCATAGGGCAGGCCGCGCTCGGCCGCCAGCTGCGCAGAAAACAGGCTGGAGCCCAGCAGCCAGATCGGCACATGGGTGCCCGCGCCCGGCATGGCAATCAGCCGCTGGCCGGGCCGCACCGGCCCCAGCAGGCGCTGCAACTCGGCCACGTCCTGCGGAAAATCGTCTGCCGTTTCGGTGCGTTCGCGCCGCAGCGCCCGCATCGTGGCCTGGTCGGTACCCGGCGCGCGGCCCAGGCCCAGGTCGATGCGCCCCGGGTACAACTCGGCCAGCGTGCCAAACGCCTCGGCCACCACCAGCGGCGCATGGTTGGGGAGCATCACGCCGCCCGAGCCCACGCGGATGGTGTGCGTGCCGCCGGCGATGTGGCCGACCAGCACGGCAGTCGCCGAACTGGCAATGCCGGCCATGTTGTGGTGTTCGGCCAGCCAGTAACGCTTGAAGCCTAGCCGCTCGGCATGCTGCGCGGTGCGCAGGGCAATCGCCAGCGCATCGGCCACGGTGCCGCCTTCGCGGACCGAGACCAGATCGAGCATGGACAGGGCAATGGTGTGGAGGGCTTTCATGGGTTTGGATTGTCGTGCGTTGCGCCAAGCCATGCTGGGGTGTGGTTTGTAGCGGTGCGGTCCTGACCAGCAGCGTAGGGGTGAATCCGAAGTGCCCCTTCGCGCTCGAAGCCTCGGGCGACACTGAGGCCGTCCTTGACGGACCGAAATTGCAGCAGCTGTTTTCAAACCTGCTCAACAACGCCGCCCCGTACCGCGACGGCGCCAATCCCGTCACCATCATTGTTCGGCGCGAAAAGGAAACCATTTCCGTGCGAGTGTCCAACCAGGGACCGATCATTCCCGCAGCCTCCCAGGACGCGATCTTTGACCTGATGATTCAGCTTGCAGTGAAAGATGGGCAGCAAAAGGGCGCGGCAAACAGCAGCTTGGGCCTGGGCCTGTTCATCGCACGTGAAGTCACTGAGGCGCATGGCGGCACCATCAAGGCTGAGTCCACTGAAGAACGGGGTACGGTGTTTACCGTTTCACTTCCTCGTCAGGCTGCGCATGATCATGGAGGTGCTGGCGCCCCCGCTCGTTACCCGCAATGAAGCAGTACCCGTCACAACTTGGTCTTCTGTTGGAAATAAGCCAGTCGATGGTGCACTGCCGTTGCAAAGCTGGCTGCGGCAGCCCCCGCTTTGATCCCCATGCTGCCGTTGGTTTGCGTAACCTGTCCGCACGTCAACTGCACCCAGACACGCAAGCGGCCTTCCGTCAATGGCCGGCACCGGCCAGATCGTCTTCACATCCGCAGCGCCTGGCCATACCCCGTCATCTCCAGATACCCGCTCCCCACGCGCCGGTCCTGGCTGTCCAGCAACTCGCTCAGACCTTCCCAGTAAATCGAGCCGGTGGAGTTTCGGCTGTCCAGTTCCTGGTTGTCGAGCAGCGCTTTCACGGTGTAGGTGCCTGCCGGCGTTTGCACGCGCCACCGCACCGGGTAGCTGATTTGCGTGAGCGGGCTGGTCCAGTGCCGCAGGGGGCTGAAGCTGACGTCGCTGGCGTTGAAAATGCGCAACTCGCCGCTGGCGGAGCGCCAGGAGCCGCCGGCCCAGATGGCATTGCCGGCTTTGTCGCGCAGTCGAAAGGCGGTGAGGGCGCCGCCGTCGTCCAGGTTCATGCCCATCCAGTCCCAGCCCACCGCGCCCGGGGCGAGGATTTCTTCGCTCCACTCATGGTCCAGCCAGGACTTGCCGCTGACTTCAAACGTCTGTCCCTTGATTTGCAGCCGGCCGTGCGTGGCCAGTTGCGGCTGGCTGTAGTAGTAGCTGGCCTGTTTTTCTTCGGGGCCTTTGCGCGACAGGCCTTGCTTGCCTTGCAGTAGCACGCTTTGCGTTTCCTCGAATTGCAAGCTCAGGCCAAAGTCGGTGGCCGGCAGTTCGGCGGCGTAGCGCGGGCCATTGGCGGTCAAGGTCCAGTCGCGCAGCTTGAGCGCCATGTCTTGCTGGCTGGCCGACGCCACGCCAAAGCCTTCGCGGGCGATGCGCTGGTCGTGCCAGAGCTTGCTACCCTGCACATCGGTCACGGCGGCGTGCGCAAAAACCAGTTGCCGTGCGGCAAAGTTCGATGTCATTTGCGCCGTGCCGTCGACACGCGAGCGAAAGAAGGTGAGCTGGAAACCGAAACGGCGCGGGCTGGCTGCGTCGGTGCTGGCTTGGCCGGTGATGTACCACCATTCGGTGCGAAAGTCGGGGTGCGCTCCGCGGTCGCGCGGGAACACCAGCGTTTTGGCGGGCAGGGCGAGAACGGGCGTGTTGAAGGCGGCGCCGCCCAGTCCTGCCACGCTGGCCATCAGAAGGCGGCGGCGCAGCGCGCTGCGGGGCGGCATTGGCAGGCAGACGGTCGGATTGGCGCCCATGTCAGCACTCCAGCACGGGCCGCATCAGCCGCTCGATGCGCTGACGCGGCGCTGCGCAATTGCCCACCTGGTCAAGTACCCAGTCGGCGTCGTGGTAAGTCGGCAGGTAGCGCTCGCCCGAATCGCACAGCAGCGACAGCAGCGAGCCCTGCTCGCCGCGTGCCAGCATCTCGTGGGCCAGCGTCAGCATGCAAAAAAAACTGGTGCCGGTGGACGGGCCGACGCGACGGCCCAGCAGCTGGCCAAGCGCTTGCATGGCGGCCAGCGAGTCGGTGTCGGCCACTTCGAGCATCCGGTCGATGACGGTGCGGATGAAGCTGGCTTCCACGCGTGGCCGGCCAATGCCTTCGATGCGCGAGCCTGCGCCCGTCAGATGGGCGTTGCCGGTGCGGTGGTATTCGCCAAAGACCGAGCCGGCCGGGTCGGCCACGCACAGCTGGCTGGCGTGGCGCTGGTAGCGCACATAGCGGCCTATCGTGGCGCTGGTGCCGCCCGTGCCGGCGCCCACCACGATCCACCGCGGCACCGGATGGCGTTCATGCGCCATCTGGCTGAACATGCTCTGGGCAATGTTGTTGTTGCCGCGCCAGTCGGTGGCGCGTTCGGCGTAGGTGAACTGGTCCATGTAATGGCCTTGGGTGTCAATGGCCAGTTGACGGGCTGCCTCATGCACCTGTGCGGCGCTGTCAACCCAGTGGCAGCGCCCGCCATAGAAGGTGATTTGCGTCACTTTTTCAGGCGAGGTGTTGTGCGGCATCACGGCCACGAAAGGCAGGCCCAGCAGACGGGCAAAGTAGGCTTCGCTTACCGCCGTGGAGCCGCTGGACGCCTCGACGATGGTCGAGGATTCATGGATGAAGCCATTGCACAGCGCATACAAAAAAAGCGACCGCGCCAGGCGGTGCTTGAGGCTGCCGGTCGGGTGCGTCGATTCGTCCTTGAGGTAAAAGTCAACGCCCCGTGCCGCAAATTCCGGCAGCGGCAGGGCAATCAGGTGCGTGTCGGCGCTGCGCTGGAAGTCAGCCTCAATGCGGCCAAGTGCAGCGCTGAGCCAGCGGTCTTTGGGGGTGCGGAAGGATGTCATGTGCTAGATTCTCGCCAAAGGTGTCGCGGCTGTGCCAGGACGCCTTGAAGTCGGACTATTGGGTCGCGCTACTGGCTGATTTTTCTCGCCTCTTCCACCTGGTACTCGAAGTAGCGCTGGAAACTGAAAACAATGCTCGACATCAGTGAGATGGTGCCAAACAGCAAGGCAAACACAACGGCGCCAATTGTCAGCCAGCTGGTATTGCCGGCGCGCGCATCGGTCGAGGCAGGATTGTGGATCACATTCCATTTCTCAGACGCCATCAAGCCGTAATAGATTCCTGTCAGCGCCGTGCCCGCCAGCGTGAAACCCAGCAGGGGAATCAGCACCCAGGCCATGTGGTCGTCCTGGCCGTATGACTGCACCCTGTGGACTCCCCACCAGCCCAATGCCGCGACCAGGGGATGCGCCCAGGCCCAAAGATCCCGCCAGCCATACAGGTAAAAGCGGTGCAGCCCCAATTGGCCGCCAATGAAGGCCAGCCAGGCGGCGAGTGTTTTGTTTTTCTGATGGGGTGAATGCATGGGCTGGATTATGGGGCGGGGAGCTCGGCTGGCCGCTCTGAACGGCCAGGTCCAAGGGTCTTTTGCATGATCACGATATCGCGCCAGGCGCCGAATATCCAGCCGCAGGCCTCGACGATGCCAACCCGCCTGAAACCCAGCGCAAGGTGAACGCCGAGCGACCCGGCATTGGCCGAATCACTGATGATGGCCATGACCTTGCGAATTCCCGCCGCTTCGCAACGCGCCAGGAGTTCGTCCAGCAGGCCACGGCCCAGGCCCTTGCGGTCCAGACCTGGCGCAAGAATAAACCGAGTCCACGACCGAATACCGTTAGGCCGGACGCGGCTTGAACCAGTTGCCATAGGCAAAGCCCGGAATCTTTCCGTCCTGTTCGGCCACCAGATAGGGCAGGCCTTTGGACCGCACATCTGAACGTCGGGCCGCCATGTCGCCGGCACTGGGTGGATTGGCTTCGAAAGTGCCGGTGCCGTGCAGGGCATGGTGGGCATAAATGGCGGTGATGGCGGCGATGTCTTCGTCGCGGCTGGGACGTAGGAGTGGCATGCATAACAAAGAGAAGAAGTTTTCGGTCTTGCCATTGGCGGCATCGATCAGGGGAAGGATTTTCCATGGAAAACGGCCTGGCACGCGAAGCAACCTGGAGCGCAAGCTATAATCGCAGGCTTTGCAGCATTTCGCTGGCCGGGTGGCCATGTCGTGTGTCTCAAGCGCTGCAGGAATACTGGGGTTATTTTTACCCCGCCACCCAAGGATAAATCATGGTCGTCATCCGGCTTTCACGCGGCGGTTCTAAGCACCGTCCATTTTTCAACATCGTTGTGGCTGACAAGCGCGTTCGCCGCGATGGTCGCTTCATCGAGCGCATCGGTTTTTACAACCCGATTGCCAAAGGCGGCGAAGAAGGCCTGCGCATCGTGCAGGACCGCCTGACCCACTGGATCGGCGTTGGCGCCCAAGCGTCGCCGACCGTTTTGCGCCTGATCAAGCAAGGTGGCGCTTCGGTTGCAGTTTCTGCCGCTGAGCTGCCTGCTGACGTCGCAGCAGCCTGATTTAGCTGCTTTTCAATGATGCCTGGCCTTCAACCGTCTGCGGGTTTGACACCGTCAAAGCTGCCTGAAGATGCGATTGAGGTCGGGCGCATTCTGGATGCGTGGGGTGTCAAGGGCTGGCTCAAGGTCCTGCCCCACAGCAACGACCCGGAAGCGCTTCTTGCCGCTGAAACCTGGTACCTGCAGGCGCCCGACGCCAAGTTCCGGCCCGGTTTCAGTCTTTTCTCCGGTACCGTTTCCCTCAAGGTGGACGAGTCCAAAATCCATTCCGGCTCGGTAGTGGTCAAGTTTGCCGGTCTTGATGACCGCACGCCTGCCGAAGCCTTGCGCGGCGCCCGGATATTCCTTTCGCGCAGCAGCTTTCCAGCCGCTTCGTCCGATGAATATTACTGGGTCGATTTGATAGGCCTGAACGTCGTCAACCGCGAAGGCGTTGCCTTGGGCTGCGTCCGCGACCTGATGACGACCGGTCCGCAGTCGGTCTTGTGCATCGAGTACAGCAGCACGCAGGAAGACGGCAGCAGTGCCGCAGCCGAACGCATGATTCCGTTTGTCGCGGCCTATGTCGACAAGGTCGATATCGCCGGCAAATGCATCACCGTTGACTGGCAGCCCGATTATTGACGCTTGATGCGGCTGTAGGGCCATGTGCCCTGCTGCATCCGGCTCTTCGTGTTCTCCGGCCTTCAAAGTAGTTTTTCATGCGCTTTGATGTCATCACCCTGTTTCCCGAGATTTTTACGCCCTTCCTGACCAGTGGCGTGACCCGCCGCGCCTATGAATCCGGCCTGGTCGAGGTCCGGCTCTGGAATCTGCGCGACTTTGCCGAGGGCCGCTACCGGCGTGTCGATGACCGGCCTTTTGGCGGCGGCCCGGGCATGGTCATGCTGGCCGAGCCGCTGACGCTTTGCCTTGAAAGCCTGCGCGCCGACCGGCTGGCCAGCGCTGCGCCCGATGCGCCCACGGTTCTTTTTTCTCCCGTTGGCGACGTGCTGACCCATGCCGGCGTCGAGCGCTGGTCAACCGGCAGCAGTGGCGCAGTGCTGATCTGTGGCCGATACGAAGGGCTGGACCAGCGCTTCATCGACACCCATGTCGATCTTCAAATCAGTCTGGGCGACTTCGTGCTTTCGGGCGGTGAACTCGCTGCCATGGCCCTGCTGGATGCAGTCGCCCGGTTGCAGCCGGGCGTGCTGAACGACGAAGGCAGCCACCAGATGGACAGTTTCAATCCGGCGCTCGATGGCCTGCTGGACTGCCCGCACTACACCCGCCCTGAAGCCTGGCGTGGCCAATCCGTGCCACCGGTTCTGATGTCCGGCAACCATTCGCTCATCGAGCGCTGGCGGCGCGAGCAGCGGTTGGCCCTCACGCAGCGCCAGCGACCCGAACTGGTCCGTGCAGCACGCAGGGCTGGATACCTGAGCAAGGGTGACGAAGCTTTCCTGATTAATTTTCCAAAAAATCCTGTCCCGGACGTCTGAATTGCTATAATCATAGGCTTTTCGATCCTCTGGCGGCCACTGCAACCATTTGATTTTTTTGAATCAATCCCTGGATTTGCGGTCTTTAGCGCAGCGCGTGCATGAGCGAAATTAGTTAGATGGAAAAATCATGAATCTGATTCAGACTCTTGAGCAGGAAGAAATTGCCCGCTTGAACAAGACCATTCCGGTTTACGCGCCTGGCGACACCGTCATCGTGAGCGTGAACGTGGTTGAAGGTACGCGCAAGCGTTTGCAGGCTTTTGAAGGTGTCGTGATTGCCAAGCGTAATCGCGGCCTCAATTCCAGCTTCATCGTTCGCAAGATCTCCAATGGCGAAGGCGTCGAGCGCACCTTTCAGGTGTACAGCCCGCTGATTGCCAAGATTGAAGTCAAGCGCAAGGGTGATGTGCGCCGTGCCAAGCTGTACTACCTGCGCAGCCGCAGCGGCAAGTCGGCACGTATCAAGGAAAAGCTGGGCGTCAAGGCTGTCAAGGCTCTCAAGGCCGTGGAGCCCGCACAGGCTGTGTAAAAACACCTGTCAAGCACCTGTCGCTTTCGAAAAGCCGCTTTAACGAGCGGCTTTTTTTATGCTTGTTATCCTGTCCCGCCATGAAACCCGTCAAGTCCTCTTCCTTGCCAGTTTTTGATCCGCGTTCCATTCCCGTGCTGGGCATCGACAGCCACCTGGCTGGCGTCGCCCCTGATCGGCTCACGCCGCAAGCGCTGCGTGACCGTTTCAGGCATCCTCCGATGTGGGTGCCCGAGCACAGCGTGGAAACGAGCTTCTCCGGCCGGACGCCAGCGCTGGCTGCAGTCTTGTTGCCTTTGGTGATGCGCGACGAACTCACGCTGTTGCTGACCGAGCGCTCGACCAACCTGTCCACGCACTCAGGCCAGATTGCCTTTCCGGGCGGCCGCACCGACGACACCGACCAGGACGCGGTCGATACCGCGTTGCGGGAAGCGCATGAGGAAATAGCCTTGCCGCGCCACCATGTCGAGGTGCTGGGCACCTTGCCGACCTATGTCACGGGTTCAGCTTTCATCATCACGCCGGTGGTGGCGCTGGTCAGGCCGGGCTTTCAGCTGCATCCCAACCCGGGAGAAGTGGCCGATGTGTTTGAAGTGCCGCTCAGGTTTCTGATGAACCCTGCGCACCACCGGCGCCATGAAACAGAGTTCAACGGCGTGCTGCGTCAGTGGCTGTCCATGCCTTACAGTGATCCGATGAGCCAGACGGCGGGCAGTGAAATCACGGAACGCTACATCTGGGGTGCAACGGCGGGCATGCTGCGAAACTTCTACCGTTTTCTCAGCGCCTGAACTCCCCACCTCCGCATGGCAGCAAACCAAACGCAGCGGGGAGCAATAGCGCCAAAGTGCCCATGGGGCTTTCAATACCAGCAAGGGCCGCAGGCGCAGCAGCCCCCTCGGGGGCAGGGAGCCATACGCAGTGGGCGACCGTGGGGGTCCGTTATGATTTGCCATGAGCTTTTTTGCCGTTTTGTTTGCACTGATCCTGGAGCAGGCCCGTCCCCTGGCCCGCGGCAACTGGATTCATGCCACTTTCCTGGGCTGGGCGCGTTGGGGCCACCGCAGCCTGGATGCTGGCAAGCCGCATCATGGATGGATCACCTGGGTTTTTGCCGTCATGGTGCCCACGCTGCTGACGCTGCTGGTGCACTGGCTGCTGTGGCAGGTCAATGTCTTGCTGGCCTTTGCCTGGAGCGTGGCGGTCCTGTATGTCACGCTGGGTTTCCGCCAGTTCAGCCATTACTTCACCGACATTCGCAATGCGTTGGACGACGGCAACGAAGACCTGGCCCGCGAATTGCTGGCCGAATGGCGTCAGGTCGATGCCAGCGAACTGCCGCGCAGCGAAATCGTTCGCCATGTGATCGAATATTCAGTGCTTGCCGCACACCGCCATGTGTTTGGCGTACTCGGCTGGTTTTCAGTGCTGGCCGCTTTTGGATTCGGACCCGCCGGTGCGGTGCTTTACCGGATGAGCGAATTTGTCGCACGCTACTGGAGCTACAAGAGCCGAACGCCGGGGGAGGGCGCCAGCCCGGCCCTGCAGCATGTGGCCAACCTTGTCTGGGGCAACATTGATTTCGTGCCTTCGCGCATCACGTCGCTGGGCTTTGCCGTGGTCGGCAGTTTTGAGGATGCCATCGACTCGTGGCGCAATTACACCCAACGCTTTCCCACTGGTGCAGCCCTCGCCACGGCCGGCCGCAACGACGGGCTGATCCTGGCTGCTACTTCGGGCGCGGTGAATGTGCAGCTTGGAGGCGCGGCACTCAATCCCGTGCTGGTCGCCACTGTCTCGCAGGAATTCGAGGTGGGTGGACTGGCCGATATTGACGATGCCGCCGTCACGGCACCAGCGACCTGCCGCGAGCCCGAGGTGGCCCACCTTCGCAGCGTCGTGGGCCTGGTCTGGCGTTCTGTGGTGCTGTGGATGGTGCTGCTGGCGCTGCTGACGCTGGCCCGGCTGCTGGGATAGCCGGACAGCCGCTTGCCTTTTTCAATACCGGGTCTGTGAAAGCTCTGCAAACAGTTCGCTATACAAACGATAGCGATTAGTGCTGATGCTGCTTGCGGAAACGGTGGATTTGACCTCTAAAATAACGCCGCAACCCGGTTCATGCAGGTGGGTGCAGTTGTAGAACTTGCAGTCCTGCGCATGCGCCTTGAAGTCGGGCATGTAGTTGGCCAGTTGCATCGGGTCGATGTGGTGCAAGCCGAATTCCTGGAAGCCCGGCGAGTCGATCAACGCCGTCGTCCTGGCTTCATCGACCCAGTAAAGCGTCGTGCTGGTGGTGGTGTGCTTGCCGGAGTTCAGCGCCTGCGAAATCTCGGCGGTCAACACCTTGGCCTGCGGCACCAGGAGGTTGGTCAGGCTGCTTTTGCCGGCGCCGGACGGGCCGAGCACCAGGGTTTTCTTTCTGCTCAAAAGTTCCATCAATTCTCGGGTCTGCTCCGCATCTTCAGGCGCCGTCGCGGCTTTTGGCTTGATCGCCAGTGGCAGCATCTGGTAGCCCATGGTCCGGTAGGGTGCCAGCTTGGCCCAGGCCCGGCCGAAGGGCTCGGCCAGATCGCTCTTGTTCAGTGCAATGATGGGCTTGATGCGCTCGGCTTCTGCCGCGATCAGGGCGCGCGTCAGCTGGCTTTCGGAGAATTCGGGTTCTGCCGCGATCAGGATCAGCACCTGGTCCAGATTGGCGGCAAACGACTTGGTGCGCATTTCGTCCTGGCGGTAGAACAGGTTGCTGCGCTCCTCGATTTTTTCGATGGTGCCTTCGTCCTGAGACGGCAGCCAGCGAATGCGGTCGCCAACGACCACTTGGCTTTTCTTTCCGCGGGGATGGCAGATCACGCGCTCGCCGGATTCGGTTTCGACCATCACATGGCGGCCAAAGCCGGCCACCACCAGACCCGATTGTGTGCCTGCAGGCGTCGTTTCGCTGGCACGCGCCGAACGCAAGGGCTTGCTCAAGCCAGCAAGGCGTCAGCTTTCGACGCACAGAAAAAGTCGCTGACGGAAATGCCCTTGACATCGTGCGTGTTGAAACGCACCTTGCACTGGCCGTAGCTGGCTTCGAGGTCGGGATGGTGGTCTTCTGCGTTGGCAATGAATGCCACCGCATTCACAAAACCAATGGTTTCGTAAAAGTTTTTGAATTTGTAGGTTTTCTCCAGCGCGCCCTCGATCAGCCGCCAGCCCAGGGCCTGCTCGCCGTTGAGCTTGCTCAAATGGGTGACGATTTCGGTGGCGCTCAGGGCGCGTCGGTTTTGATGGATCGGGTTGCTCATGCGGCAGCGCTTTCAGGAGAAGGGGTCATGGGGGCCATGCGTCCCAGCCGCTCGGAGGCCGGCGGATGGGAATAGTAGAACTTCACAAACACCGGGTCTGGCGTGAGCGTGCTGGCATTGTCCTGGTAGAGCTTGAGCAGGGCACTTTGCAGGTCCCCGCCGTCGGTTTGCGAGATGGCGTAGGCGTCCGCCTCGAACTCGTGCCTGCGCGACGACAGCGCCATGAGCGGGGAAATAAAAAAGCTGAACAGCGGAACGACCATCAGGAACAGCAGCAGCGCCAGCGCGTCGTTGCTGCCCGTCAGGTTGGGTCGCACGCCGAGTCCGGTGTAAAACCAGACCTGGGTGGACAGCCAGCCGAGCAGTGCAAACCCCACCAGGCTCATGGCAAACATCACGCCGATGCGCTTGATGATGTGCTTGTGCTTGAAATGGCCCAGTTCATGCGCCAGCACGGCATCGACCTCCGCCGGATTGAGCTGCTTGAGCAAGGTGTCGTAGAACACCACCCGCTTGGCTGCGCCAAAGCCGGTGAAGTACGCATTGGCATGCGCCGAACGCCGGCTGCCGTCCATCACAAACAGACCTTTGGCGGCAAAGCCGCAGCGCTGCATCAGCGCCGTGACACGCGCCTTCAGCGCTTCGTCGTCTAGTGGCTTGAACTTATTGAACAGAGGCGCAATCACCGTCGGGAAAAGCACCAGCACCAGCAGGTTGAAGCCCATCCATGCGACCCAGGTCCACAGCCACCACAACGTACCTGCGCTGCCCATGAGCCACAGGATCAGCGCCACGATGGGCAGGCCGATGACCGTGCCAACGATGGTGGACTTGACCAGGTCGGCCAGCCACAGCTTGAGCGTCATCTGGTTGAAGCCAAAGCGCTCCTCAAGCCGAAAAGTCTTGTACAGCGTGAACGGCAGGTCGAGCAGGCCGCTGACGAGGCCGAATGCAGCGAGCAGCGCCAGTTGAGGCACCAGCGCGCCGTAGTCGGCCAGGCCCGAGCGCATCAAGGCCTGGTTCAACGTGTCAATGCCGCCCAACAGCGTCCAGCCCATCAGCAGTGCAGCGGCGAATGCCATTTCCAGCATGCCCAGGCGTGTCTTGGCAATCGTGTAGTCCGCCGCCTTTTGGTGCGAGGGCAAGCTGATGGTGGAAGCAAAAGCGGCCGGCACCTGGTTTCGATGCCGTGCAACATGGCGAATCTGCCGCGTGGCCAGGTAGAACTTCGTCAGCAGCCCGAGCATGAGCAGGCCTGTGAACAGCAGTGTGAATACAAAAGAGGGGTCAATCATGGGGATGAGTTTAGGCGATAGGCGAGAATCGCAAGATGTTAGAGACTGAACCCTTATTGAAGAAATCTGACCAGAACCTGGTCTGGCTGGACTGCGAAATGACCGGGCTGGACCCGGAAAAGGAACGCATTATTGAAATTGCCGTGGTCGTGACCGGCCCGCAACTCACGCCGCGCATCGAAGGCCCGGTGCTGACCATCCACCAGTCCGACGCCTTGCTGGAGCAGATGGACAAGTGGAACAAGGGCACGCACGGCCGCAGCGGCCTCATCGACAAGGTCAAGGCCAGCACGTTGAACGAAGAAGATGCCCAGGTGCAATTGCTCGCCTTCCTGGCAAAGTACGTTCCTAAAGGAAAGGCGCCGATGTGCGGCAACTCCATCGGACAGGACCGGCGCTTTTTGGTCAAGTACATGCCAAGGCTGGAAACTTTTTTCCATTACCGCAATATCGATGTCAGTACCTTCAAGGAACTGGCGAAGCGCTGGCAGCCCGAGGTGTACAGCGCGTTCAAGAAGCGGCAACTCCACACGGCGCTGGCTGACGTGCATGAATCGATTGACGAATTGCTGCATTACCGTGAGCATTTTTTGAAGTAACTCCTAGCTTTCCGGCATTTTGCGCATAGCCGGCAGGCAATCGTTGCTCTTGAAAATATAGTTGATTCGCCTGTCCGGACTCACTTTTTGACTTGACGATGAACGGTAGTAACATTGATTCATTAAGGGTAACTGGTAGAAACCCGCAAACCATGCCATAATAGCGGGCTTGCAGTTGCACGCCGTGCCAACCGC
Source organism: Polaromonas sp. CG_9.11 (assembly GCF_015752225.1). NCBI lineage: Bacteria > Pseudomonadati > Pseudomonadota > Betaproteobacteria > Burkholderiales > Comamonadaceae > Polaromonas > Polaromonas sp. CG_9.11. Next base: position 95,662 of record NZ_JADOVE010000001.1, read on the forward strand.
ATTTGTACATCTACCTCACACTTTTGGACTCTATTTTCAGAGTCACCGTATCAAGGCAATTCTGCTCTTGGTCCGTATATTCGTTTGATGGTTGATGTTTTATTAACCATGAACGAAGCCTTCCGCATCGCGGGGGTGGAGTTTCCTGTTCATTCGCCACAAACGAAGCGGACAGGGGATTAGTGAGAAGAAAACATGACTGACTCTTTTGAGACTCGCGGCGACTTTGCGTCCGACAATACCGAAACCATCTCCGATCTGGACATCCACGTGATTCCCGATTTCTCGTCCGACGAGCCCGTTGCCATGGCAACCTCGCTGGAAGCCGTTGTTGCCGAGCCTAACGGCTTTGTGAAGCTCGGCCTGGCCAAGGAACTGCTGCAAGCAGTTGCCGACATGGGCTTTACCCAACCTACCTCGGTGCAGCTGGCCACCATCCCCAAGGCCATGCAAGCCCTGGACGCCGACCCGAAAGCGCCCAAATTCACCGACCTGCTGGTTTCTAGCCAGACCGGTAGCGGCAAGACCGCTGCGTTCCTGTTGCCCGTGCTGCACACCCTGTTGAAACAGCAGGAAGAAGCCGAGCGTTTTGAACGTGCCGAATTCGAACGCCTGAGCGCCGAAGCGGTTGCCCGCGGTGAAGCGCCGATGAAAAAGCCCAAGCGCAAGGACCCGACCAATATGCGCAACTTCAAGGCCGCCACCCCTGGCGCCCTGATCTTGTGCCCAACGCGTGAGCTGGCCCAACAGGTTTGTGCTGACGCGATCGACCTGGTTCGCCATTGCCGCGGCCTGCGCGTTGCCAACGTCGTTGGCGGTATTCCTTACCAGTTGCAAATTGCCAAGCTGCAAAACGCCGACCTCGTCGTGGCCACGCCCGGCCGTCTGCTTGACTTGCAGCGCAGCATGCAGATCAAGCTCGACCAGGTGCAATTCCTCGTCGTTGACGAAGCCGACCGTATGCTCGACCTCGGCTTTGCCGACGACCTGACTGAAGTCAACCAGCTCACCATCGAGCGCAAGCAGACCATGATGTTCAGCGCCACGTTTGCGCCGCGCATCATGCAACTCGCCACCCGCGTGATGCGTCAGCCACAGCGTGTCGAGATTGACTCGCCGCACGAAAAACATGCGTCGATCACCCAGTCTTTGCTGTGGGCCGACAACATGACCCACAAGCGCAAGTTGCTGGACCACTGGCTGCGCGACACCACCATCAACCAGGCGATCGTTTTTGCCTGCACGCAGGTGGAATGTGACGGCTTGGCCAATGATTTGGTGCAAGAAGGCTTCAGCGCCGTGGCACTGCACGGTGCGCTGGGCCAGGGCCTGCGCAACCGTCGCCTGATGGCGTTCCGTGACGGCCGTGTGCAGATTCTGGTAGCGACCGATGTGGCTGCCCGTGGTCTGGACGTTCCGACCATCACCCACGTCATCAACTACGGCCTGCCGATGAAAGCCGAAGATTACGTTCACCGCATTGGTCGTACCGGCCGTGCCGGCCGCGAAGGCCAGGCGATCACGATTGCCGAATTCCGCGATCGTCGCAAGATCCAGGACATCGAGCACTACACACAGCAAAACCTGAAGGCCAGCACGATTCCCGGTCTGGAGCCCCAGCAGCGTTTCGCGCCAACGTCCGAGCGTCCACGTGGCAATTTCGGTGGTGGCCGCGATGACCGCGGTGGCGGCCGCAGCTTCGGCGGCGGTGGCGGCGACCGTGGCGGCTTCGGCGGCCGCAAGCCAGCCGGTGGCGGTTTTGGCGGCGGCAATGCAGGCAGCTTTGGCGGCAATTCCGGTGGCGGCTTCGGCGGCAACCGTGATGACCGTGGTGGTGCTTTCCAGGGCCGTCCTCCAGCGCCGCAGGGCAATAACTACGCCGACCGTTCGGGCTTCAATGACCGCAACGCCCGTCGCCCGGATGACCGCGGCTTTGGCGGTGGCAACAACAACGCCGGCTTTGCACCGCGTGAAGACCGTGGCAACTTTGGCGGTGGCAACGAAGGCTTTGCGCCCCGTGGTGATTTTGCAGACCGCAAGCCTGCTTTTGCCCGTCCCGCCGGTAAGGTGTTCGTGCCACGCGATGCGGCCAAAAAGCCGGGCGGTAAGTTCACCAAGCCTTTCCGCGACTGAGCATGGTGTGAGCTGCTGATTATTTTTTGATCAGCCCGCAAGCCAAAAGGCCGCTGCCCACCGAAAGGTGCGCAGCGGCCTTTTTTTGGCGCTCCGGAAAAGACCTGTGCCAAGATACGGTTTTCGTAGACCCTCAAACAAAACACCCATGAACAACGAAGCACAAACGTGGAATCCGCAATGGCTGGACAGCATGTACAACAACCGGCTGCTGGTGCCGGGTCATGCGGCACACTTCACGCGCTGGGCGACGGACTCGCAAAGTGCGCGCCAACAGCTGCCTTGTCAGCTTGACGTGGATTACGGCGAGCAGCCTGCAGAAACACTGGATATTTTTCCGGCCAACGGCGTCAGCCAGGGCAAAGGCGCGCCGGTGCTGGTGTTCATCCATGGTGGCTACTGGCGTGCGCTGGACAAGGCTGATCATTCCTTCATTGCGCCCGCGTTCGCACAGGCCGGAGCCTGCGTCGTGGTGCTCAACTACGCCTTGTGCCCGGCGGTGACGATTCCGGACATTGTCAGGCAAATAGTCAAGGCGCTGGTATGGACGTGGCGGCATGTTGCCGGGCAGGGGGGTGACCCTGCGCGCATCACGGTGGCCGGCCATTCTGCGGGCGGACACCTGGCTGCGATGCTGCTGGCGTGCGACTGGTCAGCGCATGCGCCCGATTTGCCGCAAGCCCTGGTCAAGAATGCGTTGTCGATCTCGGGCCTGTACGACCTGGCGCCGATTCGTCAGACGCCATTCCTCCAGGATTTGCAGTTGACGCCCGGGCAGGTCAGGCAAGCCAGCCCCGTGTTGCTGCCGCGTCCGCCGCAAGGCACGCTTTTCAGCGTGGCAGGGGGCGACGAAAGCGATGAGTTCCTCCGGCAGAACCGGCTGATCCAGCAAGCCTGGGGTCTTGAAACCGTACCGGTTTGCGAATCGCTGCCGGGTCTGAACCATTTCAGCATTCTTGAAGCCTTGACAGAACCTTCGCACCGCCTGCACAGGCTGGCGTTTGAACTGCTCGGCCTTGAGGTGCCACGCCGCTGAAACGCCGCGCGGCCTGGTTCACATCATCAGGTCTTCGTTGGAGTTCTTGCCGCCCAGAATCACGTAGTTGACCTTGCGGATGTCCATCAGCCGGGTGCCGCCTGAATAACTGATGGCACTTTGCACGTCTTCTTCCATTTCGCGAAGCGTATCGACCAGCTTGCCCTTGATCGGCTCCAGGATGCGCTTGCCTTCGACGTGCTTGTATTCGCCCTTGTTGAAGTCCGAGGCGCTGCCGTAGTATTCCTTGAACAGTTGGCCATCGACCTCCACTGTCTGTCCCGGGCTTTCTTCGAGGCCCGCCAGCATTGAGCCGATCATCACCATGGTCGCGCCAAAGCGGATGGACTTGGCAACGTCGCCATGCTCGCGGATGCCGCCGTCGGCAATGATGGGTTTGGTCGCCACGCGGGCGCACCATTTGAGCGCCGACAACTGCCAGCCGCCGGTGCCAAAGCCGGTCTTCATCTTGGTGATGCAGACCTTGCCGGGGCCAATGCCGACCTTGGTCGCATCGGCCCCCCAGTTTTCCAGGTCAATCACCGCCTCGGGCGTGGCGACGTTGCCGGCGATCACGAACGATTCTGGCAGCTGGTCCTTCAGGTAGCGGATCATTTTCTGCACCGTGTCGGCATGGCCATGGGCAATGTCGATGGTGATGTATTCCGGTGCCAGGCCTTCGGCCACCAGCTGGTCAACGGTGTCGTAGTCGGGCTGCTTCACGCCCAGCGAGATCGAGGCATACGCGCCCCGCGCCTTCATGTCGCGGACAAACTGCAGGTTGTCCAGGTCAAAGCGGTGCATCACGTAGAAGTAGCCGTTTTGCGCCATCCAGACACAAATGTCTTCGTTGACCACCGTCTTCATGTTGGCCGGCACCACCGGAATGCGAAAGCTGCGCGCGCCCAGCGTCACGCTGGCATCGCATTCAGAGCGGCTTTCCACACGGCATTTGCGCGGCAGCAGCAGGATGTTGTCGTAGTCGAATATTTCCATGATTTTCCCCAAGCTCTAGACAAGAGACTGTTGTTGATGAACAGGAGGCGCTTGGACTGGCCGGTTTTTGGTAGAACCTTCACCGCAAGTGTGAAACTTCCAAAAAAAAACCGGGCGCAATTGCTTGGGCCCGGTGACTGATTCTAGGGGCTTGGCGGCCCGCTGAATGGCATTGGCCGCAATATCCTTGCTTGGCGGGTGCTTCAAGGTGCGATACAACGTGATTGCGCCGCCAGCAGCACGCGGCCCTTTTCATCCTCGACCCAGCCGATGACGCGCAGGCGATCCGAATTTGCCCCCGGGGCAATGCTCATGGAGCGGCTTTCAAATAACCTGTTTTGCTCCCTTTTTAATAGCTGATTGCGCCCGTCCCAATTGCGCGAAAGCACGTTTCGGACAAGATTTCGTTCCACGGGCGAGCCTTCAAGGCCGGCCGGCAGGGTTTCCACCAGCGCCAGCCAGGCGGTCAAGGGCTGCCTGGCTGTCGGCGATACCGGCCTGAGTTCGATGGAGGCGCCCAGGTAGTCGGCGACGGGCAAGCCGTGGGCCACGCGCAGCCCCGCACCCTGGATGCCCTTGGCCGCATGCACAAGCGTTTGGCTTCTGGCGGGCACGCCTTGCCTGAGTGTCTCCAGTCGGACCAGCGCATCGCGCGTGGCCACGGCCGACAGCGGCGCGTCGTCGCCCTTGCCGCCCGGTGCGACCCAGTCCAGCACGACGGCATTTTTTGCCGGCACTGGTGTGGCCGGGTCAGTCCAGCAGGTGTCGCAGTCGGCATTGATGAAACGCTCCATGAGCTGGACCGGCCGGCTCTGGCCATCGCTGGCGCAAAACGACTGCGCCCGCGCAGGAGACAGGGAAGCGGCCAGGGCCGCCGCAACAAGCAATTGCGCGAAGAGAGGAGTTGAAAGGGTTGTCATGGGCACAAAGGATTGGTCAGGGGCTTTTTAAACTGGGGTATGTTTTCAGGAGTCGCGCCATCATTCTTGTTTTTGACACATCTTGCTGGCCTGCGCTGCAAAGCCCTGCGCCGGTTGCCTGCAAGCGCCAGCTTCAGGCCTGAGCGCCCACGCCCATGGTCAAGCGGATGAACCCTTCCACGCTGATCGGCATGCTGGCCAGCGTGTTGCTGCTGGGGATCGTGCTGTTTTTTTCGGCCGACGATCCCCGCATGTACGTCGACTGGCCCAGCCTGGGCATTGTGCTGGGCGGTACGCTGGCGGCGACATTCCTGAGCTATCCGCTCAAGGAGGTGTTCCGGGTGTTCAACCTGATGGCCACGGTGATGCGCAATGAGCGCATGTACACGCAGAACGACATCGACGAACTGGTGCGGATTTCAAAGCTGTGGATCAACGGCGACCTGCATGCGGTTGAGCGGGCGCTGGAAAACGTCACCAACCCCTTCTTGCGAACGGGGGTGCAGCTGGTGATTGACCAGACGCCGGAAGACGACATCCTGGACCTGATGCAGTGGCGTATCTCACGCCTGCGCGCGCGCGAGGCTGCCGAAGCGCAGCTGTTTCGCGTCATGGCGAATTTTGCCCCGGCCTTTGGCATGCTCGGAACGCTGGTCGGACTGATCAACCTGATGAGTTTGCTGGGCGGCGACATGCGGGCCATCGGCCAGCAGCTCGCGGTCGCGCTGATGACCACGTTTTATGGCATTTTGCTGGCCAACCTGGTGTTCAAGCCCGTGGCGGTCAAGCTGGAGCGCCGCACTGAAACCCGGGTGGTGCTGATGAACATGGTGCTGCAGGGCATCTCGATGATGTGCGAGCGGCGCAGCCCGGCGCTCATGCGCGAAACGCTCAAGTCCTTCATGGCGCATCACGAGGATGAAATCTTTGACGGCCGGCTGCCCGGGAAAAATGGCAAAAAACGGGTGGTGGTGCCCGGTCCGGCCCGTTGAGCATGGCGAGGGCCGGATACATCGACATGTCGCTTCACGACAGCCCGGGCGCACCGCCGGCCGGTGAGCAAAGGAATGACGGCGACAGGCAGGCACCGCGTTCCAGGGTGCTGCCTCCACCCGTGCCGACCAAGCCTGCGGGGGCGAGTGCAAAGCTGCGCAAGGGCCGCTTTGCGCGCTGGCACCTCGAAACCGCCCCCGTCGCCGAGGAAGAGGGCTGGCTCCTGACGTATCTGGATGTCATCACCTTGCTGCTGGTGATGATGGTGGTGATGCTGGCCTTTGCCGGTTCCGGCGCGCACGGGGTTCCTGTCAACGGACCGGCCGCAACGGGGCATTTGCCGGCATCGGGCGCCATCCCGGTTATCGGCATTCCCGGCAGCGCCGCACCAATACCGCTTCCGGTGCCGATGCTGCCGGCGAGCTCCGAGCCTGTGCCCGAGCCCGAAATGCCGCCCGAAACTGATGTGCTGGTGAGTCTGGCGCTGGACCCTCTGGACAAGAACATCGAGGTGATTGTGAACAAGGGAACGGTCAGCTTTCGCATCAGCAGCGAGGTGCTGTTCAACTCAGGCGAGGCGACGCTGAGCGAGGCGGGACGCAGTGTGATGAGCCGGCTCGTACCGACCCTGGGCAAGGCCCCTGGCTACCGCGTCGTGGTCGAGGGGCATACGGACAACATGCCGATCCAGACCGAGCGCTTTCCGTCCAACTGGGAACTCTCCACCAGCCGGGCTGCCAGTGTGGTGCGCCATTTTCAGGGCCAGGGAATCGAGGCGGGCCGTATGCGGGCGACCGGCTATGCGGACACCCGGCCGATTGCGTCCAACGACACGGCGCAGGGCCGGTCGACCAACCGGCATGTGGACGTGATTCTGGAAGCGTCCAAGTAGCCTTCCGATAAAAAGCAGGCCAGCCGGCCGGCAAGGGACTTTCTACAATAAGCGATGTTCTCAGAAGCCTCTTCCTCATTGCCCCCATCGCCCCTGCTGCACAACCTCAACCCGGAGCAACTCGCGGCTGTCACCCTGCCGGCCACGCATGCCTTGATCCTGGCGGGCGCCGGCTCGGGCAAGACGCGTGTGTTGACCACGCGCATCGCCTGGCTGCTGCAGACCGGTCAGGTATCGCCCAGCGGCATCCTGGCGGTGACCTTCACCAACAAGGCGGCCAAGGAAATGCTCACCCGCCTGTCGGCCATGCTGCCGATCAATGTGCGCGGCATGTGGATCGGCACTTTTCACGGCCTGTGCAACCGCTTCCTGCGGGCGCACTACAAGCTGGCCAATTTGCCCTCGACCTTCCAGATCCTGGACACGCAGGACCAGCTGTCGGCCATCAAGCGGCTGTGCAAGCAGTTCAATGTCGATGACGAGCGCTTTCCGCCCAAGCAGCTGCAGTGGTTCATTGCCGCCTGCAAGGAAGACGGCCAGCGCGCCAAGGACGTGCCGGTGCGTGACGAAGACAGCCGCAAGAAAGCCGAGATTTACGCGCTGTACGAAGTGCAGTGCCAGCGCGAAGGTGTCGTCGATTTTGGCGAACTGATGCTGCGCAGCTACGAGCTGCTGCGGGACAACCCGCCGGTCCGCGAGCATTACCAGCGGCGCTTCCGGCACATTCTGATCGACGAGTTCCAGGACACCAACAAGCTGCAATATGCCTGGATCAAGATGCTGGCCGGGCAGGGCGACGAGGCCGGGCACGGCGTGCAGGGCATGCCGGGCGGCTCGGTAGTGGCGGTCGGCGACGACGACCAGAGCATTTATGCCTTTCGCGGCGCGCGCGTGGGCAACATGGCCGACTTCGTGCGCGAGTTCGAGGTCACGCACCAGATAAAGCTGGAGCGCAACTACCGCAGCTTCGGCAATATCCTGGACACAGCCAATGAACTGATCAGCCACAACACCAAGCGCCTGGGCAAGAATCTGAGCACCGAGGCCGGGCCGGGCGAACCGGTTCGGGTGCATGAATCGGCCAGTGACTTTGCCGAAGCGCAGTGGTTTGTCGATGAGGTGAAGCAACTGGTGCAGGACGGTACCGAGCGCAAGGAAATTGCGCTGCTGTACCGCAGCAACGCGCAAAGCCGGGTGATGGAAACCGCGCTGTTCAATGCCGCCATTCCTTACCGTGTCTATGGCGGCCTGCGATTTTTCGAGCGCGCCGAAATCAAGCATGCGCTGGCCTACCTGCGCCTGCTTGACAACCCGAACGACGACACCAGCTTCATGCGCGTGGTGAACTTTCCGCCGCGTGGCATTGGCGCCCGGACCATTGAGCAGCTGCAGGACATTTCACGCGCCTCGGGCTGTTCGCTACATGACGGCGTGAGCGCCGTGCCGGGCAAGGCCGGCACCAACCTGGGTGCCTTTGTCGCCAGGCTTGATGTGGTGCGCGAGCAGACGGAAGGCGCCACGCTGCGCGAAATCATTGAACTCGTGCTGCAGCACAGCGGCCTGGAGGAACATTACAGAACCGACAAGGACGGCCAGGACCGGCTGGAAAACCTGGCCGAACTGGTGAATGCTGCCGAAGCCTTCGTCAGCCATGAAGGCTTTGGCCGGGATGCGGTGGCGCTGCCGGTCGATGAACTGGGCGCCGACTTGAGCCAGTCGCCTGCCAGCCAGGGGCTGGACCTGAACGCGCCGGTGTTTGAGCAGCCTTCGTCCGAAGGGCTGGCGCCTGACCTGGAGACCGGCGAAACGCTGTCGCCGCTGGTCGCCTTCCTGACCCATGCCGCGCTGGAAGCCGGTGACAACCAGGCGCAGGCCGGCCAGGATGCGGTGCAGCTCATGACGGTGCATTCGTCCAAGGGGCTGGAATTCGACTGCGTGTTCATCACGGGGCTGGAAGATGGCATCTTTCCGCATGAAAACGCCTTGAGCGACGCCGGCGGCATCGAGGAAGAACGCCGGCTGATGTATGTCGCCATCACGCGCGCCAGAAAGCGCCTGTACCTCAGCCATTCGCAGACCCGCATGCTGCATGGCCAGACGCGCTACAACGCCAAGAGCCGGTTTTATGACGAACTGCCCGAGGCGGCGCTCAAATGGATCACGCCTAAGCAGCAGGGGTTTTCCTCCGGCCTGGGCGCAGGTTCGGGAAACCGGGGTGGTGCTGGCAATTCAGGAGCGGGCAGTGGCCGTGCCGACTGGGCAAGCAGCGTATTTGCTTCAAACACCGGCAGCGCGGAGCGTTTGGCCGGCCCGCCCGTGCCCGCGCAAAAGAGCACGCCTTCGCATGGGCTGAAAAGCGGAACGAATGTGTTTCATGCCAAGTTTGGCGAAGGCCGGGTGGAAATGCTCGAAGGCACGGGTGATGACGCCCGGGCAAAAATCAATTTCACCCGGCATGGCGTGAAATGGCTGGCGCTGAGCGTCGCCAAGCTGACGGTGATTTAGCGCCGGACGCTTTGGAATCAGGCGTGTTCGTCGGGAAGCGGCTCGTCCGTTTCCGAGAAACAGTCGCGGAAGGTGAAGTAGATCGAGGTGAAGAACATGGCGACGATCACCAGCGCCACCGGAAACATCGCGACGGTGGCCAGCATCGGGTTGCCCAGCAGCGTGGCAATCAGCGACACTGCGATGGCCGCCAGCACGAACACACCGGTCCAGGCCAGACCAAAAATGGTGAAGGCGCCAAAGTTCTTGTAGCAGGCCATGGCGCTGAAAAACAGGCTCTTGACCGGCGACACGCCATGCCAATGGACCAGCGCTGGCGCATGCCAGAACAGCAGCGACAGCGGGAGGTACAGCGCCATTGCCACCCACATCGCCATCTGGAAGCTGTCCTGCATGACCAGCTCTTCGGTGATCTTTCCGCCCACCAGGTACAGGCTGGCAAACTGCCCGCCATCGACCAGCGCAGAAATGCCCATCAGCGCCAGGAAACCGGCGGCATACAGCGCGCCCAGCACCATCATGGCCCGCAGGCGCTGCTGGCCCGCGCGAAAGGCGCTGACCAGGATCGACGGCATTGGGAACTTGCCCTTGGTGGCTTCCTGGGTCGCCGCCATCAGGCCCAGCGTGGCGGCGGGCAGCAGCGCCAGTGCCAGGGCCGCGCCGATGAAGGGCACCAGCGTGGCGACCGACAGCATCGCCATGAACATGAAGAACAGGCCCGCCATGGCCAGCGGCTGCCGGATGAAGGTCGTGATGCCCAGTTTGACCCAGGTCAGGCCGGTGCGGGCAGGAACAATATTCAATTTCATGGCGTGGGACTACAAAAGATAGGGCTGTGCCAGCCGTTCGCGCAACACGCGCTCGAAATGGCCCGGGTCATGGGCTTTCAGCATGGTGGCATCGCGCGGCAGGTGGAAATCCCACAGCCGCGACACCCAGAAACGCAGCGCGCCGGCGCGCTGCAGGGCCGGCAGCAGCGTGCGTTCCTGCGCCGTCAGGGGTCGGACCTTCTGGTAGGCCGCCATGAAGGCATCGGCGCGCGCCGTGTCAAGCCTGCCAGTTTCCAGCGCAAGGCACCAGTCGTTCAGGCAGATGCCGATGTCGAACAAAAAGGTGTCGCAGCCGGCAAAGTAAAAATCAAAAAAGCCAGTGAGCTGCCCGTTGTCGAACATGACGTTGTCGCGAAACAGGTCGGCATGGATGACGCCGCGCGGCAGGCTTCGGTAGGCGGACGACGCGGCAACATGGTTTTGATACGCCAGTTCGCTCCGTATCAGGCTACGCTGGTCTTCGTTCAGGCAGGGCAGCACCACCGGCACGGTTTCGTTCCACCAGGCGAGGCCGCGCAGATTGGGCTGCTGGCGCTCATAGTCGAGGCCGGCCAGGTGCAGGCGTGCCAGCATGTCGCCTACCCCGGCGCAATGGGCTGGCGTGGGCGCAAGTTCGCTGTGGCCGCGCAGCTTGTTCACCACGGCGGCGGGCTTGCCCTTGAGTCGGTGCAATAGCTTGCCCTTGGCGTCGGGCGCCGGGTCGGGCACGGGAATGCCGCGTGTCGCCAGGTGCTTCATCAGGTGCAGGTAAAACGGCAACTGCTCGAACGTTAGGCGCTCGAACAGCGTCAGCACATACTGGCCTTGATCGGTATCGACGAAGTAGTTGGTGTTTTCGATGCCGCCTGATGCGCCCTTGAGGTGCTGCAGTTGACCCAAATCTAGAAAGCGCAAGAACGCTGCAGCCTCGTCAAACGAGACCTCGGTGAATACGGCCATGCGTGAAACTGAGCCCTGTGCTGGAAAAAAGAAAGGAGGCGGGAGTTCGAAATCAGAACTTCAGCACGTTCCAGACGCGCGAACCGTTGGTGTCGTTGCTGGTGGCCGCAGGTGCCGTGCCCCGGGCGCCTTCGGCAGGCTTGACCTCGTAGGCGGCGCCGCCGGTCTTGGGCTGGACCGTGATTTGCTGGGTTTCGCCGCCGACGCGCAACTCGTCGATGCGGGTGCCGGCATCTTCGGTGCGGATGCGCTCGATCTTCTTGTCGGGACGGGCTGGTTTTTCCCGGACCCCTGCCTCGGCGGGTGCCAGCGTCTGAGCCACGGCCGCAGCCAGCGGCAGCGCTGCAAGGGCAGCGACAAAGAGAAGGCGAAGAGCGGTTTTCATGCCTGCATTGTAGGCGTGCGAAGCCTGGCCCCGGCAGGAATAAAAGGGCATTTCTCCTTGCAAAATGGTCTTTGAAGGCCAGCCCCAAACCCTTGCCAAAAGGCCTCCGCAGGGCGGCGCTCCCGGGCCACAAGCATCTGGCCGATATCCCCGACAATCTCGCCCTATGACCCTTGACAAAAAAACCTTGCTGCTGGTCGATGGCTCCAGCTACCTGTACCGCGCCTTCCATGCCATGCCCGATTTGCGCGTCAACCCTGGCGACCCGGCAAGCCCGGCCACCGGCGCGATCCGCGGCATGGTCAACATGATGCAAAAACTGCGCAAGGACGTGCGGGCCGACTACGCGGTGTGCGTGTTCGATGCCAAAGGCCCGACCTTTCGCGATGCGCTGTATCCCGAGTACAAGGCCCAGCGTTCCCCGATGCCGGACGACCTGCGCAGCCAGGTCGAGCCGATCCATGAAGTGGTGCAACTGCTCGGCTGGAAAGTGATGGCCGTGCCCGGCGTCGAGGCCGACGACGTGATCGGCACGCTGGCCTGCATGGCGTCTGCCCAGCAGATCGAGGTCATCATCTCCAGCGGCGACAAGGACCTGAGCCAGCTGGTCGACGAGCACATCACCGTCATCGACACCATGAACGACCGCCGCCGTGACCTGGCCGGCGTCGAGGCCGAGTTCGGCGTGCCGCCGCGCCTGATGGTCGATTACCAGACGCTGGTCGGCGACGCGGTGGACAACGTGCCGGGCGTTCCCAAGGTCGGACCGAAAACCGCCGTCAAGTGGCTGCTCGAATACGGCTCGCTCGATGCGCTGGTCGCGCGCGCGGATGAGATCAAGGGCATCGTCGGCGAGAACCTGCGCAAGTCGCTGGACTGGCTGCCCAAGGGCCGCGAGTTGCTGACCATCAAGAAAGACTGTGACCTGGCCGAATACGTCGATGGCCTGCCTGCTATGGAATCAGTAGCTATAGGCGCCCAGCAGACAAGCGCGTTGAGGACTTTTTATCTTAAATACGGTTTTAAGGGGCTGGCCGGCCAGATCGACGTCGAAAGCACGCCGCCCGAACTGGTCGGTGGTGCCGAGCGCCGCAAGCCGCGCCCCAAGGTGGCGCCTGCGGATTCGCCCGGGCTGTTTGACGACGACGAAGTCAAGGACAAGGAAGCCTCGCTGCTTGACGCGCCGCCGGCCGGGCGCGCCAGCAACCTGCTTTACGACACCATCCTGACCTGGGACGCGTTCGACGCCTGGCTGGCAAAAATCGAAGCGGCCGATCTGGTGGCGGTCGATACCGAAACCACCTCGCTTGACGAGATGCGGGCGCAGATCGTCGGCATCAGCTTCAGCGTCACGCCCGGCGAGGCCGGCTACATTGCGCTGACGCACGACTACCCCGATGCGCCGGTGCAGTTGCCGATGGACGAAGTCCTGGCGCGCCTCAAGCCCTGGCTGGAAAACCCGGCCCATGCCAAGCTCGGCCAGAACGTCAAGTACGACCGCCACGTGTTCGCCAACCACGGCATCGAGGTGCAGGGCTATGCCCACGACACCATGCTGCAAAGCTATGTGCTCGAAGCGCACAAGCCGCACGGGCTGTCCAGCCTGGCCGAGCGGCACGTGGGACGCAGCGGCATCCACTACGAAGACCTGTGTGGCAAGGGGGTGAACCAGATCAAGTTCAACCAGGTCGAGATTGCCAAGGCGGCCGAATATTCATGCGAAGACTCCGACCAGACGCTCGACGTGCACCGCGTGCTGTGGCCGCAGGTTCAGGCCAGCGACAAACTGTTGTTCATCTATGAACTGGAAATGCGCAGCAGCGAATCGCTCTACCGCATCGAGCGCAATGGCGTGCTGATCGACGCGACTATGCTGGCGAGGCAAAGCCATGAACTCGGCCAGCGCCTGCTGCAGCTGGAGACCGAAGCGTATGAAATCGCCGGCCAGCCCTTCAATCTGGGCAGTCCCAAGCAGCTGGCCGAGATTTTCTTTGACAAGCTGGGCATGAAGGTGGTCAAGAAAACGCCCAGCGGCGCGCGCAGCACCGACGAGGAAGTCCTTGAAAAACTGGCCGAAGACTACCCGCTGCCCGCCAAGCTTCTGGAGCACCGGAGCCTGTCCAAGCTCAAGGGCACCTACACCGACAAGCTGGCGCAACTGGCGCTGCCGCGCACCGGCCGGGTCCACACCCACTATGCGCAGGCCGTGGCCGTGACCGGCCGGCTGTCGAGCAACGACCCGAACCTGCAGAACATCCCGGTCAAGACGGCTGAAGGCCGGCGCGTGCGCGAAGCCTTCGTGGCGCCCGCCGGCAGCGTGATCGCCAGCGCCGATTATTCGCAGATCGAACTGCGCATCATGGCGCACATCAGCGGCGACGAGGCCTTGCTGCATGCCTTCACCGCCGGGCTGGACGTGCACCGGGCGACGGCCGCCGAGGTGTTCGGCGTAGCGCTCGAAGCCGTCAGCAGCGAGCAGCGCCGCTATGCCAAGGTGATCAACTTCGGCCTGATCTATGGCATGAGCAGCTTCGGCCTGGCCAAAAACCTGGCCATCGAGACCAGGGCCGCTGCCGCCTACATTGACCGCTATTTCCAGCGCTACCCTGGCGTGAAGCACTACATGGACTCGACGCGCCAGCTGGCCAAGGAGCAGGGCTATGTCGAAACGGTGTTCGGCCGGCGCCTGTACCTGGCCGAGATCAACTCGCCGAACGGCCCGCGCCGCGCCGGCGCCGAACGGGCCGCCATCAATGCGCCGATGCAGGGCACGGCGGCCGACCTGATCAAGCTCAGCATGGTCAGGGTGCAGCAGGTGCTCGACGATGAACAGCGGACTACCCGCATGATCATGCAGGTGCATGACGAACTGGTGTTCGAGGTGCCCGAGGCCGAGGTCGAATGGGTGCGCACCGAGATTCCGCGCCTCATGGCCGGCGTGGCCGCGCTGAAGGTGCCGCTGCTGGCCGAGATCGGCTTTGGCCCGAACTGGGAACAGGCGCACTGAGGCGCAGGCCGTTGCCAGACCAGCGAACGCAGGGCATGACCGACATCAAGACCTATGGCATGTCCGAGCGTGCCGACCACCTCGACTTCGACATCCGGTCGCAATGCGTGCGTCCGCCGCTGGTTCGTCCGCACCGGCATGAATACTTCCAGATACAGGTCAGCCTCCAGGGCGATGCCGAGCAGAATGTGGCCGGCACGGGGCGGCTTTTTGCAGGGCTTGCCTCGGTTTCATCCTGCCTTGTCGCGTGCTTGTCAATGCCCATTCCGAAGGTTCGCGCTACGCCATCATCGACATGGCGCAGCGGTTCCTGCGGCCTGGCCTGGATGTCGATCCGCTGGACCTTGAGGAGGTTCTACTTTCCACGGCACCTGAACTGGCGTCTTTCCTGTTTCAGGAATACCTCGATTTCTGTTTTCCGGGGGACGGGTTTGCGCCGATTGAAGCGCTGCTTGAACCACTGGAGCGCGAGAATTCCCAGCGACGCTTCGGCTCGTCCCAAATCATGCGATGCCTGCTGTTGCAACTGATCGGCATGAACAGCCGCAGGTTTGAAGCCGACCTGCTTCGCCTTTCGGCCAGCCATGCGCAGCAGAGCAGCCGGCACGCCAGACCGCAGCACGCCGTTCGCTACATTTGCGACCATCTCTGGTCGGTGAGATCAGCCTGGCCGACGTGTCCGCCGCAGCAGTCCTGTCGCCGAACTACCTGGCCCACCTGCTGAAAAAAGAAACGGGCAAGACTTTCACCGGTTGGGTCACCGACCGGCGCCTGGAATTTGCCCAAGGCCTGCTGATGCACAGCAGCCAGCGGGTGGCCAGCATCGCGCATGCTTCAGGCCTTGCCGATGAAGCCTGTTTCGTCCGTCGCTTTCACCAGCGATTCGGCAACACGCCGAAGGCCTACTGCAACAGTTTTGGCGCCAGGATTTCAGGCTCTCCGGGATGTGCCTGTCAGCCTGTTGCTGGCGACGGACCCATTCGCCCAGGTCCGAGTCGGGTGCCAGGACGCGACAGGTGCGTTGATTTGTCCCTGACCTGTCGTCAGGGGAGATGTCATTGAATGCCACATCGACGGTTTGCCGGAACTCAGCGTCAGGATCGTTTAAGTCCTGCGGGTCCGGCCACGTGACAGCCTGGGAAATTCCTCATACCTTTTTTTCCGGCAAGAACCTTTGCGCCTGAAGCGACTCGTAAAGTCTGCTTCATCAACCCCAGCCACGGACCTTTTTATGTTGAACCAGGATCAGAAAAACGATTTCAATGCCTTGCTGCCCGGCGACTCCACCGAGGTCGGCGCCAGCCGGCGGACCGCGCTCAAGGCCGCGCTGGGCGTGGGCTATGCAGTGGCGGCCATGCCGCTGATGGCGCAGACCGCCATCAAGACCCCCACGCAGGGGCTGCGTACCGGTCAGACCACCTTCGATGTCAATGGTTTCAAGGTGCCTGCGGTGTATGCGGCACCGGCCGGTAAGACCAATTTGCCGGTGATCCTGGTGGTGCAGGAGATTTTTGGCGTCCATGAATACATTGCGGACACAGCCCGGCGTTTTGCCCGGGCAGGCTACCTGGCCATCGCACCCGAGCTGTATGCCCGCCAGGGCGATCCGCTGGTCTACGGCGAAGTCGCCAAGCTGATGGCCGAGATTGTTTCCAAAGTGCCTGATGCGCAAGTCATGGCCGACCTGGATGGTGCGGTGAAATGGGCTGGCAACAATGGCGGCGACTTGCGCAAGGTCGGCATCACCGGCTTTTGCTGGGGCGGCCGCATCACCTGGCTGTATGCCGGGCAAAGCAGGCATGTCAAGGCGGGTGTGGCATGGTATGGGCGTCTGGTGGGCACGCCATCGGCGCTGACGCCCGGGCATCCGCTGGACCTGGCCGCCAACCTGAAGGCGCCGGTGCTGGGCCTGTATGGCGGACAGGACGGCGGGATTCCGCTGACAACGGTCAACCAGATGAAGGATGCGCTGGCACAGGCTGGCATCCAAGGCAATGCCGCCGCCAGGGCTTCGGAATTCGTCGTCTATCCGGATGCGCCGCATGCCTTTCATGCCGACTACCGCCCCAGTTACCGCCAGGATGCAGCCGAAGACGGCTTCAGGCGCGCGCTGGACTGGTTCGCTGCCCATGGTGTCGGCGGCGGCTCCATGCCAGCAGCCTGACCAGCGGCAGGCCGCTTTTTAAGACCGAGGAATTTGCCAGGCTGGATAATATAAAGGACCCCGGTCTTCGACAGCACTGACGGATACCGGGTTTTTTTAGTATTTATTCATCATTCAGGGCTCTGGCCCAATCAGGACGGGCGCAGGCAGCTATGGTTTTAACGGCAATCTTGTTGGGCACCATGGCGGCCGGCATTGGCAGTGTCTGGCTGGCGGCGCTGCTCAGTTTTGGCGCACTGGCCCGCTACACCCAGCACATGCTCAGCCTGGCGGCTGGCGCCTTGCTCGGCACTGCCTTCCTGCATCTGTTGCCCGAGGCATTTGAAAGCCAGGTTGCGCCAGACGATTTGTTTGCCACGCTGCTGGTCGGTGTGGTGTTTTTCTTTCTGCTCGACAAGGCGGAGTTGTGGCACCACGGCCATGAACACCATGGCGAATCATCGGGCCACGCGCATGCACCCCACCATCACCATGCCGCGCATGGCCACAGCCATCCGCCCGGTGGCTGGGCCATCCTGGCCGGCGACAGTGTCCATGCCTTCGGTGACGGTATCCTGATTGCGTCGGCCTTCATTGCTGACATGCGCCTGGGTTTTGTTGCCGCCCTGGCGGTGCTGGTGCATGAAGTGCCGCACCACATGGGCGACCTGATCGTGCTGCGCCGCCAGAGCGCCAACAACCGCCGAATCGCCATCATCAAGGTGTCGCTGGCAGGCGCCGTCACGGCCTTGGGCGGCGTGGTCGGTTACGCGCTGGTCGACCAGCTGTATGCCTACCTGCCGTTTTTCCTGATTCTGGCGGCCAGCAGCTTCATGTATGTGGCCCTTGCCGACCTGATTCCACAACTGCAAAAACGCGCCTCGATGCAGGAAACCGCCGCGCAGATTGCCTGGTTGACCATTGGCATTGGGCTGGTGGTGGGGGTCAGCTGGTTGGCGCACGCGCACTGAGGCGTGCGCTGTTGCTTGTCAGCCGGACACTGACAGGCAGCCGCGCTTGCTGCCTATACGTCGCGCCTGGCCAGGCGACTAACCTGAAATGCCTTTTCAGGAGGCTTTATGAAATCGAAGACGTCATTAACCATGGCTTGCAAGCTGCCTGGTGCTTTGGCGTCTTCCTGCCCGCACGTTATTCCTGACCATGACCACCATTCTGTACTTCCCGGGAAACAGGACCGGCACTCCGAAAGTGAAAGAAATCACAGAGTTCCTCCTGTCGAGCCAGATATTGATCAGGCCAGAGTGATCGGCGAGAAAGAGCGTCCGCAGCCGTCGTCGGAAAAACCTGAAGCGTCCTGACCATGCGGCGTAATATCAACGCCCGGGTCGGAAACCGACTGCGTCCTTTTGCCAGAATTTCCACATAATCCGTCCTTGAAGGAGATGCGCATGCCCATAGATTCGACTCCCGCCAGCCGCAAGTCACGGCATTCTCCAGGCGAAAAGCCGCTCACGGAACCGCAAGCCACTGACGAAGGCAGTCATGCGGCGCGTGATCCCGAAGGCGCTGGAAATGAGGGTTTGGTCAACCATGAAATGGATGAACAGACCCGCATTGCCCGTCCCCCGCTGGGCAACTGAACCCACTGACCGGAGTAGCATTTCCAAACCAGAAACGCTGCGTTTTTAGCATCTGCATGCCGATGCTGATGGCGCAAAAGCCGCGCTTTGCGAATATTTTCATTTGCCCTGAAGGCGGCAGGTCATGAAGCTGACCCTTCGAACAAGGCTGTCGGGCGTTCGCCGGCCAGTGCCTGCAGCAGGTTGGTCGTCGCCAGCACCGCCATGGCATGACGGGTTTCAAATGTCGCCGAGCCGATGTGCGGCAGTGCCGTCACCTTGGGATGCAGGCGCAGTGGCGAATTCATTGGCAGCGGTTCGGTGGCAAACACATCCAGGCCGGCCGCGCGCAGGCCTCCGGTGTTCAGGGCGTCGAGCAGTGCGCCTTCCCGTACTGTGGCGCCTCGTCCGCCGTTGACAAAAATCGCGCCGGGCTTCATCAGGCCGAACTCGCGCTCACCCATCAAGCCACGGGTTTCGCGGGACAGCGGCAGCACGGCGGCCACGATGTCGGCGCGCTGCAGCAGTTCATCGAGCGGCGTGTGCGCTGCCTTGCCCGCCAGGTCCGGCGCCTGGCTGGCAAGGTCCACCGGGCGGCGGCTGTGGTACAGCACCGGCATGCCAAAGCCCAGGGCGCCGCGCCGCGCCACGGCCTGGCCGATGCGGCCGAATCCCAGCAGGCCGAGCGTCTTGCCATGCACGTCCCGGCCGAACAAGTCTTCGCCGATGTTGCGCGTCCAGCGGCCTTCGCGTACCAGGCTGGCCAGCTCGACGATGCGGCGGCTGGTCGCCATGATCAGTGAAAAAATGGTGTCGGCGGTGGTTTCGGTCAGCACGCCGGGCGTGTGGCACAGCATGATGCCGCGCGCCGCCAGGGCATCGAGCGCGTAGTTGTCCACGCCGACGGACACGCTGGAGATGACCTTGAGCTGTGGCGCCCTGGCCAACAGCGCGTCGTCTACCGGGTAGCTGGAGCCGATCATTCCTTCGACGGTCGCCAGCGCGGCCTGGAAGGCGGGCAGTTGTTCTGCAAGGCGCGGATTGGCGAGCGTCACGTCGTGCCGGGCCTGCAGCCGCGCCAGCTGGTCTGGGGGCAGTTCCCTGAAGACCAGAATCTTCTTGCGTTCAGTGGAAACAGGCATTTTCAGCGTCTTGCCGGATGGAGTTCCGTGAATTTAGCAAGTTCAGTGCGCGTCGGCAGGCCTTCACTGTCGCCCGGCACCTGCACCGCGCGGGCGCCGATCCAGGCGCCGCGCTTGACCGCTTCCACCACGCCGAGCCCGTCGAGCAAGGCGCTGATCACCCCCACTGCAAATCCGTCGCCTGCGCCCACGGTGTCCACCACCTGGGCCACCGGGAACCCTGGCACATGGCCTGTGCCGCCGGTGTCGCTGTCAAACCAGGCGCCATCGGCGCCGAGCTTGACGACGACCAGCCGGGCGCCGCGCTGGCGGTAAAAGCGGGCAATGTCTTCGGCGCTGGCTTCGCCGGTCAGAAAGCGGCCTTCCTCCAGGCCAGGCAGCACCCAGTCGGCGCGCGTGGCCAGGTCGTTGATCGATTCGCGCATCAGCTCGGGGCTTGACCACAGGGTCGGGCGCAGGTTCGGATCGAACGACACGCTGCGGCCTGCCGCGCGCATCAGGTCCATGGTCTGACGCGCAGCGGGCAGGGTGCTGGCCGAGAGGGCGGCAAACACACCCGTGGCATGCAAATGGCGGGCCGACAGCAGCCAGGCTTCGTCAATGTTATCTACACAGATGTAACTGGCAGCAGAACCCTGGCGGTGGTATTCCACCTCCGGGTCGCTGCCATCCAACACCTTGGACTTGAACTGGAAACCGGTTTTTTGAAACGAATCGCACACCACATGGGAGCAGTCGATGCCTTCCTTTTGCATGGCCGCCAGCAAATACCGACCCATGGAATCGGTGCCCAGACGGCTGCCCCAGCCGACCTTCAGACCCAAGCGTGCCAGGCCAATGGCGACATTGGTTTCCGCACCGGCGGTGCGCTTGTGAAAGGCCTCGGCCTGCTCCAGCGGGCCGGGCCGGTCGGCCACCAGCAGCAGCATGGCTTCGCCAAAGGTGATCACATCCAGGGCGGCAGTCATGGGCATTTCATTTTTGCGACAAGGAAACAGGGGCGCGGCCTGCCATGGCGGCGCCTACGCTGCGCAACTGGTCGATTTCCCGCCGCGTGACCGCCAGCAGGTCGTCGCCGGTCAGCGGATATTCGATGGCCCATGGCACATCGGCCGGCAGGGTGCGCAGCACGGCGCGCCAGGGCGCGCTCGATTCAGCCAGCGGCACGGCCACCCAGCGGTGGGGCAGGCGTTGCACACCCTTGCAGTGCACATAGCGAACCTGCGGGCCCAGCGCGGCAGCAGCCCGCAGCGGACATTCACCGGTCCAGTGCCAGTTGCCCATGTCGAACGTCATGCCCAAAAACAAGCCCTGGCCATGGGTCGCGTCGAAAAAGTCCCGCAGCGCGGGCAGGGTGCCGGCCGTCGGCGTCTGGTCGTTCTCGATCACCAGTTCTATGTCGGCGGCCTGGAGGCAGTCCCGCAGCGCCATCAGGCTGGCGTGCGACGCGGCGCCAAAGCCGCCGATGGCCATTTTCAGCCGGGGCGCGCCCAGGGTTCTGGCAGCCTCCAGCGAATGCCGGAGAGCGGTCCTGTCCAGCGCGCCATCAGCCGCCCACAGTCCGTCGGCACTCGAATAGACCACGCGCATTCCGGTGGCGTGAACCGCCTGGGCCATGGCGGGCAGTTCGCGGGCGGCATCGACCAGCAGTTCGCTGCGCACCTCGACGCCGTCGGCACCGGCTTCATGGCAAAGCCGGGCGAACCAGTGCTGGCCATGGCGGCGTACTTCGGCGGCGCCAAAGGCGCCCAAGGAAACCAGGATGGGCGGGGCAGCCGCTGCTGCGCTGGAGACATCAGTGGGCATGTTGCGAATTCAGGATCTGGCCGAGGAAATTGCGGGTTTTTTCGTTTTGCGGATGGCTGAAGAACTGCTGCGGCGGCGCCTGCTCGATGATCTGGCCGTCGGCCATGAAGATCACCCGGTCGGCCACGCTGCGGGCAAAACCCATTTCATGCGTGACGCACAGCATGGTCATGCCGTCGTCGGCCAGGCTGATCATGGTGTCGAGCACTTCCTTGACCATTTCCGGATCCAGTGCCGACGTCGGCTCGTCGAACAGCATGATCTTGGGCGTCATGCACAGCGCCCGCGCAATCGCCACGCGCTGCTGCTGGCCGCCCGAAAGCTGGCTCGGGTATTTCTTGGCCTGCTCGGGAATCCGCACGCGGGTGAGGTATTTCATCGCGATGGTTTCGGCTTCCTCCTGGCTCAAGCCGCGCGAGCGCATTGGCGCCAGCGTGCAGTTCTGCAGAATCGTCAGGTGCGGGAACAAATTGAACTGCTGGAACACCATGCCGACTTCCTGGCGCACCGAATCGACATTCTTGCCGCCGGCTGTCAGGTCGATGCCATTGACCACGATGCGCCCCTTTTGCACCACTTCCAGCCGGTTGATGCAGCGGATCAGCGTCGATTTGCCCGAGCCCGAAGGCCCGCAGACCACAATGCGCTCGCCGGGCGCAACGTTCAGATTGATGCCGGTCAGCACCTGGAACTTGCCAAACCACTTGTCCACCGCCTCGATGCGGATGATGGGCTCGGTAGCGGTAGCGGCAGCGGCGGCAGTGGCGGCAGCGGCGGAGGGGGATTGCATTGTGTCTGTCATGAAAGCACCGTGGTCCGTCGCGTTTCAAGCATTACTGCAGCTTGGGCAGGTCGGTCTGCAGCCATTTCTGGTACAGCTTGTTGAGTTCGCCGTTGGCCGTGTTGCGGGCGACAAAGTCGTCCACGGTTTTCAGCAACTCGTCCTGGCCGGGACGCATGGCCACGCCCATGACCTGCTGGCGCAGCAGGAACTTGTTTTCATACGCATTGGCCGGGGCGCGCTTGGCAATCTGCGCCGCCACCGTGGTCGAGCAGCCAATGGCGTCCACCTGTCCGGACAGCAGCGCCTGCATGGCCGAAGCGTCGTCGTCGAAGCGGCGGATCTCGGTACCCTCGGGCGCCACGGCGGTCAGCGCCACGTCCTGCGTGCTGGCGCGGGCGACGCCGACGCGCTTGCCTTTCAGGTCGGCTGGTGCTTTCAGTTCAGCCTTCTTGTCGCCGAACAGCACGATGCTGGCGGCCGCATACGGCTTGGAAAACTGCACCTGCTTGGCGCGCTCGGGCGTCACGGCCAGCGAGGCGACCAGCAGATCGACCTTGTTGGTGAGAAGAAACGGGATGCGGTTCGGGCCGGTCACCGGCACCAGGTTGAGCTTGACGCCCAGGTCCTTGGCCATCAGGCGCGCCACGTCGGCGTCGTAGCCGTCCGGCTGGTTGCTGCTGTTCATGGTGCCGTAGGGTGGAAAGTCCACCAGCATGCCGACCGTCAGCTCGCCTTTTTTCTTGATGTCGGCCACGGTTTGGGCGCTGGCGGCGGGTGCCCAGGCGCCCAGTGTGGCGGCCAGGCCAACGGCCACTGCGGTGCTGGTGAAGAGGCGGCGTTGCAGGTGCTTGATCATGGTGGATGTCTCCGGTGGATATTGAAAAACAAGTCGAAAGGAAATTGCAGCTGGAATCAGCGTGCCAGTGCCGCAGCCTGCCGGCGTTCCATGTGCGCGGCCAGCAGCGACAGCGGCCAGCACAGCCCAAAATAAATCGCCGCGACCAGGCTGAACACGATCAGCGGCTGGAAGGTGGCGTTGTTGATGATCTGGCCGGCGCGGGTGATTTCGGTGAAACCGATGATTGCCGCCAGCGACGTGCCTTTGATGATCTGCACCATGTAGCCAACCGTGGGCGCCAGCGCAATTCGGCCAGCCTGCGGCAGGATGACAAAGCGCATGCGCGAGACGTAGGACAGGCTCAGCGCATGCGCCGCCTCGACCTGGCCGGCGGGAATGGCCTGGATGCAACCGCGCCAGATTTCACCCAGGAAGGCGCTGCTGTTCAATATCAGCGCCACGCCTGCTGCAACCCAGGGGTTGATGTCAAAGCCCAGCACTGGCGCGCCAAAGAACACCAGGAACAGCTGCAGCAGCAGCGGCGTGCCCTGGAAGATCTGGATGAAACCGCCCGAAAGGAACTGCGCCAGCCGGTTGCTGGACGTGCGACCAAGGGCCACCAGCAGGCCGCCGATGGCGCCGCCGATGAAGGCGATCAGCGACAGCGCCACCGTCCACTGGGCGGCCTGGAGGATGAACAGGAACTCAGGAAATCCGAAAGTACGCATCACCGACGGTCCGGGTAGTTGAGGCTGATCTTGTAGACCGCGCGGAACAGCGCCGAGAACGACAGCGCGAGCAGCAGGTAGATGCCGGCCACGACGATGTAGATCTCGAAACTGCGAAAGGTTTGCGACTGCAGGTTGGCGGCGACCGAGGTCAGGTCGTCGGCGGAAATAGCCGACACCACCGCCGAACTCAGCATCAGCAAAATGAACTGGCTGGTCAGCGCCGGGTAGATGGCCTTGAGCGCGGGCTTCAGGATGACGAAGCGGAAGATCTCGTGGCGCTTCAAGTTCAGCGCCAGGCCGGCTTCGATCTGTCCCTTGGGAATTGACTCAATGCCGGCGCGGATGATTTCGGTGGCGTAGGCGCCCAGGTTGATGACCAGCGCTGTCAGCGCAGCGGTGTAGGCCGACCAGCGCAGGCCCAACGCAGGCAGGGCGAAAAAGAAAAAGAACAGTTGCACCAGGAACGGCGTGTTGCGGATCAGCTCGATGTAGACGTTGATCACGAAGCGCAGCGGCTTCGGGCCGGCGGTCTTGCCCCAGGCGCAGACGATGGCCACCACCAGCCCGAGCAGCATGGCCAGCAGCGACAGCTCGATGGTGTTCCAAGTGCCTTCGAGCAGCAGCGGCCAGGCTGCAAAAACGTCGCCGAACTGAAACGTGTACTTCATGGGTGGCGCTCTGGCATCGCAAAGGACGTCAAGCCTTTGCGTACGGCGGAAAAGATAATTTTTTCTGAAGACATGACAAGGGGTTGAATTTTGGTCGTTCTGAAACCGGTTTCATTGAATTATAAAATCAGGCGCACCCGGTCTGTAACTCCGTGAAAACCCTAGGTTGCTGAAATAATTGCGGGTGACGCCGGTACCGATGAGCCACGCGGCAAGAGGCGGCCCGACAGCAGGATCTGGCGCGGCGGCAGGTCCAGACCCTGAAGCCGTTCCATCAGGCAGTTGGCGGCCAGGCGGCCCAGCTCGTCGGTCGGCTGGGCAATGGTGGTCAAGCCCGGGCCGATGAAAGGCGACCATTCGGTGTCGTCAAAACCCACCAGCCCCAGGTCGGTTCCCAGTTGCCAGCCCAGACGCGCCAGGCTGGCCACCACCCGCAGCGTGACCACGGCATTGCTCGAAATGAGGCCCGCCAGACGCCCGCCAGCACGCTGGCGCTGGTCGCGCAGCGCGTTGTCCAGCGCATCGCCGTTGTCCTCCGTGCTTTCAAAGGTGCGGCCCTGAAGACCGGGCAGCTCTGGCGCAGCGTCGCCGATGAAACTGCGAAACGCGGCATCGCGTTCCATTCGGGAACTGACATTCCTCATCGGCTCCGAGACGAACAGCAGTTCGCGGTAGCCGGCATCGACCAGATGACGCGCCCCCAACTGCACGGCGCCCGCATTGTCGAGCGAGACAAAGTCGGCCTGCATGTTGTGGTGGCGCCGGTCCACCAGCACCACGGGTTTGCCAAGGCGGGCCGCATCGGCGGCCGCGCCGGCATCGCGGCCCAGCGTGTTCAGGATGAAGCCTTCGACCTGGTAGGCGGCCAGCGCCTGGATGGCTTCGCATTCGCGCTGGCTGTCGTTTCCCAGATTGAACAGCATCAGCAGGTAGCCGGCCTGCTGGCAGGCTTTTTCTGCACCGCGCAGCACGGCAACCGAAAAAGGGTTGGTCACGTCCGCCACAACCAGGCCGATCAGTCGCGAGCGGCCGCGCTTGAGCGCGCGCGCCATGGGGCTGGGGCTGTAGGCCAGCGCGGCCACCGCCACCTCGACCCGTGCGGCAATGTCGGGCGTGAGCAGGGTTTCGCGGTGATTCAGGAAGCGCGACACCGTGGCTTTGGAAACGCCGGCTTCGCGGGCCACGTCTGCAATCGTGGCGCGCGCCGGGGACCGGGAAGTGGAAGGCTGGGTTTTTGGCAAAGGCATGGACAGGACTAGGGTGAAAAGCAGGCAGGTTTTGACAAGGCTTTGAAACCAGTTTCAGGAATGGTAGCACTGCCAGCAGGACGTCAGAGGTTTCAAAAAAACTATGATTTTTATAGCGAAAAAATAATATGTAGCGTGCGCAATACCTGTTTTTCATCAATATTTCAATGGCGGCGGCAATGTCAGCGCTGGCGTTCTTGGCGTGCCGTACTTTTAGCCCGGTTTTTCGTTGCCGCACAACTTGGCGATGCAACACCAATGACCACTGGCCGGGTGCCGTGCCTGGCGTTCCTGACCGCGCACGGCCGTGCCGGTTTGGGCTTTCCCGGTTGTCAGCCGAACGCTTACAGCGTCAGGGCTTGGCGGACTAGGAAGCGCATGTATTGCGTGGCGCAAGATCAAGTCAGTGAAATATACCAACCCCGGAATGAAGGCAGGCCCACCATGAACAAGCTTCCAGCCATTTCAATTCCAGTCAAAAGTTCTTCGAACCTGACCCGAGAACCCAAAAAACCTGTCGAGCGCGGTGTGCGCCCGGATGCGTACCGAGAGCGGCCGCGAACCGCCAGTTCCCGCACACGCCAGTCCGGAAAACTCCATTCCAGAATTGCCGGCTTCATGGCTTTTGTTGCGGCGGTATTCGTTTCAATGATCGCAGCAGTCACCGTTGCCAGTCACGACGATCCCTTGATGCTCGGAGGATTCTGAAATGACTATTTCCGCAGATCCCTGTAACGCAAGCGAGATAAAACAAGCCCTGGCGCCTGCGAATCCGGAGGGAGCCCGCCACGCGAAAACAGCGGCTGATCAGCAAGTAGATTCTGGCGCAGCATCTTTTGCCCCGCGTCACAAGCCGGGCAGCGAAGAGCCCGACATGGCACTTGAGCCCGATCTGCCTTCAGACGGGCGGGATGCGATTGGCGAGGCCATGATTCGCGACTTGCCGCAACGTCCCGAATTGAGCGAGCCAGCCAGCCAGCCCGATCCGTCCAGCCAAGCACATTGAAAGCAATACATGGCCACCAATCCCAACGTACCTCCGCCCGAGCCCGTCCAGCCCTTGTCGACGCCGCCTGAACCGGGAGAAGTCCAGCCAACGCCGATGCCAACGATTTCCCGTGCTGGCGAAGTTTGACGCGCGCCACAAGACCAGCCTTTTTTCATTCGGCAACTTGTAAGCCGACAACGCTCTGGCAAGCGTCACATCTTATGAATGTCCAGTCATTCCCATGATTTAACGCGGCACAGGGGGCAAGGACTTGCCTACGGCCCCAAATCGCGAACTGCCATCCACGAACTTTTCCTCTGTTGCTTAAACAGCAAGTCTCGCATGCTATGAATCCAGTAGCAAAACCTGTCGGGGATGACGTGTCGCGATCAAAGAATGGTTTGACTTCGCACTGCCGGCATGGACGAAAGGCGCTGGTCTTGTGCTGTGTTAACCAAGTGTGTCGGGCTGCCTTGTTTTCATGTTCGACTATGTTCCATAGACTTTCTCAATATGTTCAGTCTGGCGTTATTGCATGTCGTGGCTGCTCGATTTTTTTTCCAACACTGCATAGACACCTCCTCGGTTGAAGAGAAAAAACCCCATGTCGATAGAAGAGATTGCCATTTTTTCAAACGTGATGAAGTTTTACTGAACCGGGTAAGACTTTCCTTATGACATTAACAATAACTTCCTACAAGGCTAATGGGTTGCGTTGCTTAGAGTCAACCTAAGACATGACATGCTGTCGCTGCCCGTTTTTCACGGCCAAACAGTTGCTCGCCATCAAGGATGCCATCATGAAACCCCACAAGCCCGACAGCGAGCGTGAACTGAAACCTTCGAGGAACCATCTCGAGCGTCCGGACAACGGCTCCACAGGCTGGAAAGAACAAGGCCCGAACTCCGGGCCTTGGAAAGACAATCCTCACAAACGGCAAAGCTTGTCGCGTCATGCGTGGGGCACCAACTGAGAATCTGGCAAGCGTACATTTCGGCATTGACGGCAACAGCGCAATATCGACTGAAGGCTCGCTCGATCAGGGGTACACCATTTCGCGGTTATTGCCCAGGGGAAATCATTTCCAACCGCGTTCTGCGATGCTGCCGGTTGTGGCCGGAACGGCTGGCAATGGCAGCCCGGACAGGTCAGCCTTTGTGAAAGGGCGAAAGGCAGAATCAAATTACGATCAGCTTCAGGCTGACAAAAAGTGCGCTTGAAGCGCCAATCTTCCGGATGGGACAGGGCCCTTAACGTTGCTTGCTGCTTGCCTGACCACCCTTGCGGCCTGCCGCGCGCGCTTCCTCAGAAGTGAACTCATGAGCATTTCCGCTCTGGTGCGCAGCCCTGCCGCCCTCCCTGGCAATTTCACGCTGACGTTCGGGATCCATGGCCGCGAAGCCACGTTCTGATTTACCGCCCTGCTTGCCAGAGGGTTTGCTGTCTTGTTTGCTGGTTGCCATTTCGATATCTCCTTTAGGGATACGCCTTGAAAACATGCACTCCATGCCAGCGCCTCATGGACGAAAGTGACGCATCGCCATGACTTGCCACATTTTTGTTTTTCCGCTATTTTTAGCAATTTTGTCATTATTGGTTCAACTGCCTATGTAGGACAGCAGGAAGTAAAGGCTTCGGGTTTGTCTTCATCCTTCTCGATGGCTGGTCCCAGGCGAAGGGATCGACGCGAAAAATCCCTACGTTTCGTGAGGCATGCGTCTCATGTGTCTTGTAAAAGGTGAGCAGCTAAATTGACATTTGGCTGACGGTCAGCCGCTCACCTCTTTAAAGGAAAACTGATATGCGTGCATCAACATTTAAAACCGGAACTGCTATGGCGCTTGCTCTGGCCGCTGCGCTGGCACTGGCTGGCTGCAACAAGACTGCTGACAATTCAACCACCAAGACGCCGGGGTCATCTTCCACCAGTCCCTCGAAGGGCTCGACGGGCTCATCCGGTACACCGGGAACCATGGGTTCAGGTATGGGAAGCGGTTCTGCCATGCCGCCAGCCAGTGCCGCCAGCGGCAGTGGTGGTTGAGGTTTTTGCGAGACTTCTGACTCGCACTTGAAAAAGCCCCAGGCGCTGACTGCGCAGGGGCTTTTTTCTCGTGAAATCGGTGTCTTGGCGTCTCAGCCTTGCGCGACGGGCCGGTTTGGGTCCTTGCACCAGTCGCTCCAGCTGCCGGCATACAGCGCGGTGCGCCCCAGACCTGCTAGTTCCATTGCAATCAGGTTGGGGAGGGCGCTGACGCCGCTGCCGCAATGGTGGACCACGGTGGCGGGATCACATTGTCCGAGCAAGGCAATAAATTCAGCTTTGAGCTGATCGGCGGGCTTGAATTTTCCGTCTGACGTCATGTTTAGCCCAAAAGGACGGTTAAGCGCACCCGGAATATGGCCGGCGACCGGGTCGAGCGGCTCGACTTCGCCTTTGAAGCGTGCCGTGGCCCGCGCATCAACCAAGGTCTGGGCAGGTCGTCCGAGCTGGCTGGCAACGGTTTGAGCATCCACCAGCTGGACGCGTTCAGGTCCGGTCAGGAAGTTCGTCTGGAAATGGGCGGGTTCTTCGGTGCTGTTGACAGCGCCGCCTGCCGTCTGCCAGGCCTGCAGACCGCCATCGAGCACGGCGACGTTTTCATGGCCTGCCCATTTCAGCATCCACCACAGGCGGCCGCAGTAATTGGCCTGGTTGCGGTCATAGACGACCGCCTGCATCTGATTGCCCATGCCGACGCTGGACAGCCAGGTGGCAAACTTTTCACGGTTGGGCAAGGGATGGCGTCCGCCCGAAGCCGGGGCATCGGCGCCTGAGGCCGTGATCAACCCATGCGCGCCGGGAACGCCGTGACGGGCCGTGAGAGCAGTTTCCAGATCAGCGTAGATGGCACCGGGAATATGCGACTTGAGGTAGTTCTGCCTGCCGGCGTACGGCAGCATCAAATCAAAACTGCAGTCGAAGATGCGCAGTGGCTGGCCGCTTTTCATCAGTGCCTGCACTTGCTCGGTCGAGATCAGGGTGGTGTAGTTCGTCATGAGGGTTTCCTTGGTAGCGGACTCAATGCTCTTCAGCCGGCGCATTGGGCGCCGCACGGGCCCGGAGCATCGTGGCAGCAACAGCGCTGACGATGATGAGCGCCATGCCTGCCCAGCCCGTCAGGGGAATATTGTCACCAAAAAGAACCAGGCTGTAGAGGGCGGCGAACACGATTCCCGAATATTGCAGGTTGGCGACCATCAAGGTGCTGCCATGGTTTTTCGACATCGAATAGGCTTTGGTCATGGCCAGTTGCCCGAGCGACGCCAGGATGCCGATGGGCGGCAGCCACAGGGCCTGCTGCCAGCTCCAGGCCGATGTGCCGGTCAGGGCCATGCCCATGGCACCTGCGACTGCCGTGCCGACACCGAAATAAAACACCGTGCGTATTTCGGGTTCGCCCATGCGCGAAATCGCCATGACCTGCATGTAGGCAAAGGCCGCACCCAGCCCCGACAGCAGCCCGACCAGACCGGCAAAACTCTGGTTCTGGTCCATGGCGGGACGCAGCAGCATCACCACTCCCCCAAAGCTTGCCAGAATTGCCAGCACCAGCGGACCCTGTTTCGGACCTTTCCTGCCGGGCTTGCCCAGCATCAGCGCGCCGCCGACCAGAAAAGCGGCAATCCACACGCTGCTCATGTAGTTCAGCGTCATGGCGGTGGCCAGGGGCAAGTGGGCAATCGCATAGAACCAGGCCGACAGCGACATCACGCCGATCACGCTGCGCCAGGCATGCATGGCTGGATAACTGGTGCGCAGCGAAGTTCCATGGAAACGCGCGTACAGCGCCATGAAGAGAACGCTCACCAAGCCCCGGTAAAACACCAGTTCGGCGCTGGTGAAGTGCGCGGACGCGAACTTGACACACACGCCCATGGAGGCAATCAGGAACGAGGACAGGACCATCCATACGGCTTGCATCGCTTGATTTTCAGTTTTATGAGTTAAAAAGGCCTTTTGCGCACACCCAAATTGGCTTTAATGCTATTAAATATATAGCAAAATTAAGACGTGAGCCACGCCTCAGATCATCTGTGTGGTTTTGCTGGCGCCCATTTCGCGGCGATACCACTCGTGAAAGTGCTGCATGCCGTCTTCCATCGGGCTCTGGTAAGGGCCGAATTCGTTGTCGCCGCGCAGCATCAGCGCCCTGCGGCCGGCATCCATGCGCAGCGCGAGTTCATCATCCTCGACGCAGGTTTCCATGTAGGCCGCTTGCTGGGCTTCGATGAACTCACGCTCGAAGGCGCAGATTTCCTCGGGATAGAAAAATTCCACCACGTTCAGCGTCTTGTCCGGCCCCTGCGGATGCAGCGAACTGACGACCAGGGTGTGTGGATACCACTCGATCATGATGTTGGGATAGCACGTCAGCCAGATGGCGCCGTACTTTGGCGCCTGGCCTTGCCGGTACTGCAGCACCACGTCATGCCACTTCTTGTAAACATCGGTGCCAGGCTTGCCGAGCTTGTCGGACACGCCCACGGTTTGCACCGAATAGCTTGGCGCCAGTTCCCAGCTCAGGTCGTCGGTGGTGACAAAGCCGCCCAGGCCCGGATGAAAGGGGCCGACATGGTAGTCCTCCAGGTAGACCTCGATGAAGGTCTTCCAGTTGTAGTTGCACTCATGCCGATGCACCTTGTCGAGCTGGTAGCCGGAAAAATCAAGGTCAGCCATGTGGCCCAGTGCCGCCATGTCAGTGGCCACATCGCGGCCGGTGTCCTCGAACACCAGGCCGTTCCAGGTCGTCGTCTTGTAGCGGTTCAGGTTCAGGCAGGGATCGACCTCGAAATGCGGCGCACCAATCAATTCCCCCGAGGTGTTGTAGGTCCAGCGGTGCAGCGGGCAGACGATGTTGTTGCCGGTGTTGCCCCGTCCCTGCAGCATGGTGGACTGACGGTGACGGCAAACGTTGGAAATCAGTTCGATGCCCGAGGCATTGCGCACCAGTGCGCGGCCATCGCCTTCGTGAGGCAGGGTGTAGTAGTCACCCAGATGGGGAACGGCCAGTTCGTGGCCCAGGTAGCGCGGTCCGCGCGCAAACAGTTTTTGCTGTTCGCGTTGGTAAATCCCGGCGTCGAAATAGCTAGAAATGGGGAGCTGGCTGGTGGCTTGCAACAGCCGAAGGCTTTTATCGAGCATCGGTTTCTCTCAACAGGCTGCCGAAGCCGGGCGAGGCAACGGTGCAAAAGCCATGTGAACAAGCAGGCGGGAAGCGGCCTGCTGACAAAAAATAGGGTGAACATCCCATGTGTGTGACCGGTTCCGGTATCGAGAATGGTTATCAAGTGTACCCGCGCGCAGTTCCTGCAAGTGCCCCTTTGCCGCCAGCGGGATAATGCGACATCGCCCGGCTTTGCGGGTGCCCGCCTCCAGAATCGCTGCAAGCCCTTAAAATCAGTCCCGGAACCCTATTCACATGGCCAAAAGCTCCGCTTCATCTACTGCATCCCCGCGTGTTCCGGACGCCAGCGCCACTCCCGTCCCGTCATTGCCTGCCACTTACGAGTCCGCATTGCAGGAACTCGAAGGGCTGGTAGCCCGGTTGGAGTCCGGCCAGTTGCCGCTGGACCAGTTGCTCACGGGTTACCAGCGCGGTGCGCAGTTGCTCAAGTTTTGCCGGGACCGGCTCGAAGCGGTCGAAACCCAGATCAAGGTGTTGGAAGGCACCGAACTCAAGCCCTGGGCTCAGGCGTAAATCCTTTTCGGTTTCAATGCATCCATCTCATCCCATGCCTCGCCCTTGCTCGCAGCGCTGCAGGTGTATCGGTGCGAAGGCTGGCTTGTACTGAAACATCTCCATGCACCCTGTTATCAACGGCGTCACCGCCCCAGCGCTAAAGACCTCTGAATTGAACGCTCCTGAACCTCTTTCCCTGTTTGACCTGGGCGCCTGGAGCGCTGGGCAACTCGCATCCATAGAGCGTGCCCTGTCGCGTTGGGTGGCCAGCCCGGCCGATGCGCCGGCACCGGCCGGGCTTGGCGATGCCATGCGCTATGCCGTTCTCGACGGCGGCAAGCGGCTGCGTCCGCTGCTGGTCATGGCCGCCTGCGACGCGGTCAACGGTGATGCCTCGGTAGCCTTGCGCCCTGCCTGCGCCGTCGAGCTGATCCATGCCTATTCGCTGGTGCATGACGACATGCCGTGCATGGACAACGACGTGCTGCGCCGCGGCAAGCCCACGGTGCATGTGCAGTTCGGCGAGGCGCGTGCGCTCTTGGCCGGCGACGCCCTGCAGGCGCTGGCGTTCGAACTGCTGACACCCGATGATGCATCAGTCGGTGCCGGCACACAGGCTCGCCTGTGCCGCCTGCTGGCCCAGGCCGCCGGTTACCAGGGCATGGCGGGCGGGCAGGCCATTGACCTGGCCAGCATCGGCGTGCCGCTGACCTCGGCGCAACTGCACAAGATGCACCGTCTCAAGACCGGCGCACTGTTGCAAGCCAGCGTGATGATGGGTGCCGTCTGTGGCAGCGCATCCCCGGCGGCACTGGATGCCTTGCGTGCCTACGGCGCCGCTGTCGGCCTGGCGTTCCAGGTGGTCGACGATATCCTGGATGTGACGGCCGATGCAGCCATGCTGGGCAAGACGGCCGGCAAGGATGCCGCGCAGGACAAACCGACTTTCGTGTCGCTGATGGGGCTGGAGGCTTCACAGTGCTATGCGCAAGAATTGCTGGCGCAAGCTCTGGACAGCCTTCAAGCCAGCCAGCTTGAAAATACCCATGCCTTGCGGGCGCTGGCCGACATGCTGGTCAACCGGCAGCACTAGTCCCGGCACGGCCCCGCCATAACGGAAATACACCACGATGTACTCATTGCTTGAAACCATCAACAGTCCGGCTGACCTGCGCAGGCTCCCACGGGCCCAGCTCAAGACGCTTGCCGATGAACTGCGCGCCTATGTGCTCGACAGCGTTTCCAAGACCGGCGGACATTTAAGCTCCAATCTGGGCACGGTCGAGCTGACGGTTGCCCTGCACTATGTATTCAACACGCCAGACGACCGGCTGGTCTGGGACGTGGGCCACCAGACCTATCCGCACAAGATCCTGACCGGCCGGCGAGAGCGCATGTCGAGCTTGCGCCAGTTCGGCGGTCTGTCGGGATTTCCTCGCCGTGACGAGAGCGAGTACGACACGTTCGGCACTGCGCATTCCTCGACCTCGATCTCGGCGGCACTCGGCATGGCGCTGGCCTCACAGTTCAAGGGCGAAGACCGCAATGCCGTGGCCATCATCGGCGACGGCTCGATGAGCGCCGGCATGGCATTCGAGGCCCTGAACAACGCCGGCGTGCATGACGACAGCCGCCTGCTTGTGGTGCTCAACGACAACGACATGAGCATCAGCCCCCCAGTGGGCGCGCTGAACCGCCACTTGGCGCAACTGATGAGCGGGCGTTTCTACGCGTCGGCCCGGCAGGTCGGAAAGCAGGTGCTGCGCGTGGCGCCGCCGTTGTTCGAACTGGCCCGGCGGCTCGAATCCCATGCCAAGGGCATGGTAGTGCCGGCCACGCTTTTCGAGAACTTCGGCTTCAATTACATCGGCCCGATCGATGGCCATGACCTGGAGTCGCTGGTTCCCACGATGGAAAACATCAAGCATTTGATGGCGACCGGCGCGGGTCCGCAGTTTTTGCATGTCGTGACCAAGAAAGGCCAGGGCTACAAGCTTGCCGAAGCCGACCCGATTGCCTACCACGGCCCCGGCAAGTTCGACCCGTCCATGGGCCTGCAAAAATCCAGCACGCCCGCCAAGCAGACGTTCACCCAGGTGTTTGGCCGCTGGCTGTGCGACATGGCCGAGCACGACCCGCGCCTGGTCGGCATCACGCCGGCCATGCGCGAGGGATCGGGCATGGTGGAGTTTCACCGCCGCTTTCCCAAGCGCTACCACGATGTCGGCATTGCCGAGCAGCATGCGGTGACCTTTGCCGCCGGCATGGCCTGCGAGGGCCTGAAGCCCGTGGTGGCGATTTACTCGACCTTTTTGCAGCGCGGTTACGACCAGCTGATCCATGATGTGGCGCTGCAAAACCTGCCGGTGGTGTTCGCGCTGGACCGCGCCGGGCTGGTCGGTGCCGATGGTGCAACGCATGCCGGTGCTTACGACATTCCTTTTTTGCGCTGCATTCCCAACATGGGCATTGCCTGCCCAGCCGATGAAAATGAGTGCCGCAAGTTGCTGACTACCGCATTCGAGCAGAACTCGCCGGTGGCTGTTCGCTATCCGCGCGGCGCTGGCGCGGGTGTCCAGCCCGAGGCTGGTTTGAAATCGCTGCCGTTCGGCAAGGGCGAGGTCCGCCGCGAAGGCCAGGGCATTGCGATTCTCGCCTTCGGAACGCTGCTTTATCCTGCGTTGCAAGCAGCTGAAAAACTTGGAGCAACGGTAGTCAACATGCGCTGGGCTAAGCCGCTGGATACCGGGCTGGTGCTGAAGATCGCTGCCAGCCATGAATCCCTGGTCACGGTGGAAGAGGGTGCCATCATGGGCGGCGCGGGCAGCGCAGTCGGTGAGGCATTGCAGGCGGCAGGCGTCCTCCGGCCGCTGCTGCAGCTGGGCCTGGCGGACGAGTTCATCGAGCATGGTGACCCCGCCCATCTGCTGGCCTTGCAGGGCCTGGATGCCGAGGGCATCGAGGCCTCCATCCGCAAGCGTTTCAACGGCGCGAAGGTGAACGACCCGCTGGCCAAGGTGGTGCTCAAGTCAGTTGCCTGACCTAATCGTTCACTCCCAGGTTAAGCGCCCTTGAAGAGCTCGCGTGCGCAGGCTTGCTGTCGCAAGCCTTTTTTGCGTCTTTCTACGGGTAACAACGGGGCGAAAGCTGTATAAAAAATGACAAAATGTCAGACAGGCCGCTACCTGCGGCCATCGTGGCTGTCAAGGGCATTGCCGCAAGAAATCTTGGGTGCTGACTTACAGGCAAATACGAAACAAGCAATCGTTAACCTTTCAAAAAGAGAGTATTTATGGACCGTCGATCACTCATCAAAAACGCTGGCATTGCCGGTGTGCTCGCTGCGGGCGTTGCGCCTGCGGTTCATGCGCAGGCCAACGTCCGGTGGCGCTTGGCATCGAGCTTTCCTAAGTCGCTCGATACCATTTTTGGCAGTGCCGAAATGTTTTCCAAAACCGTCAAGGCACTGTCCGGCGGCAAGTTTGAAGTGTCGGTGCATGCGGCCGGCGAATTGATGCCTGCTTTTGGCGTGGTGGATGCCCTGCAGAACGGGACCGTTGAAATGGCGCAAACAGCGCCTTACTATTTCACCGGCAAGGATGCGATTTTTGCTTTTGGCTGCGCCGTGCCTTTCGGCCTGACGGCACGCCAGATGGATGCTTGGATGGAGCATGGCAACGGACGCAAGCTGATGGATGCGTTTTATGCACAGTACAACATCAAGAGTCGCAGTGCCGGCAACACTGGCACCCAGATGGGCGGTTGGTACCGCAAGGAAATCAAGACCGTCGCCGACCTCAAGGGCCTGAAGATGCGCCTGGGCGGCGGGTTGTTCGGCGAAGCCATGCAAAAGCTCGGCGTCGTGCCGCAGAACATGCCAGCCGGCGAGGTCTACCAGGCGCTTGAAAAAGGCACGCTCGATGCAGTGGAGTTTGTTGGTCCTTACGACGACGAAAAGCTCGGCTTCAACAAGGTCGCGCCGTTCTACTACTACCCCGGATGGTGGGAAGGCGGCGCCGAGCTGGAGTTCTTCATCAACACCAAGGCGTATGCTGCGCTGAGCCCCGAGTTTCAGGCCATCGTCGATGCGGCCACGTCCGTTGCTGCCCGCGACATGACGGCCAAGTACGATGCCGTCAACCCGATTGCCCTGAAAAAACTGGTCGGCGCGAAGACGCAGCTCAAGGCCTTCCCCAAAGCCATCATGGATGCCGGCTTCAAGGTGTCGATGGAAGTGTTTGCCGAACACGAGGCCAAGTCCTCCGAGTTCAAGAAGATCCACGCCGACATGCGCGCATTCCAGCGCGACCAGTTGCTCTGGGCGCGTTTCTCGGAATCGGCCTTTAGTAA
The DNA here is from genome assembly GCF_015752225.1 of Polaromonas sp. CG_9.11. Lineage (NCBI taxonomy): Bacteria > Pseudomonadati > Pseudomonadota > Betaproteobacteria > Burkholderiales > Comamonadaceae > Polaromonas > Polaromonas sp. CG_9.11. The sequence goes on from NZ_JADOVE010000001.1 coordinate 132,296, forward strand.
CTACATGGCGTCGGCCAAGATCTAAGCGCTGCGCGGACAATGACCTTCACCAGGCCTGGGCCCTGCCCTGGGGACCGGCCTGGTTCTTGATTCAACCTTTTTTTATGACCTGATAAATTTTAAAGTCACGTTCATGAAACGTCGTTCCCTCGTCAAAAACGCCGGCATTGCCCCGGGGGTTCACGCACAGTCGGCGCTTCGACGGCGCCTGGCTTCGAGCTTTCCCCAAGTCGGTGGACGCCATTTACGGATCTGCTAAGGTGTTTTTCAAGACCCTTGGGGACAGTCCGGCGGCAATCTTGAATTTTCATTGCATACTGCCGGCGAACTGATGCCGGCATTCGGCGTGGTTGGCGGCTTAGACATCGGCACGGTCGAGATCGTACACCGCGCCCTGTTATTTCCAGGGCAAGAACGAAGCCTTTGCCATCGGCGGCGCAAGTCCGTTTTTCATGAATTCCCTCTAGTGTCACGTCACGAAGCCATTGTCGGATAAAGGCGTTTGCGCTTGGTGCGGGCGACCTGGGTGGTGAATTGCCAGTTGACCTTGGCCTGAAGCTTGTCACGGCGGTCCTGCCAGTCGGCAACCTCGCTGGTGACGGTCTCAATGTTGTCGATGCGCCAGTCCAGGCACTGGCTGACCATGACGTTGATCTCAATCTCGGCCATGTTCAGCCAGCTGCCGTGTTTGGGTGTGTAAACGAATTCGAAGCGGTCCCACAGCGCCTTGGCCTGCTCGGGGGCAAACGCCTCGTACAGTGAGGCCGGTGTGTGCGTGTTGAGGTTGTCCATGACCAGCGTGATGCGCGCAGCTTCGGGGTAGCTCGCTGCGATGGCCTGCACGAACAAAGCCCAGTCCGCTTTCGTTCTGCGCTCTGTGACCTTGCTCAAGCGTCGTCCGGCCAGCGGCTCGCTCGCCCTGAAGACCTTGCACGCCCCGCAGCGTTCGTATTCGTAGTCATGGCGCTCGGGGCGCCCCGGCGCCGCTGCAATGGGCTCGCGGGTTTCACGAATCAACTGCCGTGGCGTCTCATCCATGCACACCACCGGGGGCCTGACATCGTAAGGCCTGCCGTAGATGTCCAGCACTTGTTCCATGACCGCCACGAAGGCGGCGCTGGCCTGGGGCGCAATCACCCAGCCGATTTTTCTCCACGGCTTAAGTTCATTTTTGTTAGCGCCCGCCGGACCGTCTCGTGAGACACGCTGTCGATGTATTCGAGCGCCACCAGCCGATCGGCCAGCAGCCGCAGCGACCAGTGTGCCTGGCCGTCAGGGGGCTCCGAGCAACTCATGGCCACCAGTTGCGCTTCCAGGCGGCCATCGACCTTCAGCGCGTACGCGCGCTGCGAAGCCTGACGGTTCAGGGCCAGTTCCCGGCTTCTCCTGAACAAACTTCTTTTTCACCCGGTCCACCTTGCGCTCGCTCACGCGCAGCATCGCCGCAATGTCGCTGCTCCTAGGCCGCTCGCTACGGCCGCCCGACTGGTCACAGTTGAGCAAAATCAGGGCGTTGATGACTTTGGCCACTGCGTGGGTGCCTTTGCTGGCAATGTCTTGCAGCTCGGCTCTTTCTTGCTCTGACAAGGTGACTTTATAATGTTCCATCCCCCTATTGTCATACGTCAATTAACTCGTGACGCGACACTAGGAGCTTGGGCGGCAGACGGTGTGCATGGCGAAAAGTAGCTCCGCCGAGGAATATTCTTGCCGAATCTGCTGGCCAATAGCCTGTTATTGAGCATCAAGGCAGTGAAAAATGGACCGGCGTGGCCGCTTTGCAGCGCACATCCTTTCTGCCGCGCAGGCTCCCAGGGCAAGGTCGTCGCGTCTCCGCAGTCAATCATGAACGCATCCTTCAAGGCCTTGATGGAGGTGTGTTACGGGCTGAACGCCTCTAATGCCGACTGGAAGAAAATCTACATCGACTACCGCAATTTCCAGCATGAACAGGTTTGTGATTCCGTTTTGCCAAATCCAGCTTTGACGGTTTCATGCAGCGCCAAAAGCGTAAGCGCAGAGCGATGGAATCCCTGGCTTGCAGCACCCATAAAAAAAAGGCCATCGGGCCTTTTTTTATGGGTGGGTGAATACCCTGCGCAGGGTAAACAGCGCCGGTCACACGAGTTCATCAGGAAAATTCACGGGGTCGGCTTGGCGCTCTTTTCCAGTGCATCCTTCATGGCCTTCATCGGGTCTGTTTCCTCGACGGCTGGCGCAGCAGCTTCGTTTTCTGCCGGTGCCGCCTCGCTCCCAGGCATCTCAGGCTCGGCAGGCGTTGCCTCGGGTTCCGGCATGCGGAGCAGGTCCATGATTTCCGAATTGCTCAGACTTTTTTCCTTGACAATGCCGCCGGTCACCAGTGACGGGTAGATCATGACGGATGCCACCATGATCAGTTGCAGAACAATGAAGGCGATGGAGCCCTTGTAAATCTCGTTGGTGGTCACGGCCTTGATGTTCTCGCCCGTCACGCGGTCCTTGTAGTCCTTTTTGGCCGCCACGCTGCGCAGGTAAAACAGCGCAAAGCCAAATGGTGGCGTCAGGAACGAGGTCTGCAGGTTCATGGCGATGATGACGCCGAACCAGATCATGGCCGCGTCGGGTGTCATGCCTGGAACCAGGCCCGGCAGGATTTTTTCGGCCACCGGCGCCAGCAGCGGAATCACAATGAAGGCGATTTCAAAAAAGTCAATGAACATGCCCAAAATGAACACAAGAATGTTCACGACGATCAAAAACCCCCAGCCGCCACCCGGAATGGTGTCAAACAGGTGCTCGACCCAGATGTGACCGTCTGCGGCATTGAATACGAAGCTGAACACCGTTGAACCAATCAGGATGAACAGCACGAACGATGCCAGCTTGGCCGTGTTGTCAAGCGCTTGCTTGAGCAGCGACCATGACAGGCGCCCCTTGCCCAGGCCCAAAATCAAGGCCCCCAGCGCGCCCATGGCGCCGCCTTCGGTGGGCGTGGCCACGCCCAAAAAGATTGTGCCCAGCACCAAAAAGATCAGGATCAATGGTGGCATCAGCACAAACGTCACCTGCTCGGCCAGCCGCGACAGCAGGCCCATGCGGGTGATCTTGTTGATGATCGCCAGCGCCAAGCCGGTCAGCGAGGCCAGCGTCATCGACAGGATGACGATTTCATCGCCCGGTGCCGGCATGCTGCGGTCCAGCCAGACGGTCAGCAGCCGGTTGTGTGCCTGCGCCCAGCCGAAGCCGACAGCCATGCAGATCAGCACCAGCACCAGCAGCGAACGGTGGCCCGAACTGCCATTGAGCTCGCGGTAGATGCGCGCTTCAAGCGGCAACGCCGGCACCAGGGCCGGTTTGAAGAGTGCCACCACGACAATGAACAGGATGTACAGGCCCACCAGCAGCAGGCCGGGCACCAACGCACCCGAATACATGTCGCCCACCGAACGGCCGAGCTGATCGGCCAGCACGATCAGCACCAGCGAAGGCGGAATCGCCTGCGCCAGCGTGCCCGATGCAGTGATGGTGCCGGTGGCAATCACCCGGCTGTAGCCGTAGCGCAGCATGATGGGCAACGAGATCAAGCCCATCGAGATCACCGCTGCCGCCACCACGCCGGTGGTGGCGGCCAGCAATGCACCCACCAGGATCACCGCGATCGCCAGCCCGCCGCGCAGCGGGCCAAACACCTGCCCGACAGTTTCGAGCAGGTCCTCGGCCATGCCGGAGCGTTCCAGGATGATGCCCATGAAGGTGAAAAACGGAATCGCCAACAGCGTGTCGTTCTGCATGATGCCGAAGATGCGCAGCGGCAGCGCCTGGAACAGCGAAGCCGGAAAAATGCCCGCTTCAATGCCGACAAAGCCAAACCCCAGTCCGGCGGCGGCCAGCGCAAAAGCCACCGGAAAGCCGGTCAGCAGGACCAGGAAAAGTCCCCCGAACATCAGTGGCACAAACTGTTGTGCCAGGAAGGTGGTCTGCATTTCAGGATTCTCCAGCCAGTTTGCGGGCGGCAACGGCCTCCAGCTCTTCGATGTGTTTTTGTTCGTCGGACTTGGCGTCCTCACCGGACATGACGTCCGGCCCATTGCCCGTCAAAAAAGCCAGGCGCTTGATCAGTTCAGACAGGCCTTGCAGCATGAGCAGGCCAAAGCCCAGCGGTACCAGGCCGTACACCGGCCAGCGGATCAGGCCACCGGCGTTTTGCGACATTTCACCCGACTGCAGCGCCTGCGTGAACAGCGGCCAGCTGAGCTTGATGATAATCATGCAAAACGGGAACAGCACTGCCAGGATGCCGAAAACGTCGATCCAGTTGCGCGTTCGGTCACTAAGGTGCGATGAAAGAAAATCGATTCGCACATGAGAATTTTTCAGGAAACCATAGCCGGCGCCCAACAGAAAAACCCCGGCGAACAGGTACCACTGGATTTCAAGCAGCGAGTTCGAACTGGAGTCGAAGATTTTTCGAACGATGGCATTGCCTGCGCTGATGAGCGTGGTCGCCAGGATCAGCCACATCGTGATTTTTCCGACCACGGTGTTCAGACCATCCACGACCTGCGAGAGTTTGAGTAAGGCGCGCAATTTTTGTCTCCGGGTTAAAGAACGACATCACATCAAACGATCTGGCCAGTCAGGATGAGTCTGGCCTATGCAGTTTTGTGTAACGGGGGGATTCTAAAGAACTGTTTTGGCACTGGCGAAGAGATTTATTCCTTGACGCCAGTTTTATCGCGCAGGCCCGCTGAAATTTAGCGGGCCTGTTGCGTGCCGGCCAATGTTCCATTGGTCGGGTTCAAGGCGCTGGAGTCAGACGACTTCGATGTCCTCGGCCATCGTGCCAATCCGTCGCGTGGCCTCAAAGCCGTGGCGTTGAAAGCATGTCAGCACCGCGTCGGCTGCTTGGGGCATGCAGGTCCCAGCAAGCCCTCGCGGGTTTGCGGGTCGCTCAGCAGGGCCTGTTGCGCCGGGCTGTTGGCGGCGGGCAGGAAAACCCCTGCGCGATTCTCACAGATGCGGCGTGAAGCGCCAGTCACCATGCCTTGCTCACCAAGTTTGGTATACAGGGCACAGCGCAATCTGGTCAAGCTGGCGTTGCATCTTGAAGTTCGCGCTGCGCGCCAGTTACAGCTCCGGTCTGTGGCCGAGCACGACATAACCGATCACATCGGTCAAGGCATGAACGGCGTCCATTTTTGGCAACGCATTCCCCGGCTTGTTCAGCGGTATGGCGACCGCAATCACTTGCGCATGGTCTATAGGGCTCAGGGCCTCTTTTTCAAGCGCTGCAGACAGCAGGCCGAAACCCGGCGACTTGCCCAGAATCAGCACGTCGCCCATCTTGATTCCAGAGATTTTTTATTAACCAGCGAAGGCTGGATCAGCTCCACCAGTCTTAAATCGGCTCGACCGAATTAATCGAGTGGCCGCCGGCAATCGGAATGCAGACATCGCGGCATTGGATTCCTTGTCAAGTTCTCAGCCTTGACTGCGGGCTGCGCCTTACACTGCACGCCGATGGCGATGCGATCGCCCGACACTTTTCGCATGACGCGACACCAACGCCTTGATGGATGTGTCACCCATGCTGCACACGTCACTGATGGCATTGGTGGCGGCAATGCGGCCAGAGTCATCCGGGTGACCGACGATAGGCATGAAAATTTCGGCAGTGGCAATCAAGGCCTGCTCGTCGCTGAGCGGGTACACCGCCGCATCATCGGCGGTTTCAATGCTCGCCAGCAATTCGGGCGGCAGGTTCAGGCCGGCCTGATTGCTGGAGTTTTTCAGAAATTGGCTCAGCACGCCATTCGGAAACGGCGCAGGTTTTCAGGGTGTCGGAAGTCGTCATCAGCAAGCTTACAAAAGCGGCAAAGACAGGGCAGGCCGGTCGCGCAGGCTGACAGGGCCCTCGAGCGCAGAAACCAGCAGGTTTATGACAAGGCGTTTTTCTTCCTGGGGGGAAAATAGATGGGCACGCTCGCTGCATTGACTTTGCAGCAGCGCCAGAAAATCCGGCTCAGCCGCGCAGCGCCGCACCAGCGCAGCCAGCTGCGCATCATCGCCGGGCGAAAAGTAGCCCGCATACTTTTCACCCAGCATGCCTATGTTGCCGCTGATGCGTGAGGCCAGCACCGGCGTGGCCGATTGCACCGCCTCCAGGATGACGTGGGCGCCGCCCTCCATGAGCGAGCAGTTCACCAAGACGTGCGCCCTCTTGATACGCTGGCGCGTTGCCGCACGGCTCAAGCCCCCAAGCCAGCGGTAGCGCGCTGTGCATTGTTCCGTGGTGCGGGCCGCCTCAGCGAAACACGGCTCCAGTGCCAGGCCGATCTGGTCAAAATGAATGCCGGCTGCAAAGTCGTGGGCGGCAGCCCGCATGAAAGCCAGCGGGTCTTTTTCTTCGCGCAGGTGGCCGACCATCAGCACGCCAAAACGGCGGCTTGGTTTGCGGGCAGGCACCAGGGCCAGGGCCGACTGGTAAATCACCCGCGCCTTGCCGCGCCATATGTCGGGCAGGGCTGTCAGTCCGGCATCTTGCAGCACCACCAGGTGCGTGGCCAGTGCCAGCGACTGTTGTGCACCGGCATCGGTGTGGATGTCGCGGTAAAGGTCGGTGCCAGTCAGCACCACAATCAGCGGTTTGTCGGGGAAGGCCTCGGCCCAGGCCCGGATCGAGGCCGCCGAACGTCGGGCGTGCAGTGCCAGCATCGCTTGCGGTGCGCCCTGCAGCGATGGCGATGGCCATTGGGTCAACAGCGTAATGTCACAATGACCCGACAAGAAATGTGCCCAGCGGTGCGCCGTGTGCCAGTTGCCGTTGTTTGATTCGGCCGTTGCCGGGCTTATGAGGACCCCTGATTTGGCTTCAGATTCCATACCTATTGCATCACCCGAGTTGATCGATTCGCCTCTCATGCGCAAGGGGGACAAGGAACTCCTGTCGCTCGCGCTGATGGACGCGCGCAATCATACGCTGCACCTTTTTGGGCAGTACCAGAATGCGCTGGAAAACGCACATTTTGCGGTGCCCCTGCTTGCAACGCTCAATCCACCTCTGTGGGAACTGGGCCATATAGCCTGGTTCCAGGAACGCTGGATTGGCCGCAACCTGCAGCGTGCGCTGGGCACGCGCTGCGCGCCCGCGCAGGCCCAGTTGGCCTCGATAGAGCCGAACGCAGACCGCTGGTGGGACTCGGACCAAGTGAAGCATGACACGCGCTGGACGCTTGATGTGCCGGACATGGACAATTGCCGCGCGTATTTGCTGAACACGCTGGAAAGCACGCTGGAGCTGCTTGAAAAAGCCGGCAGCGACGATGACGCCTTGTACTTTTACCGGCTGTGCCTGTTTCATGAAGACATGCACGGCGAAGCGCTGACCACCATGGCGCAGACCATTGGCTTGTCGCTGGACAAGCCTTTGCTGTCGGCTTTTACGCCGCCACCGATGGCGCTGCGCGAGCCGATGCTGATTCCGGCTGCGGCTTGGCAAATGGGCAGCCCATCAATCGCAGGATCGGGGTTTGCGTTTGACAATGAAAAACAGGCACATGCCATCAAGGTGCCCGAGTTTGAAATCGACGCCCAGCCCGTGACCTGGGCGCAATACGTCGAGTTTGTCGGCGATGGCGGCTACGACCGGCAGGAACTGTGGCATCCGGACGGCTGGCAGTGGCTGCAGTTGCAGGCAGCGGGTGAGGGCCGCAGAGGCCCGCGCTACGTCGAGCAGATCGGCACCGGCAGCGGCGCCGTCATCCAGACGCGCTTTGGCCAGCCCATGCGCATGCAGGCCAATCAGCCCGCCATGCACATGAGTTGGTGGGAGGCCGACGCCTGGTGTTGCTGGGCCGGACGCCGTTTGCCGGCAGAGGTGGAGTGGGAAGTGGCTGCACACACGGCGGCGCGCCGGGGTTTCCGGTGGGGCGATGTCTGGGAGTGGATGGGCACGACGTTCCGGCCTTATCCGGGTTTTGCGCCCGATCCGTATCAAACCTATTCACAGCCCTGGTTTGGCACGCACAAGGTGTTGCGCGGCGGGTCATTTGCGACCCGTGCGCGGATGAAGCATCCGAAATACCGCAACTTTTATCTGCCAGAACGGGACGATATCTTTTGCGGTTTCAGATCCTGCGCGCTATAAAAATAGTAGCTGTCTGTGCACGGCCGTATTGCGCTATATAAAGTGGACCCTGAGTGAAGACAAATTTGAACTCAGTTTAAGTTGCACCCGATTGAACAAACAGCTGGACGGCGCTGCCCCGGTTTTTTGCCTTCGATATTTCTGTCTTCTCTAATCGGACTTCATCGAACGCAGTCCCTGTAGAGCGCAGCGCAATTGGGAGTCCTTGTGCGGCGCCATAGTTGTCCACGATCATGGCGCCACCGCCCTGAGCACGCTGGTGCACCACATCGGGTGTCAGATTGCGCAGCGCTTGATGTGGACGTTCGCCGTTGTAAAAAGCAAAGTATTTCGTCAATCCGATCAGCACCTCGCCCATCGAGCTGTAGCCATTGAGGTACACGTCCTCGTGCTTGACGCTGCGCCACAGCCGCTCGACAAAAATTCTGCACCTCCTTTTATTTCCAAACAGTTATCGGGTTGCCAAGCCGTTTAGGCAAATCTAAAAGTTAACGGATGAACCTGTCTCTACGGCGATCTACGCTGTTTCTGGAAGCTCCAGTTTCGCCACCTTCGAAACTTCTGCGGCAACACAAAGAGGGGCACCCGGCTCAATTTAAGTCATAGCTTCTGCAATTCAGATTCTGCATACTATGAAAATAGTAGCTGCTCATGCCGGTTCCTATTGCGCAGGAGCTTGTTTCCTTAGTAATTCGGATCAGCGAAGCCGAATCCGGCCACCCTCAGGCAGCTTTCTCTTTGCGGTAGCTCCACCACGGCAGGGCGGCACGCAAGGACAGCACCTTGCCGCTCTCGGCCCGCTCGCCACTGTAGCCGGGGAGCCTGTCCAGCGTGACTTGCCATTCATCACTCTGCAGTTCCCTGAGCAGCGCCTGAACCGGTAACGTGGGCAGTTCGGACTTCAGGCAGACCAGGTGGTAGCGCTCTTGCACCAGCGGCACGAAACCCAGGCCTTTTTCGCGGGCCGCCGCCTCAATGCCCAGGCCGGCATCGGCGGCGCCGCTCGCAATGGCTTGCGCCACGGCAGTGTGCGAGGGCTCTTGGTTGTCATAGCCCTGAATGTCGGACGGCACCATGCCGGCTTCGGTCAGCAAGTCGTCGAGCAGCACCCGTGTTCCCGTGCCCTCGGGACGGTTGACATAGCGCATGCCGGGATGCGCCATATCAGCCAGGCCTTCAATTTGTAGCGGATTGTTTCTGGCAACCATCAGGCCCTGGTGGCGGTGCGCAAAGCCGATCAGCTTGTGCAGGCCAGGCTTGAGCAGGCTGCGGTAGGTGTGCGCCGCCGCCGAATTACGCTGAGGCTGGGCGCGCACATGAAAACCGGCCATCATGCAGCGCCCGGTGTTCAGGGCCGCCATCGCGTCGACGCTGCCCATGAAACGGATGTCAAGATGCAGTCCGTGCGCGCTGGTCTGGTCGCGCAGCGCCGACAGCGCCGCATCGTGGCTGGCAAACAGTGTCAGCACATGGGCGTTGTCGTCAAAAGCGGTTGAAAAAGCGCGTTCGATGTCGCGGGTCAAGGCTTCGATCTGTGGCGCCAGCCGGGCCTGCGCCTGGCGTTCGGCCCAGAGCAGTTTTTCACCGAAGTCGGTTAGCCGCGCACGCTGGCCCTTGTCCCAGACGATGAGGCTGCGGCCCAGTGTTTGTTCCCAGTCCTTGAGCGCCCCCCATACATGGCGGTAGGACAGTTCGAGCGCCTTGGCAGCCTTTGAGATCGAGCCCTGCTCGCTGACGGCATGCAGGATGTCCATCATCGGGTTGCGGATCAGGGCGTCTTTGCCGCGCCGGGGGCTCAAGAGGTAGGAGAGTTCGACTTTGTGCATGGCGTGTGCACGGATTATCGATGCGGTCCCCGGCATCTCACGGCATCTCACGGCATGTCGTGGCATGTCGTGGCCCGGTTTTCCTATGCAAACTGCTTCCTAACGACAAGTACCTAGGGGCCGAGAAGAGGGGGAAGCTGCGCTACAGTCGCGCCACCACCTGAGCCATGAACACCTTTTCCGACAGCGCCCTCACCGCCTTTTCGCTCATCACTTCGCTCGACCCGCTATTTGCCGGCATCGTGGGCAGGTCGCTGGCGGTCAGCGCGCTGGCTTGCCTGATCGCCTGCAGCGCCGGGCTGCTGCTGGGTGCCTGGCTGGGCGTGGCGCGCTTTCGCGGCCGGGCTGTGGTGCTGGCTGTGCTCAACACCGCGCTGGCGTTGCCGTCGGTGGTGGTCGGGCTGGTGGTGTACCTGCTGCTGTCGCGCAGCGGGCCCCTGGGTTTCCTAGGCTGGCTGTTTTCCTTCAAGGCCATGGTGCTGGCGCAAACCATCCTGGTGCTGCCTGTGGTGACGGCCTTGGTGCGCCAGACCATCGACGACGCCGACCGCAGCCACGGGGAGCAATTCCAGTCGCTGGATGCCGGCGGCTTGGTACGCAGCCTGATCCTTCTGTGGGACGAGCGCTACGCCCTGCTGACGGTGCTGATGGCCGCTTTTGGCCGTGCCATTTCCGAGGTCGGCGCTGTGATGGTGGTGGGCGGCAACATCGAAGGCTTCACGCGCGTCATGACGACATCGATTGCGCTGGAAACCAGCAAGGGCGACCTGCCGCTGGCGCTGGCGCTGGGCATGGTGCTGCTTGGTGTGGTGCTGCTGCTCAACCTGCTGATCGCGCTGGTCCGGCGCTGGCGCGAGCGGGTCGATGATCCCTTGCCCGATCTCGACGCCGGCCTGGTCGCAACTCCTGTCGCGCAGGGCGCGTCGTCATGACGACGCTGTTTGACCTGCAGGCCGTCAACGTCCAGTTCGGCCATGTGCAGGCGTTGCGCGGCTGCACATTGCGCATCCATGCAGGCGAACGGCTGGCGCTGGTGGGGTCCAACGGCAGTGGGAAAAGCACCTTGCTCCGAACGCTGCACGGGCTGGTCAAACCAGTGTCGGGCCACTTGCAACACGACGCGCGGGTGCGCCAGGCGATGCTGTTCCAGCGTCCTTACATGCTGCGCGCCAGCGTGCTGCACAACGTGGCCCTGGGCTTGTGGCTCAAGGGCGTGGCCTGGAAACCCGCGAAGGCGCAGGCGCTGCAGGCGCTGGATCGGGTCGGTCTGGCAGACCTGGCCGGGCGCCATGCCAAAGCCCTGTCGGGTGGCCAGCAGCAGCGGGTGGCGCTGGCGCGGGCCTGGGCGCTGAAAGCCCAGGTCTTGCTGCTCGACGAACCCACGTCCAGCCTGGACCCGGCGGCCAAGCGCGAGGTCGAGCGGCTGATGGCCGATTTTGCCGACGACGGCATGACGCTGATTTTCAGCAGCCACAACCTGGGCCAGGTCAAGCGCCTGGCCCGGCGCGTGCTGTACCTGGAACAGGGCCGGCTGATGGCTGATTTGCCGACGGCAGCCTTTTTCGGCGGGCCTTTGCCGCCAGCAGCCGCGAATTTTTTGAAAGGCGAACTCGGATGAACGGTTTTGGCATGTTTTTCAAGCCTTTCAGGTTTCTTGCGCTTGTCCCGCTTGCCTTGATAGCTACTGTTTCGATAGCGCAGACGCCCAGTATCGTGATGGCGTCCACCACCTCCACCGAGCAGTCGGGGCTGTTTGGCCATCTGCTGCCTGAATTCAAAAGGGCCACGGGCATCGACGTGAAAGTGGTGGCGGTCGGCACCGGCCAGGCCCTCGACATGGGCCGCCGGGGCGATGCCGATGTGCTGTTCGTGCACGACCAGGTGGCCGAAGAAAAAGTGGTGGCCGAAGGCTTTGTCCTCAAGCGCTACCCGCTCATGTACAACGACTTCGTGCTGATCGGCCCGGCCGCTGACCCGGCCCATGTCAAGGGCAAGGACATCACGGAAGCGCTTAAAAAAATCAATGCTGTCAATGCCGGCTTCATCTCGCGCGGCGACAAGAGCGGCACCCATGCGGCCGAGCTTCGTTACTGGAAATCGGCTGGTCTTGAGGCCCCTGCCTTTGCCGGCTACAAGGCCTGCGGCTGCGGCATGGGAGCGGCGCTGAACATGGCCTCCAGCCTGGGTGCCTATGTCCTGGCCGACCGGGGCACCTGGCTGTCATTCAGGAACCGCGCCGATCTGGCCGTGCTGGTCGAGGGTGACCAGCGCCTTTTCAACCAGTACGGCGTGATGGTGGTCAACCCGGTCCGGCATCCGCGGACCAAGGTGCTGGAAGCGCAGAAATTTGTTGACTGGGTGGTTTCGCCAGCCGGCCAGGGGGTGATTGCCAGTTACAAAGTCGGCGGCGAGCAGCTGTTCTTTCCGAACGCGGGCAAGTGAGGTTGCGCCAACTGCCGCATGGCGGGGTGTCGGGCCTAGCTGACCAATGCGGCTGACTTCACCTGGGCCCAGACCGGCTTGCCGGGCTCCAGGCCAAGCGCATCGGCGGCCCGCGCGGTGATGCGCGCCAGCAGCACGGATTCCCCGCACGTCAGCTGTACCAGCGCCTGCGAAGGATGTGCGTCTGGCACGATGGCCCTGACCACGCACAGCAGCAGGTTTTGAATACTGGTGGCGTTCGGCGCCTGCATGGACAGGCTCACATCGCGCGCCAGTACGCGCACCCGCGCACGGGCGCCCGTCGCCACGCCGCTGTCGCTCAGCCACAGGCTGCCGCCGTTAAAAGTCATCCGCATCAGGTGCCAGCGCGCATCGCGTTCCACCACGGCACCTTCCAGCAGCGCACCCGCATCTTCGCCCAGCACCACCGGCAGGTCGACGCGCCCCAAGACTTCGGCCACGGCGCCAGCGGACACGACACGTCCCTGGTCCAGCACGACCAGTGTGTCGGCCAGCCGCGCCACCTCGTCGGCTGAATGCGTGACGTAAAGCATCGGAATGTGCAACTCGTCGCGCAGCCGCTCCAGCCAGGGCAGGATGTCCTGGCGCCGCGCATGGTCGAGCGCTGCCAGCGGTTCGTCCAGCAGCAGCAGCCGTGGCCGGGTCGCCAGTGCGCGGGCAATCGCCACGCGCTGGCGTTCGCCGCCCGAGAGCTGGTGGGTGCGGCGCTCCAGCAGCTCGCCAATACCCAGCAGCTTGATGGCGGCTTCCAACGCCATGGCCGTTTCGCCTGACTTGACCCGGCGCAGGCCGTAGCTCAGGTTGCCGCGTACATCAAGATGGTCAAACAGGCTGGCTTCCTGGAATACATAGCCGAGTGGGCGTTGCCAGGTGGGCAGAAAAATGCGGCGGCTGTCGTCCTGCCAGACCTGGCCGGCAATCTCGATCAGTGCGCCATCAGCACGTTCCAGCCCGGCGACACAGCGCAGCAACGTGGTCTTGCCCGAGCCTGAGGGTCCGAATAGCACGGCAATGCCGCGTGGCGGTAACACCAGGTCTGCGTCGAGCGTGAAGGCGGGCCGCTGCAGTGACAGGCGAATCCGGTTGTTGCGCATGTCTGTCATGCCAGCACGCGCCCATTGCGCCGGTTCAGCAACGCCAGGCCCAGCAGCACGGTGAAGGAAAACAGCACCATGCCACCGGCCAGCCAATGCGCCTGCGCGTATTCCATGGCTTCGACATGGCCGTAAATCTGGGTGGACACCACCCGGGTCTGGCCGGGAATGTTGCCGCCAATCATCAGCACCACGCCAAACTCGCCGACCGTGTGGGCGAAGCTCAGGATGGCGGCGGTGACGAAGCCTGGCCGCGCCAGCGGCAGCGCCACGCTGAAAAAAGCATCCAGCGGCCGCGCCCGCAGTGTGGCGGCGACTTCCATCGGGCGGCTGCCAATGGCTTCAAACGCATGTTGCAGCGGCTGCACCGCGAAAGGCAGCGAATAAATCACCGAGCCGAGCAACAGCCCGCCAAAGCTGAAAGGGAGCAAACCCAGCCCCAGGGCCTGTGTCAGCTGTCCGCCCCATCCGTTCGGGCCCAGCGAAACCAGCAGGTAAAAGCCCAGCACCGTGGGCGGCAACACCAGCGGCAGCGCCACCACGGCGCCCACCGGCGCGCGCCAGCGCGAGGGGGTGCGCGCCAGCCACCATGCCAGTGGTGTTGCCAGCAGCAGCAGCACTACGGTGGTCAGGCTTGCCAGCTTGAAGGTGAGCCAGACGGCGGCAAGGTCTTGTGCAGTGAAAGGCACGGTGCGTGCCGGTCAGATTTCGTAGCCGTAGGAACGGATGATGGCACGGGCTTTTTCGCCGCGCAAATAACCCATCAGCGCCAGCGCTGCGGGATTGTCCTTGCCCGGGGCAAGCAGGACGGCATCCTGAAGAATCGGCGCATGCAGGCTGGCCGGCACCACCCATGCCGACCCTTTGCTGATACGGCCCCCAACCATGACCTGCGACAGCGCGACGAAGCCCAGCGGTGCATTGCCGGTGGCCGCGAACTGGTAGGCCTGGGCGATGTTTTCACCCTGCACAAAGCGCGGCTGCAGGCGCTGCAGCAAACCCAGTCGGGTCAGCGTCTCGATGGCTGCCGTGCCGTAGGGGGCGAGTTTCGGATCGGCCAGGGCGATATGACCGGCCTTGCTGCTGCGCAACACTTCGCCCTTGTCGTCGACCAGGCCTGGCTGCGCGCTCCACAGCACCAGGCGGCCAGAGGCGTAGATGAAACGAGTGCCCGGTACGGCAAATCCTTCCTTCTCCAGCCTGCCAGAAGTTACATTGTCTGCAGACATCAGGACGTGGAAAGGCGCTCCGTTCTTGATCTGCGCATAGAACTTGCCGGTAGCGCCAAAGGCCAAAACAGCCTTGTGCCCGGTATCGCGCTCAAGGGCTTCGGCAATTTTCTGCATCGGCGCGGTGAAGTTGGCGGCGACGGCAACCGTGACTTCGGCTGCATGTGAAACACCCAGCGCCAGGGCGCCAACGGCGAAGAGGAGGCGGAAAAATTTCATCATGGTTGAAGCCGCTATTCAAAAATGGAATAGCGAAAGTATAGCCGTCCGCCATCTGGCAGACGGACAATGCAAGCATGAAGAAATCCCAACTCCAGCTGGCGGGCGCGCTCGGCCATGAAGCCGCTGACAAGCGGATTGACATTCTTCGCCGCATTGGCGAGACCGGTTCGATTTCACAAGCGGCACGCGCCGCCGGTGTCAGTTACAAGGCTGGCTGGCAGGCAATTGACACGCTGAGCAACCTGGCCGGCGTGGCGCTGGTCGAGCGCGTGGTGGGCGGCGCAGGCGGCGGCGGTGCCCGCTTGAGTGATGCGGGCCGGGAACTGCTGCGCGCTGCGGACGAACTGGCGCAGGCGCGCGCCCAGGTGCTGGCGCGGCTGGCGAGTGAAGCTGGCCACTTGCCCAAGTCTTCCGCGCTGGCCGCGCTCGGGTTGCGCACCAGCCTGCGCAACCAGCTGCCTTGCACCCTCTTGAGCCTGCATGCGCAGGGGCAGGCGGTGCGCGTGCAACTGAGGCTGGCCGGTGGAATGCTGCTGTCGTCCCGCATCACCCGGGAAAGCGCGCAACTGCTGGCCTTGTGCCCTGGCCAGCCAGTGCTGGCCTTGTGCAAGGCCACCGCCGTCAAGGTGTCTGCAGGCGACATGCCGGCTGAAGCAGGCAACTGGCTGCACGGCCGCGCGACACGCGTTTCGCGTGCAGCCGGCGGTGGTGAAGTGGCGCTGGAACTTGCCGGCGGCCTGCAGCTGGTGGGTTTTTGCGACGCAGACAGCGGCCTGAAAGCGGGCCGGCCGGCACTAGCTTTCATTGATGAATCCGCGGTGGTGGTGGCTGTTGCGGGTTAGGCGCCGGCAGGTTTCGGCGCGCTGTTCATTTCACTTGTTCTTATAATCCTGCCGTGCCTTACCACCCCCATTCCCGCCCGACACGTCCCGTGTGGGCACGCCTGGCAGCCTGGCTGGGTTTTCTCGGCGTGCTGTCGGCCTTGTGGGCGCCGGTATCGATGCTGGCCCAGGATGTGCGCAGCGGCCAGTTGAGCGGCATTTGCAGCGTCAACAGCGACCTGGCCAGCCCTTCAGATGCCGGCTCGGGTGATGCGCCGCAGTCTGGCGCGCATTGCAATTTGTGCACTTCGCTGGGCTGGGCATCGCCGCCGCTGGCGGTGCTTGTCATTCCCAGCTTTCCCGGCCTGCAAGTGGCCGAAGTTGATTTTCCGGCAGATTTGGCCGCCGCCATACCCGGGCTGCCATTCAGCCGCGGGCCTCCCGCACTTTGAACTGATCAGCCTCTGCCGAGGCGCTCAAGCCTGACCAAATTCAGCTCAGAACTGCTCGCACCACGCTGGGCAAATACCTGTCACCCGTACAAGTCTGGCTCCACATTTAGCGTGCGTTAAAGCGCAGCTCGGTTTTTCAGTCCGGACATCAGCAACGGCAACGGATTTACCCACATAGGCAACGGCAAACACTTTGGCATCGACGTGCGTTTTGCATGGGCAGATCAGTAAGCCCCTGTCCCCGCGCACTGACCCGGCCGAACTGAAGTTCGTGCTGTGAACGATCCTGCTACCCAAAGCTCCGATCTATCAAGAAAGCTGATCATGAAATTTTTATTTGCTACAAAATTAATAGCTGCCAGCGCGATCTTTATGCTGGCCGTACCCGCTTTTTCTCATATTCTTCTGGAAACGAAAACGGCCCCGGCTGGCAGCAGCTACAAAGCGGTTTTCCAGGTCGGCCACGGTTGCCAGGGCTCGGCCACCACCGGCATCACGGTGCGGATTCCCGCCGGTTTCCAGGGCGCCAAGCCCTATCCGAAAGCCGGCTGGACGCTGGTTGTGAAGCAGGAAAAACTGGCAAAACCCTACGACAGCCACGGCAAGCCGGTCACCGAAGACGTGAGCGTGGTGAGCTGGACGGCGGCCAGCAAGGAAGCGGCGCTGCAGGATGCCTTTTCCGGCGACTTCATGCTGCGCGGAAAACTTCCCGAAACCGCCGGACCGCTGTGGTTCAAGGTGCTGCAAACCTGCGAAAGCGGCAGCCTTGACTGGAGCGATGTTCCGGCAGCAGGCGCGTCTTCAAAAGGATTGAAGTTTCCGGCGCTCTTGCTGGAAGTCACTGGCCCTGAAACTGCTGCCGCTGCTGCAGATTCCGCCCCGGCGCATGCCCCTGGTGCGCATCAACACTGATCCCTGTTCAGACGGAAATAATTCCGTACTGGATTTTTCAACCTCACCTTAAGAGACTCCCATGAAACTGAAACTATTCACCGCTTCCCTGCTGTTCGCCTGCAGCACCCTGCATGCCCAAACCGTCGAAGTCAAGGACGCCTGGGTACGCGCCACCGTGCCCAGCCAGAAAGGCACGGGTGCGTTCATGAGCATTACCGCCAAGGACGGCGCCAGACTGGTCGGCGTTTCATCGCCAGTGGCCGGCGTGGTGGAAGTGCATGACATGAAGATGGACGGCGACATCATGAGAATGCGCGCCGTGCCCGTGCTGGAACTGCCGGCGGGTCAAACGGTGCACCTCAAGCCGGGCGGCTACCACGTCATGCTCATGGACCTGAAGCAGGGCTTGCCCAAGGGCAGCACGGTGCCGCTGACGCTGCGCCTTCAGGATGCCCAGGGCGTGGAAACCCGCCTGGAAGTCAGCGTGCCTGTCAGCACGGCGGCCCCGGCAGGCAACACGACAGGAAAAGCGGCTGACCACGGCGCCCACAAGCATTGAGCGCGCGCAGGAAGGCCTGATTTCAAGGGAGATGCGGGCCCTTGCGCTGGCGTTGACGCCTGTGGCTCCGTGTATGCGCAGGCCTTGAAGTTGATGAAAACTTGACCTGTGTCATGGCCTGCGGACCGCGCGCAGGGCATGCTGTGCGCAGGTCACGAAAATTCCAGGAGACTGCCATCAAACACACCAGCCTGCAAATCATCCGCGATGAACATTCGTCGCTGGTCGCCATGCTCCGGTCCATGACCATGATGGTCGAGCGCGGTCCCGGAGACAACCCGGAACAGTTTTTTGACGTGCTGCGCGCCATGCTGTTCTATATCGACGAATTTCCCGAGCGACTGCACCATCCGAAGGAGTCAAACCTGCTGTTCCCGCGCGTGGTCAGGGCGTCGCCGACGGTCATGGCCGCGGTACAGCAGCTGGAAAGCGACCACATGAACGGCGAAAAGGCCGTTCGCGAGCTCCAGCATTTGCTGCTCGCCTGGGAACTGCTGGGCGAGCCGCGCCGGCCCGCGTTCACGGCCCAGTGCCAGCAATACACGGCCTTCTACCTGGAACATATGCGGCTGGAAGAAACCGTGATCCTGCCCGAAGCCCAAAAGGTGCTGACCGATGCCGAATGGAAAGAACTCGATGCGGCGTTCGAAAAGAACTGCGATCCGCTGACCGGCAAGTACCCGCCCGACCCGGCCTACGACCGGCTGTTCACGCGCATCGTGATGCGGGCGCCGGCGCCGATCGGGCTGGGTGACAGCTGATTTCTGGGGGCTGTCCGTCGCCGGTGCTGCGGTTAAACCCCTGAAATTTAAGGGAAATAGTGATTTTGCGCCCGCCTACCCTGCGCGGACAGCTATGAAAAACGCAGCAGACTTGATGCCCGCCACGGTCATCAGGAGCGAACCTGTCACATGCACCAAGGCGACGCCTGCGGCCACGCCGTAACGGGCTTCGAGCAGGTAGGTCACGACCTCCGCCGAAAAGGTCGAGAACGTCGTCAGCCCGCCCAGAAAGCCGGTCACCAGCAGCAGCCGCCAGACCGGGTCGATCTGCGGCAGGGCCTGGAACACCGCAATGGCGATGCCGATCAGGTAGCCGCCCAGCAGGTTGGCGGCCAGCGTGCCCCAGGGAATCAGGCCGCCGGGCGACAGCCACAGCGCCAGGCCCCAGCGGGACAGCGCGCCCACCGAGGCGCCGATGCAAATCGCCAGTACCGCTGCCATGGCGTCAGTTGGCCATCTTTTGCGGCAGCCAGGTGACGATGCCCGGGAAGACATAGATCAGCGCCACCGCCGCGCACATCAGGAAAAACATCGGCATGGTGACCTTGGCAATCCAGGTCAGCTGGCGTCCGGTCATGCCCTGCAGCACGAACAGGTTGAAGCCGACCGGCGGCGTGATCTGCGCCATCTCGACCACCAGCACCACGAAAATGCCGAACCAGATCGGGTCGATGCCGGCCGCCTGCACTGTCGGCATGAGCACGCCCATGGTCAGCACGACCATCGAGATGCCGTCCAGAAAGCAACCCAGGATGATGAAAAACACCGCCAAAGCCACGATCAGCTGCGCCCGGCTCAGGCCCAGCGTGCCAATCCATTCGGCTAGGTGGCGCGGCAGGCCGACATAGCCCATCGCCAGTGTCAGGAAGGCCGCACCGGCCAGGATCAGGGCGATCATGCAGTACAGCCGGGTGGCGCCCATGAGCGCATCGCGAAACGTCGCCCAGTTCATCGAACCCTGTAGCGTGGACAGCACCAGCGAGCCCACCACGCCGACAGCGGCCGCCTCGGTGGCGGTGGCCACGCCGGAATAGATTGAGCCCAGCACGGCGGCAATCAGGAGCACCACCGGAATCAGGCTGCGCGAACTGGCGATTTTTTGCATGAAGCTGGTCTTGCTGTCGGCGGCCGGCACCTGCTCGGGATGGCGCAGTGCCCAGAAAATGATGTAGCCCGAGAACAGCGCGGCCAGCAGCAGCCCCGGAAACACGCCGGCGATGAACAGCTTGGAGATCGACACCTCGGCGGCGACGCCATAAACGATCATGATGATCGACGGCGGGATCAACAGGCCCAGCGTGCTGGCGCCGGCCAGCGTGCCGACGACCATGTGCTCGGGATAGCCGCGCCGCGTCAGTTCCGGCAGCGTCATCTTGCCGATGGTGGCGCAGGTGGCAGCGCTTGACCCCGACACAGCAGCAAAGATGGTGCAGCCGATCACGTTGGTGTGCAGCAGCCGCCCCGGCAGGCCCTGCACCCAGGGCGCCAGGCCCTTGAACATGTCCTGGCTCAGCCGGGTGCGAAACAAGATTTCGCCCATCCAGATAAAGAGGGGCAGGGCGGTCAATGTCCAGCTGGAGGACGAGCCCCAGACCGTGACCGCCATGGCGTCGCCAGCCGGGCGCGAGGAAAACAGCGTCACCGCCATCCAGGCCACGCCGGTCAGGCTCAGGCCGACCCAGACGCCGCTGCCCAGAATCAAGAGCAGGGCCGCCAGCAGGGCGGCGGTGATGGCAAGGTCGTTCATAAGAGGGCGCTTGAGGCGTAAGGGTGGATTGGTTTATTCATTGCGCAGCGCTTCAGCGCTGCTGTAAGGCACGCGCTTGCCGGTGATTTCAAGCACCAGCTCATCGACAAAGGCAATCGCCAGGATCACCGCGCCGACCGCCATGCCGAGTTGCGGAATCCACAGCGCGGTGGCGTCGCTCGACGTGGAAATGTCATGAAAGCTGTGCGACTGCCAGGCCAGGCGGCAGCAGTAATACGCAAACATGGCGGTCAGCGCGCTGGCAAAGCCCAGTGCCCACAGTTCCAGCCCTTTTTTCCAGGGCCCGGTGAGCGCCCCCAAAATCAGCGTCACGCGGATGTGTTCGCCGCGTTTGAGCGTGTGGGCCAGCGCCAGGAATCCGCTGGCCGCCATCAGGTAGCCCGCATAAGCGTCGGTGCCCGGCACATGAAAATGCAGCTGCCGGCTGACGATGGACAGCACCACCATCGCCAGCAGGCCAACCAGGAACAGCGCGGCCAGTCCAGCGGCGCCGTTGTACAGGGCATCGAGCGCTTTACGCATCGGTCGTGCTTCAGGACTTGTTGTACGCGTCGATCAGCGCCTTGCCCTCGGGGCCGGCTTTTTCCAGCCATTCCTTGAGCATCACGTCGCCAACCTTTTTCATGTCGGCCTTGAGCTGCGGCGACGGCGGCAAAATGTTCATGCCGTTGGCCTTGAGCTTTTCCAGCGAGTCGGCATTGGTCTTTTTCGATGCGGCCAGCCCGCGCACTTCGGCGTCTGCCGCTGCCTTGAGCACCGCTTGCTTCGTCGGTGCATCGAGCGCATCAAAAGCGGCCTTGTTGACGATGACCGCATTTTTCGGCAACCAGGCCTGGGTGTCATAAAAGTACTTGAGGCTTTCATAGGTCTTGGTGTCCATGCCGGTGGAGCCGGAGGACATGTAGGACTCGATCACGCCTGTGGCCATGGCTTGCGACAACTCGGCAGCCTGCACCGTGACCGGCTGGGCGCCCACCAGCTCGGCGATGCGCGCGGTGGACGGGCTGTAGGCGCGCCATTTCATGCCCTTCAGGTCAGCGCCCGCATCGAGCGGTTTCTTGGAAAAGATTCCCTGCGTGGGCCATGGCACCGAATACAGAAGCGCCATGCCCTGCTCGGCCAGCTTTTTCTCCAGGAAAGGCTTTTGCGCCTTGTAGAGTCTCATCGACTGGTCATAGCTGTCGGCCAGGAAGGGCAGGCCATCGACGCCGAACAGCGGCCACTCGTTCTGGAAGTTGGCCAGCAGAATTTCGCCCGCCTGCGCCTGTCCGCCCTGCACGGCACGCTTGATTTCGGGTGCCTTGAACAGTGCGCCGTTGGCATGTACCGTGATTTTCAGCTTGCCGGCGCTGGCCTTGTCGACGTCGGCGGCAAACTGCACCAGGTTTTCGCTGTGGAAGTTGGTCGCCGGGTAGGCGGCCGGCAGGTCCCATTTGGTTTGGGCAAAAGCCGCGCCGCCGGCCAGGGCCAGGGTCAGCGCGGCCGCGGTGGTGGTCAGTGCAAACAGACGACGTTTCATGAAAGCTCCAGTGGGTGAATGGCAAAGTTGGTTGTCAAATGTAATTGGCATTGGGGGACGCCAGCTGGGTGTTTTCCCTGAATGTCAACAAATCGTTGATGAATTGTGATTTAACTGCCTACAATTTACCCATGCAACAAAGATGCCACTCCGGAGGCTGCGCGCCATGAAAAAAATTGATCTCCCGGCGGCCCGTGCCACGCCTGCTGCTTCCATCGTTTCGTCGGCGCATCTGGTGTCGCCCCGCAGCGCCGAGATGAGTGAGTTCGAGTTTGGCCTGATCGTGGCGGGCAATGCCTTTCACCGCTGGGTGGTGCACTGCATGAGTGCGGCGGGCCTGCCGGACCTGACGCCGCTCGATGTGCTGGTGCTGCACCATGTTACGCACCGCGCCCGCAACAAGCGTCTGGCCGACATCTGCTTCATCATGAATGTTGAAGACACGCATTTGATCAACTACTCGCTCAAGAAACTGCAGAACCTGGGCGTGGTGGTGTCCAGCAAAAGCGGCAAGGACGTGACCTACGCATGCACCGACATGGGGCTGGACCACGTGATGCGCTACCGCGAAATCCGCGAATCGTGCCTGATCAACGCGCTCAATGCCGACGACGGGCTGAACCGCGACATTGGCGAGCTGGCACGCCTGCTGCGCCTGCTGTCGGGCATCTACGACCAGGCCGCGCGCTCGGCCGCCAGCCTTTGACCTCTTCACCCTTTCATCCTCTTCACCTTCTGGGCACCTCATGGAAAAAAATGGCACCAAGCGCTGGCAGTTCTGGATCGACCGGGGCGGCACCTTCACCGACGTGGTCGGCAAGCGGCCCGATGGCCTGCTCGTCACGCACAAGCTGCTGAGCGACAACCCCGAGCAGTACCGCGACGCGGCCGTCGCCGGCATTCGCCACCTGCTGGGTCTCAAAGCCGGTGAGCCGGTCAGTGCAGAGGTGGTGGAGTGCGTGAAGATGGGCACCACCGTGGCCACCAATGCACTGCTGGAGCGAAAAGGCGCGCCGACGCTGCTGGTCACCACCCGGGGTTTCAGGGATGCGCTGCGCATCGCCTACCAGAACCGCCCGCGCCTGTTTGACCGCCACATCGTGCTGCCCGAGCTGCTCTACAGCGCCGTGGTCGAAGCCCATGAGCGCGTCAGCGCGCAGGGCGAGGTGCTGCAGCCGCTGGATGAAGCGCTGTTGAAAGCAGAGCTGCTGGCGCACTACCAGCAAGGGCTGCGCAGCGTGGCGATTGTGTTCATGCACGGCTACCGCTTCACCGACCATGAAAAGGCCGCCAAACGCGTCGCCGGAGAGGTTGGCTTCACGCAGATCAGCACCTCGCATGAAAGCAGCCCGATGATGAAGTTTGTCAGCCGGGGTGACACCACCGTGGTCGATGCCTATTTGTCGCCCATCCTGCGCCGTTATGTCGAGCAGGTGGCGGACGAGATGCCGGGCGTAAAACTGTTTTTCATGCAGTCCTCGGGCGGCTTGAGTGATGCGCATGCGTTCCAGGGCAAGGACGCGATTTTGAGCGGCCCGGCCGGCGGCATCGTCGGCATGGCGCGCACGGCGGCGATTGCGGGCATCGAAAAGGTGATTGGTTTTGACATGGGCGGTACCTCGACCGACGTGTCGCACTACGCGGGCGAATTCGAGCGCGAGTTTGAAACCCAGGTGGCCGGCGTGCGCATGCGCGCGCCGATGATGAGCATCCACACCGTGGCGGCCGGCGGCGGCTCGGTGCTGGCGTTTGATGGCGCACGGTTTCGCGTCGGCCCCGAAAGCGCTGGCGCCAACCCGGGACCGGCCAGCTACCGGCGCGGCGGTCCGCTGGCCGTGACCGACGCCAATGTCATGGTCGGCAAGGTCCAGCCGCGCTACTTTCCCAAGGTGTTTGGGCCGCAGGCCAATGAGTCCCTGAGTGCCGAGGCGGTGCAACGCAAGTTCGACGAGCTGGCCGCGCAGACCGGCCGCAGTGCCGAAGAAGTGGCCGAAGGCTTCATCAGCATCGCCGTGCAGCAGATGGCCAACGCCATCAAGAAAATCTCGGTCGCGCGCGGCTACGACGTGACGCGCTACACGCTGCAGTGTTTCGGCGGCGCAGGCGGGCAACACGCCTGCCTGGTGGCCGATGCGCTGGGCATGACCAAGGTGTTCGTGCATCCGCTGGCTGGCGTGTTGAGCGCCTACGGCATGGGGCTGGCCGACCAGAACGTGATTCGCGAGCAGGCCGTGGAACTCAAGCTGACAGCCGCCGCGCTGCCCGAGATTGCCGACGCGCTCAATGCGTTGGTTGCCACGGCGCAAGCCGAGCTGCAGCGCCAGCAGCTCAGCACGGGCGCCATCACCACGCACCAGCGCGTGCATGTGCGTTACGAAGGCAGCGACGCCGCACTGGTCGTGCCGTTTGGCAGCTTGCCGCAGGTCCAAGCCAGTTTTGAAGCCGCTTACCGCCAGCGCTTTGCCTTCCTGATGCAGGGCAAGGGCCTGGTCGTCGAAGCCGTGTCGGTCGAAGCCGTGGTGGCGGGCGATGCACCGGCCGAGCCGCGCCATGCGCTGCACGAAGCGCGCGAAGTGCCACGCCGCGAAACCGTGCGCATGTATTCGGGCGGCCAGTGGCACGACGCTGCGCTGGTGGTGCGCGAAGACCTGCGGCCGGGCGACATCATTGCCGGCCCGGCCATCATTGCCGAGCAGAATGCCACCACCGTGGTCGAGCCTGGCTGGGAAGCGAATTTAACAGCGCTGGACCACCTGGTGCTGGACCGGCGGGTGCCGCGCGTCATCAAATTCGCAGCCGGTACGACGGTGGACCCGGTGCTGCTCGAAGTGTTCAACAACCTGTTCATGAACATTGCCGAACAGATGGGGCTGCAGCTGCAAAACACGGCGTATTCGGTCAACATCAAGGAGCGGCTGGACTTCAGCTGCGCGCTGTTCGACACCGAAGGCAACCTGATTGCCAACGCGCCGCACATGCCGGTGCACCTGGGTTCGATGGGTGAAAGCATCAAGACCGTGATTCGTGAAAACGCCGGCAAGATGCAGCCGGGCGACGTGTATGTGCTGAACGATCCCTACCACGGCGGCACGCATTTGCCTGACATCACGGTGATCACGCCGGTTTATCTGGATGGGTACGGGGAGCCCTCACCCCAACCCTCTCCCAGTGGGAGAGGGAGCGAAGGCGGCGAGCCTGCACCTCAACGCTCTCCCGGTGCTAGTGGGAGTGAATCCGGCTTACGCCCTCTCCCTTTGGGAGAGGGCAGGGGTGAGGGCTTTCCCCGGCCCCTGTTCTATGTCGGCAGTCGCGGCCACCATGCCGACATTGGCGGCATCACGCCGGGCTCGATGCCGCCGTTTTCCACGCGCATCGAAGAAGAAGGCGTGCAGATCAACAACGTCAAGCTGGTTGATCGCGGCGTGCTGCGCGAAGCCGAGATGGTGGCGCTGCTTGAAAGCGGCGAATACCCGTCACGTAACCCGGCCCAGAACATGGCCGACCTGAAAGCGCAGATTGCGGCCAATGAAAAAGGCGTGCAGGAGCTGCGCAAGATGGTCGGGCACTTCAGCCTCGATGTGGTGCTGGCGTACATGAACCATGTGCAGGACAACGCCGAAGAGTCGGTGCGCCGCGTCATCACGCGGCTGAAAGATGGGCAGTTCACGCTGCCACTGGACAACGGCGCGCAGATCCAGGTGGCGATCCGCGTGGACACGCGCCGGCGCAGTGCCGAGATCGACTTCACCGGCACGTCCGAGCAGCAGACCAACAACTTCAACGCGCCGACGGCGGTCTGCATGGCGGCCGTGCTGTATGTGTTCCGCACGCTGGTCGATGATGACATTCCGCTCAACGCGGGTTGCCTGAAGCCGCTGAAGGTCATCATTCCGGCGGGCTCGATGCTGAATCCGAACCCGCCGGCGTCGGTGGTGGCCGGCAATGTGGAAACATCCAGCTGCATCACCAACGCGCTGTTTGGCGCACTGGGTGTGATGGCTGCCAGCCAGTCCACGATGAACAACTTCACCTTTGGCAATGACCAGCACCAGTATTACGAAACCATTTCGGGCGGTTCGGGGGCTGGCGAGGGCTTTGACGGCACCTCCGTGGTGCAAACCCACATGACGAATTCGCGCCTGACCGACCCCGAGGTACTGGAGTTCCGCTTTCCGGTGCGTCTGGAAAGCTACGAGATTCGTCACGGTTCGGGCGGGGCGGGCCAGTGGATGGGTGGCAACGGCGGCGTGCGGCGCGTCAGGTTCCTTGAAGCCATGACAGCGAGCATCCTGTCCAATGGCCGCAAACATGGCGCTTTCGGCATGGCGGGCGGCGAGCCGGGACAGGTTGGCAAAAACACCGTGGTGCGCGCCGATGGCCGGATCGAAGCGCTGGCGCACATCGGCCAGGCCGAGATGCAGCCGGGTGACGTGTTCGAGATCCACACGCCGGGCGGCGGGGGCTTTGGCGCGGCTTGACGCGTGGCGGCTCGGGTTCCCGAATGCGGTCCCGTCTTGCTCCCTCGCCCTTTGGGAGAGGGCGGGGGCGAGGACTCCCCGATGGCGATTCGTTGTGACCTATCCCACGTCCGCCGGCCCCCATCCCGGCCTTCCTCCAGAGGGGGAAGGCGTTATGCGGTCTCGGGGCCATGTGCCATGGGCAATGCTGAAATCAAGGCCCGAGAAAGCCTGCCGGCAGTTGTGCGAGGTCAGCGGGCTCGTCAATATCGTGCAGCAAAGGGCCGCGCCACACCGAGAGGCCCAGCGCGGCCATGCGCAACAGCGTTTCGGCGGCGACGCTGGCGGTGCTCCACGGCATCTGGTCAAACAGCGTGGGGCAAGGCGACTTCAGCCCGATCATCACATAGCCGCCGTCGGCCACCGGCACCAGCAGCGCACCATGCGCCTGCAACTGGCATGCGGCTTGTTGGATCACGGCGGCCGTCAGCGCCGGGCAGTCGCTGCCCATGAGCAGCACCGGCTGCACCGCTTCAGCCGTCACGCGCCGTACCACGCGGGCCATGCGTTCTCCCAGGTCGCCTTCGCCCTGGCAGGTGCGCAACACCGCAGCGGGAATGTCGATGTGGTCCCACGCCGGGTCGCCGGGCGGCGGGCTCATGCACAGCTCGACCGGCCCGGCACCTGATTGCAGCGCCTGCTGCAAAACATGCGCCAGCATGCGCTGCGCCAGCGCGGCGGCGCCCTCGGCGCCCAGTGCAGGGATCAGCCGGGTCTTGACGACGCCTGATTGCGGCGCTTTGGCAAAAACCACGAGCCGGGGGCTGTGCAATGCAGTCATTTGTAATGAGCTGCCAATTGCTCGGGGGCCGCGCCGCGCCAGTAGGCCAGGCGCAGCCGCCACATCAGCAGCACCGTGCGCCACACGCCATGCGTTTCCCAGCGCCGGCCCGAGGTGATGACGCGCGCGCGCAGGCAGGCCGGGCGCGAGAGCTTGAGCAGGCGCACCGACATCTCGATGTCTTCCATCAGCGGCTGGGCCGGGAACCCGCCCACGGCATCAAACGCGGCGCGGGTCATGAACAGCGACTGGTCGCCGGTGGCAATGCCGGTCCAGCGCGAGCGCTGGTTCATGAATGTGGCAATCACGCGCAGCATCCGGGGCTTGCCTTCAATGCGCACATCAAAACGGCCCCAGACCTGCGGGCCCTTGGCGAGTGCCTGCTGAACCAATCGGTCGGCATCGGGCGGCAGCCGGGTGTCGGCATGCAAGAACAGCAACATGTCACCGCTGGCTTGATGGGCACCCGCGTTCATCTGCAGCGCGCGTCCGCGCTGAGCGTGGACCACCTGCGCGCCGCCGGCCTGCGCCAGCGCCACGGTGCCGTCCATGCTGCCGCCGTCGGCCACCAGCAACTGCACGCCATGTGCCGCCAGCGGCGCCAGCGCCTGCAGCGCGGCCGCCATGCTGGCTGCCTCGTTCAGCGCGGGTATCACCACGGACAGGCGGGCGGGCGGCATGGTGCGCTCAGTGTTCCAGCGCACCGCCGCAGCTGCTGCCCTGGCCGGCGGTGCAGCCGTAGCAGTGGCCGGCGACGCGGATGGCCTGGTCGTCCAGGCCGGTCTTGAGCAGGTCGCGCAAGTGGCGCTGCAGCCCCGAGGTGCCCAGCGGCAGGCCGAGTTGCTGGTTGAAATCGCAGTCCGACAGCCAGCCTTGCCAGTCCACGCTGACGGTGCTGCGGCACATCACGCCGGCCAGGTTCTGCGGCTGGTAACTGCTCTTGAGCAGCTCCATGTAGCTGTCAAACGCGCCCTTGGACACCAGCGTCGAGCCAAAGCGCTGGATTGGCATGTTGGTCAGCGCAAACAGCGCGTTGAAGACGATGCCGAAGTGGGCCAGCAACTCGCGCTTGTAGTCGGCCTGCAGCGCTTGCTGCTCAGGCGGCAGCGACGCGCCCTGCGGGTTGTAGACCAGGTTCAGCACCAGGCCGGAGCCGGGCTGCCCGTAGCCCAGCGCGTTGAGCTGCTGGAGCGCGGCAATGCTCAGGTCGAACACGCCGTCGCCGCGCTGCTTGTCGACGTTGGCGGCCGAATAGCAGGGCATGGAGGCCACCACCTCGACCCGCTGTTCGGCCAGGAATGCCGCCAGCCCGTCCTGGCCGGGTTCAAACAGGATCGTCAGGTTGCAGCGGTCGATCACGCGAACGCCCTGGGCACGGGCGGCACGCACCAGGCCCCTGAAGCCTTCGTGCAGCTCGGGCGCGCCGCCGGTCAGGTCCAGCGTGGACAGGCCGCGCGCCGCCAGCACCTCGGGAATCAGCGCCAGGGTGGCCGCGTCCATCATCTCGGTGCGGTGCGGCCCGGCGTTGACGTGGCAGTGCACGCAACTCTGGTTGCATTGGTAGCCCAGGTTGACTTGCAGCGTGTCCAGGCGCGCCCGGTCAATTGCCGGGAAGCGGATTTTTTTCAGCAGGGGGAGGGTGGCGTGCATGCGTCTATAGGTCGTTGTGCGGTCGGAAAGTTCAGCCGATCAGCGCGGCCAGGCGCGCGCGCACCTCGGGCGCCATGGCGTCGGGCTGGGTCACCAGCGCGTTTTTAAGGGCCGTGTGCGCATCGCTCGCAGGCTGCCCGGCGCCCAGCAATCGAATCGCCTCGGCCGCCACCTGCTGCGCCCGGCCGGCGTTCTTGAACAGGTTGGCCAGCGCCATGTCGGCGCTCACATGCGCCTCGCGCGGGTGCCAGCAGTCAAAGTCGGTCACCAGCGCCAGCGTGGTGTAGGCCATCTGCGCCTCTCTAGCCAGCTTGGCCTCGGGCATGTTGGTCATGCCGATCACGCCGCCGCCCATGCTGCGGTACCAATTCGATTCGGCCAGGCTGGAAAACTGCGGGCCTTCGATGCACACATAGGTGCCGCCTTCATGCAGCGTCACGCCGTGGCCGGGCGCCTCAAATGCCAGCACGTTGCGCACTGCCTGCGCCAGCATGCCGGCGGCTGCCGGGCAGACCGGCTGTGCCATCGACACATGGGCGACCGCGCCGCGTCCGAAAAACGTGCTGTCGCGGCCTTTGGTCAGGTCGATGAACTGGTCGGGCAGCACCATGTCGAGCGGCCGGATGTCTTCCTTCAAGGAACCCACGGCCGACACCGACAGCAGGTAGCGCACACCCAGCTGCTTCATCGCATGAATGTTGGCACGGTAGGGCACCTCGAACGGCAGCAGGCGGTGGCCGCGCGCATGCCGGGCCAGAAACGCCACCGGCACGCCGTGCACGCGGCCGGTGACCAGGACGTCGGACGGTGCGCCAAACGGCGTGTCCATCACATGCTCTTGCGCGCCTTCCAGCGCGTCCATCTGGTACAGGCCACTGCCTCCGATGATGCCGACCAATGCCTGGTTCATGCTTTGAATTCCTGGTTGAAGTTAGACTGCGCAACCGCCCCGGCGACGGGATTGAAGTGGTTCAGCCGCTGATTCTGTCCGACTTTTCTGGGAGGCTGGCGTGTCCTGTGCTGAAGTCCCTTTGCTTTGTTGGGCGACGAACCGGTCTTCTTCCTACACAGCGAACCGTTTTTTTTTGTAAAAATCAGACCTCGGTCCGACGCAAGCAAAAGAACAAACCTCAAGGACCCACTGTGAACCCACGCAAATTTCTAATCGCCGCCTTGCTCCTGGCAGGCATCATCGCTTTTTTTGCACTGGACCTGGGCCGCTATTTCAGCCTGGCGTTCATCAAGGACAGCCAGGCTTCCTTCGCAGCGCTGTTCAATGAACGGCCGGTGATGGTGACGATGGTGTTTTTTGCGGTCTATGTGGCCGTCACGGCGCTGTCTCTGCCGGGCGCGGCCATTCTGACGTTGGCGGGCGGTGCCAGTTTCGGGCTGGTGTGGGGCACGGTGGTGGTGTCCTTTGCCTCGACCATCGGGGCCACGCTGGCCATGCTGGCGGCGCGCTACCTGCTGCGGGACACGATCCAGGCGCGCTTTGGCCGGCGTCTGGACGAGGTCAACAAGGGCATCGACAAGGAAGGCGCGTTCTATCTTTTCTCATTGCGGCTGATCCCGGTCGTGCCTTTTTTTGCGCTCAATTTGCTCATGGGCTTGAGCCGCATCAAGACCTGGACCTTCTTCTGGGTCAGCCAGATCGGCATGCTGGCAGGCACCGTGGCCTATGTGAACGCGGGCACGCAAATCGCCAAGATCGACTCGCTGCAGTCGATCCTGTCGCCGGGGCTGATTGGCTCCTTCGTGCTGCTGGGGCTGCTGCCGCTGGCGGTCCACAAGGTGCTGGCGCTCGTCAAGCGCCGCAAGGTGTACGCGCGCTGGAAGGCCGTGCGGCCGTCCAGTTTTGACCGCAACCTGGTCGTGATTGGCGCCGGCGCGGGTGGGCTGGTGTCGGCCTACATCGCCGCCGTGGTCAAGGCCAAGGTGACGCTGGTCGAAGCGCACAAGATGGGCGGCGACTGCCTGAACTACGGCTGCGTGCCGTCCAAGGCGCTGATCCGCAGCGCCAAGCTGGCGCACCAGATGCGGCACGGTGCCAACTATGGCTTGAGCAACGTCATGCCAGAGTTCAGCTTCAAGGCCGTGATGCAGCGGATCCAGGACGTGATCCGCACGATTGCGCCGCACGACAGCGTGGATCGCTACGCCAGCCTGGGTGTCGAGGTGCTCAAAGGCCATGCCCGCATCGTCAACCCGTGGACGGTGGAGATTGCGCTGAACGGCGGCGGCACGCAAACGCTTACCACGCGCAGCATCGTGATTGCCGCCGGCGCCCGGCCTTTCGTGCCGCCGCTGCCGGGCCTGGACGACGTGGGCTATGTCACCAGCGACACGCTGTGGGATGCGTTTGCCCAGCTCGACGCCGTGCCGCGTCGCCTGGTGGTGCTGGGTGGCGGGCCGATTGGCTGCGAGCTGGCGCAGGCCTTTGCGCGGCTGGGCGCAGAGGTCACGCAGGTGGAAAAGGGGTCGTGTCTGTTGAGCCGCGAGGACGAGGAGGTGTCAGCATTGGCCCGTGACGCGCTGGCTGCCGACGGCGTGCAGGTGCTGACCGGCCACGAGGCGCTGCGCTGCGAGAACGTGGGCAGCGTTAAAACTCTGGTCGTTGCGCATCAGGGCATTGAAAAGCGCATTGAATTCGACCAGCTGATCTGCGCCGTCGGCCGTGCGGCCCGACTGACCGGCTACGGACTGGAAGAGCTCGGCATTTCGACCGAACGCACGGTGCCCACCAACGACTATTTGCAAACCATCTACCCCAACATTTATGCGGCTGGCGACGTGGCCGGGCCTTACCAGCTGACGCATGTGGCGGCGCACCAGGCCTGGTATGCCGCCGTCAATGCGCTGTTTGGCGAGTTCAGGCTGTTCAAGGCCGACTACTCGGTGATTCCGTGGACCACCTTCATCGACCCGGAAGTTGCCCGCGTCGGGTTGAGCGAAGCCGAGGCCAAGGAACAAGGCGTGGCTTGCGAAGTCACGAAGTACCACATCGACGACCTGGACCGCGCGATTGCCGACAGCGAGGCGCGCGGTTTTGTCAAGGTGCTGACCGTGCCGGGCAAGGACAAGATCCTGGGCGTCACCCTCGTCGGCACCCACGCCGGCGACCTGCTGGCCGAGTACGTGCTGGCGATGCGGCACGGGCTGGGGCTGAACAAGATTCTCTCGACCATTCACACCTACCCGACGCTGTCGGAAGCCAACAAATACGCGGCCGGCGAATGGAAGCGGGCGCACCAGCCGGTGCGGCTGCTGGAATGGGTGCGCAAATACCACGACTGGAAACGAAGCTGACATGACATTGCCTCTCGCCGCAAGGCGCTTGCCCTTTTTTTGCTCCACTATGCTTTTTATAGCTGCTGGTGCCCTGTGGTTGTGCGCAAAGCCGGTATTTGCTGAAGATTCAGTAGCTATGGCGGTGAATTTGCACCCTTTTTCGTCCGCCAGCGGTGTTGCTCCGCCGCCTCCCTGGCGCGTGGTCGGTTTGCCCAAGGCCACCAAGCCGCTCACCCGCTTTGAAATGGTGCCCATGGACGGCCACCCGGTGCTGCGGGTGCAGACCGACCATTCCTATGCCAACCTGGTGCATGACCTGCCGGACGTTGCGCTGGCGCCTGGCATGAAGCTGCGCTGGCGCTGGCGGCTCGACCAGCCGCTGCGCGGCACCGATCTGCGGCAACGGGCCGGCGACGACACCCCGCTCAAGGTCTGCGCCCTGTTCAACATGCCGCTGGAGCGACTCAGCTTCGTCGAGCGCAACTTGTTGCGCGCAGCCCGTTCGGTGAGCGGCGAAAACCTGCCGGCCGCCACCTTGTGCTACGTCTGGGACGCCAGCCTGCCGGCCGGAACCCTGCTCGACAACGCCTACACGCACCGCATGCGCATGATCGTGGTGGACAGCGGCGAACTGCACCTGGGCCAGTGGATTGCGCACTCGCAGGACCTGGCAGCCGACTTCCAGCGCGCCTTCGGCAAGGAAGCCGCCACCCTGCCGCCCTTGCAGAGCCTGCTGGTGGGCGGCGACTCGGACAATACCGGCGGCCAGAGCCTGGGCTACGTCGGCGATGTCACGCTTTCCCCATGACGCTGGTTGAAGCCAAGGCCTGCCGATGAAGCTTGACTTCTTCCGGCAAGCGCCACATCAGCGGGCATGAGGCATCTTGCCCTGCCTGGCCCAAGCAGGCCACCCTGGCGCCGGCACGGCCGCCTGCGGACTGCTACGGGATGAAACCGGCTTTGTGGCGGTCAGCGCCTTTGTGCAAAGCAGCCGCCATCCTGCGATGTTTGCTCCCAGCCAAATGGCAAGCCGCGTCGATGCGCCGAATGCGCAAAGTGCCGTGTACGCGGTGCGCTCCGGTCTGCCGCTGCGGGCCGACCTGCGCACTGAATGGCAGGGCCAGTCGGGACCCGTCTGCCGCAACAGCGCTCGTTCGACCGGCTGAGGTGCGGAGATCGCCATGCGATTGCCGTGTGGGGCCGGTGCAGCGTTGAAGGCGCGTGGGTTCTGGCGCTGCAAAGAGCGCATCGACCGCGAGTTTGTGGTGCGCTACGCGGTTTGAGCCAAGGTTTTATCAGTCAAATCAGGCTCTTGCGCAATTCCGGCGGGTGAAAGCAGCTATCAATTCAGGAGTCTCGAACGCCTGGCGGGACGATGCGGCTGACGCTGGGCGGCACATCCTTGCCCATTTGCCGGGCCCGGAAAAGGCTGGCGCGCATCAGGAAAATCGTCGGAATGGGCACCGTGATGGCAATGAACAGCGCCGTCAGCAGCGGGAAAATGGCCAGTTCGCCTTGCTGGATAGAGAAAAAAAGCACCGTTCCCCACGTCACGCACCAGCAGCCCAGCGTGGCGATGATGGCCGGCACGTGGACGCGCTCGAAAAACGTCTTCAGGCGCAGCATGCCGAAAGAGCCCAGCAGCGCCACTGCGGCGCCTGCCAGCACCAGCGCGGCGACGACGATCTCCGCCCACAGCGGAAGGGGGACGCCGGTGCCAGTCATTCAATCACCTCGCCGCGCAGCAGGAACTTGGCCATCGCCGTGGTGCTGACAAAGCCCAGCAGCGCGATCAGCAGCGCCGCCTCGAAGTAATGCCGGTTGCCGTAGATCAGGCCCAGCACCAGCATCGCCAGCATGCCGTTGAGGTACATGCAGTCCAGCGCCAGCACCCGGTCCTGCGCTGCAGGCCCCTTGACCAGCCGGACCATGGTGCAAAGCATGGCGAGCACCAGCATGAAAAGGGCCAGCGGCAGTGCCCAGGAAAGAATCGGGTTCATGACTCAAAAATCTCCATCAGGGGGCGCTCATAGCGCGTTTTGATCTGTGCGGCCATGGCGCCGGCATCATCGACTTCCAGCGCATGCAGCAGCAAGGTGGCGCGGTCCAGCGACAACTCGGCCCAGGCGGTGCCTGGCGTCAGGCAGACAATCACGGCCAGCGCCGCGAGCCCGTTCGGGTCCCGCAGGTCGAGCGGCACCTGCACAAAACCGGGCGCATGGCGCCGGTTGCCCGGCCGGAGCAGCAGGCGCATCACGGCGATGTTCGAGCGCGTCGAGTCGCCAGCGACCGTGAGCAGCAGGCGCAGCGCCACGCCCGGCCTTCGGATGCGCACCCGCACCGGCCGCAGTCCGGCGGTCAGCAGCGGAATGGCCAGTGCCAGAAGTGTGGCCAGCAGCAGATGCCCCACGCCCAGCGTGCGGTTCAGCAGCAGCCACAGCACGAACAGCGCAGCCGACAGCAGCGGCGCGGGCAACATTTTTTTCATGGCGACTCCTGGGCCGGTGCGGCCCGTGGCGCCTGCGGCCCCGGTATCGGCCGGGCGGACATCACCGCCCGCACATAAAGCTTGGGCGTGTGCAGCGCATCGGCCGTCGCCTGCATGTAGCGCATCACCACGCCGGCCTGCAGCGTCAGCAACACGCAGGCGCCCAGCAAAAAGGCGATGGGCAGGCCTTCAAGCACGCGCAGCTGCAGCGAGGCCCGGTCGTAGGTGGCCCAGAAATGCAGGATGCCGGCGCGCGTCAGTGCGATCAGGGCCAGCAGGCCCGTGCCAATCAGGAGCGTCAGCAGCATCCAGCCGGCCGCGTCCGGTGGCTGGCCGGCCGACAGGCCCAGCCCGGACGGATTGAGCAAGGCCGTCAGCATCGCGAACTTTCCGACAAAGCCCGACAGCGGCGGCAGGCCGGCAATCACCAGCGTGCAACCCATGAAGCCCAGGCCCAGCAGCGCCACGGCGGCAGGAATCACCCGGCCGGTGAGTACTTCCTCGTCGTCGTCCAGGTTCAGCCCCTTCACGGGCATCAACTCGGCCGTCAGGAAGGGCGCGTCGTCGTCGTCATAGGGCGCCAGGCTGGCGCCGTCGTTGCGCCAGCGGTCCATCAGGTCGGCGAGCAGGAACAGCGCGCTGATCGCCAGGGTCGAACTCGGCAGGTAATACAGCAGTCCGGCCGTCAGCAGGGGCTGGCCAAATCCGGTGGCGGCCAGCAAGGTGCCTGACGAGACAATGGCACCGTATCCGGCCAGGTAGCCCAGTCGCTGCGAGCCGAGCATGCCGATGGCGCCAAAGGCCATCGTCAGCATGCCGCCGCCGATAAGCCACAGGCTGCCGAAGTGCGCCGAAGGACCGGCATCCACGCCGAACAGCAGCAGCCACAGCCGCAGGATCACGTAGATCCCGACCTTGGTCATGAGGGCGAACAAGGCGCCGACCGGCGCCGTTGCCGCGCTGTAGGCCGGCACCAGCCAGAAGTTCAGCGGCCAGACCGCCGCCTTTATCAGGAAGGCCGTGGCCAGAATGCCGGCCGCCGCATGCAGCAGGCCCCGGTCGGCTTCAGCCACCTGCGGAATGCCTTGCGCCAGGTCGGCCATGTTCAGCGTGCCGGTGATGCCGTACAGCATTGAGGCGCCGATGAGGAACAGCGACGACGCGGCCAGGTTGACCGCTATGAAATGCAGCCCCGATTGCACCCGGACCCGGCCCGAACCATGCAGCAGCAGGCCGTAGGAGGCGGCCAGCATGATCTCGAAAAAAACGAACAGGTTGAACAGGTCGGCCGTCAGGAAGGTGCCGCACAGGCCCATGAGCTGAAGCTGGAACAGCGGGTGGAAGTGAACCCCCGCGCGGTGCCAGCGGGCGGCGGCGAACACGCTTGACGCCAGCGCGATGGTGCTGGTCAGCACCAGCATCAGGGCCGACAGACGGTCCAGCGCCAGCGCGATGCCATAGGGCGCCGGCCAGTTGCCTGCCAGGTAGACGTCCATGGTGGACGCCGGGCCCTGCTGGTCGGCCCAGCCCAGCAGCGCCACCGACACGCCCAGCCCCAGCAGGGTGGAGGCCATGTTCAGCGTCAGTTTGGCGCGTTGTTTGTCTTCGCCCATCAGCAGCATGAGCGCGGCCGTGAGCAGCGGCAGCAGGACGGGCGCCAGCATCAGGTGCGGCATCAGCGGCGCGATGACTTCGTTCAGGGCACCTATCGCACGCATTGCACTCATGGCGGTTCCTGGGCATCGTCGGCCTTGCTGCCGTCCACATGGTCGGTGCCCGACATGCCGCGCGAAGCCAGCAGCACCACGAGGAACAGCGCCGTCATGGCAAAGCCGATAACAATGGCCGTCAGCGTCAAGGCCTGCGGCATCGGGTCGGCATAGTGCAGCAGGTCCTGCGGCACACCTGGCGCGAGCAGTGGCGCCTTGCCCAGGGCCAGGCCCAGCCGGCCCATGCTGAAAATGAACAGGTTGACCGCGTAGGACAGCAGCGCCAGGCCCATGATCACCTGGAACGTGCGCGGGCGCAGCAGCAGCCACACGCCCGAGCCGGTCAGCACGCCAATGGCAAGGGCCAGAATGATTTCCATCAGCGGGTTTCCAGGGCAGGAGGCAAGGCCGCGGCCTCACGGGTTTCCTCGGCCATCCGGGCATGGTGGCGATGGCCGCGCACCGACTGGTGGGCAATCGACGTGAGGATCATCAGCGTCGAGCCCACCACCAGGGCAAACACGCCGAGGTCGAAAAATATCGCGCTGGCCACATGGAGCTCACCGATCAGCGGCAGGTCCCAGTGCGCGGTGTGGCTGGTCAAAAAGGGATAGCCCCAGGCCAGCGAGGCCAGCCCGGTGCCAAGCACCGTCAGCAGTCCCACGGCCATCCAGCGGCGCAGCCGCAGCGGCAGGTGGGCCTCGACCCAGTGGGTGCCCGAGATGATGTACTGCAGCAGCAGCGCCACCGACAGCACCAGCCCGGCCACGAAGCCGCCGCCCGGCTCGTTGTGTCCGCGCATGAAGAAAAAGATCGACACCATGACGGCCACCGGCAGCAGCAGCCGGGCCAGCACCGCCGGCACCATCAGGTAGCCCACGGCCGTGTCTGTCGCCTGGCGCGGGTTGAGCAGGTCGGTGGCCAGGTCGGCGGGCAGGGCGCGCTGCTGCTCGGGCAGGTCCATGGTTTCGAGCGCCGGGCGAAAGCGCCGCAGCAGCGCATAGACCGTGAGCGCGACGATGCCCAGCACGACGATTTCGCCCAAGGTGTCAAAGCCCCGGAAGTCCACCAGCATGACGTTGACGACGTTGCTGCCGCCGCCTTCGGTGAAGGCGCGCTCCAGGAAGAAGGTCGAGGTGCTTTCGGGAAAAGGCCGGCTCATCATCGCCCAGGACAGCAGGGCCATGCCCGTGCCCAGACCCACGGACAGCAGCAGGTCGCGCAGACGGCGCCAGCGCGTGCCGCGCCGCTCGGCCCGGTTCGGCAGCCGCAGGCTTTCATGGCGTTTGGGCAGCCAGCGCAGCCCCAGCAGGATCAGCACGGTGGTGACGATTTCCACCACCAGTTGCGTCAGCGCCAGGTCGGGTGCGGAAAACCACAAAAAAGTGATGCAGACACACAGTCCTGCCGCGCCCATCAGTGCAAGCGCTGCCATGCGGTGGTATTTGGCCTGCCAGGCAGCGGCGACCGCGCAGACCGCGCCGACGGCCCAGAGCAGGGCGAACGACGGCGACAGGGCCAGCGACGCCCGGTCGCCCACATACAGCCCCCGCGTCCACAAGGGCAGAACACCCGCCACCAGCGTGGCGCTGGCCAGCCACAGCATCTGCCACTGCAGGCGCTGGGTGCCCATCATCCGGCGGCCCTTGCGGCCCGTCAGCGTCAGCAGGGCCAGCGTGCCATCAAACACGCGCTTGCCGTTGAGGCGGTGCATCAAGAGGGGCGCGTCCACCCGGCCGAGTGAACGGTAGTGGCGCAGCACCAGGTACATCGCGATGCCGCCCAGCATCGCCACGATGCTCATCAGCAAGGGCGTGTTGACGCCATGCCAGACGGCCAGGCTGTAAAGCGGCAACTCGCCGCCCACCACCGGACGTGCCGCCGCATCGAGGAAGCGGCCCACGCTCCAGGCCGGAAAAATGCCCACCACCAGGCAGGCCAGTACCAGCAACTCGACCGGCACGCGCATCCAGTGCGGCGGTTCTTGGGGCTGCCGGGGCAGGTCGGTGGCCGGCGGGCCAAAAAACACGTCCACCGTGAAGCGCAGCGAATAGGCCACGCTGAACATGCCGGCCAGCGTGGCGGCCATCGGCAGCAGCAGGGAAACCAGCGGCGTGGCCTGGACGAAGACGGTTTCGGCAAAGAACATTTCCTTCGACAAAAAGCCGTTGAGCAGTGGCACGCCCGCCATGGCCGCGCTGGCCACCATGGCCAGCGTGGCGGTCACCGGCATCAGGCTGCGCAGGCCGGACAGCCGCCGGATGTCGCGGGTGCCGCTCTCGTGGTCCAGGATGCCGGCTGCCATGAACAGCGACGCCTTGAAGGTTGCATGGTTCATGATGTGGAAAACCGCCGCGACGGCGGCCAGCGGGCTGTTCAGGCCCAGCAGCAACGTGATCAGGCCCAGGTGCGAAATCGTCGAAAAGGCCAGCAAGCCCTTCAGGTCGTGCTGGAACATCGCCGCATAGCCGCCGATCAGCAGCGTGATCAGGCCGGCGCCGCCGACCAGCCAGAACCACGGTTCGGTATCGGCCAGCACCGGCCACATGCGGGCCAGCAAGAACACGCCAGCCTTGACCATGGTGGCCGAATGCAGGTAGGCCGACACAGGCGTCGGCGCCGCCATGGCATGCGGCAGCCAGAAATGAAACGGAAACTGCGCGCTCTTGGTCAGCGCGCCCAGCAGCACCAGCACCAGGCAGGTCAAATACAGCGGATGCGCCCGAATCTGCGGCCCGGCGGCCAACACCTGGTCCAGGTCGTAGCTGCCGACGATGTGGCCGATCACCAGCATGCCGGCCAGCATGCACAGCCCGCCGGTGCCGGTCACGGTCAGCGCCATGCGGGCGCCGCGCCGCGCATCCTTGCGGTGGTGCCAGTAGCCGATCAGGAGGAATGAAAAAAGGCTGGTCAGTTCCCAGAAAAAGGCCAGCTGGATGAGATTGCCCGACAGCACGATGCCGACCATCGAGCCCATGAACGCCAGAAAAAAGGAAAAAAAGCGCGGCACCGGGTCACTCGGCGACATGTAGTAACGCGCATACAGCACCACCAGCGAGCCGATGCCCAGCACCAGCATGCAGAACATCCAGGCAAAGCCGTCCAGGCGAATCACCAGGTCCAGGCCCAGCGCCGGCAGCCATGCGATGTCCTGACGCAGCACGCTGCCGTCGGCAATCTGCGGAAAGTACAGCGCCGCCTGTACGGTGCAGAACAGCGCGATCAGGCCCGCCAGGGTCGATTCGGTATTGCGTGCATTGGCCGGCAGGACCGCTGCCAGCAGGCTGCCGATGAAGGGAAGAAGGATGAGCGTGACGAGGGGCATGCCCGGAGGATTTTACGGGCGGGTTTTGGGGCATCCCGTTGTGGAAGCCGGGCAGGTTGCTTGCGTTAGGCTATTTTTTGTTGGCGGTTGGGCTGGCTTTTCCTCGTTTTGCTGGCCGGTCTCGCCCGGCGGGCGACTTACTTTCTTTGCTTCGCCAAAGAAAGTAGGCAAAGAAAGGCGACCCGACTGTCCGGGTCCCTTCGCTGCGCTACGGGCAACCTGTGCTGCCCGGGAAAAACGGGGGTCCGCGCAAACTCGCCTGCGGCTCAAACAGCGCGCGGCCCTGATCCCGTTTTTCCCGGACATCACAGGCCCAGCCAGAACGGGGTGGGGGAAAAATGCAGGATCGGGTTCGGGTGTTTTTGCAAAAATAGTGCCTTTGGCGCAATACCAGCGTGCATAAGTAGCTATTGAATTCATAGTGCGTTGAACTTATTTTTTGGCGCTGAGCGTGGTTATTGTTGGCTGTTGGCTGTTGGCTGTTGGCTGTTGGCTGTTCGGTTTTGGGTTTTCCCCGCCTCCACCCCTTCTGGCTGCGCTGAGGAGCGCAAGGCCAGCCGGATCAGGGCCGCGCGCTGTTTGAGCCGCAGGCGAGTTTGCGCGAACCCCGGCTGGACTGAGCACCGCAGGGTGCCCGAAGCGAAGCGCAGGGTCGCAGACAGCAGGGGTCGCCTTTCTTTGCTTACTTTCTTTGGCGAAGCAAAGAAAGTAAGTAGCTGCCGGGCTACCCCCGGCCAGCCAGTCCACGCAGCGTAAGCAGGGCTACGAATTCAATAGCAGCCAGCGCACAACAGCATGGCGAAAAAGCCAAATTCAACCTAAAAAAAGCGTGCCAAAGTTCAGGGAAAAACCGCAGCCAACCGCCATCGCAGTCCAGCGAAGCCAAAAAAAGCCGGACTGAATCCGGCTTTTTCATGGAGGCAGTACGCTGACGGCGCCTGCCTTAACACTCCGCCCCGGTAGGCTCCCCGATTCAGGCGCCGAAGAAATTCTTCAGCTTGTCGGTCCAGCCTTCTTCGCTGGGCGAGTGCTTGGCGCCACCTTTCTTGATCGACTCGTCGAGTTCCTTGAGCAGCTTGCGCTGGTGCTCGGTGAGCTTGACCGGCGTTTCGACCGTGATGTGGCAGTACAAATCACCCGGGTAGCTGGAGCGCACGCCCTTGATGCCCTTGCCGCGCAGGCGGAACTGCTTGCCGGCCTGCGTGCCTTCGGGAATGTCGATGGCCGCCTTGCCGGCCAGCGTTGGCACCTCGATCTCGCCGCCCAGCGCCGCCGTGGTGAAGCTGATCGGCATCGAGCAGTGCAGGTCGTCGCCGTCGCGTTCGAAGATGTCGTGCTTCTTCAGCCGGATCTCGATGTACAGGTCGCCGGGCGGGCCGCCGTTGGTACCCGGTTCGCCGTTGCCGGTCGAGCGGATGCGCATGCCGTCGTCGATACCCGCCGGAATCTTCACTTCCAGTGTCTTGTTGGACTTGGTCTTGCCCACGCCGTGGCAGGCCATGCAGGGCGAGGGAATCAGCTTGCCACTGCCCTTGCACTGTGGACAGGTCTGCTGCACGCTGAAAAAGCCCTGGCGCATCTGCACCACGCCATGGCCGTGGCAGGTCGTGCAGGTGGCCACCTTGGTGCCGGGTTTGGCACCGCTGCCGTGGCAGATGGCGCAATCGTCCCAGCTCGGGATGCGGATCTGCGCTTCCTTGCCAGCGGCCGCTTCCTCAAGCGTGACTTCCATCGCATAGCTCAGGTCGCCGCCACGGTAGACCTGCCGGCCGCCCCCCTGGGCGCCACGCTGGCCACTGAATACATCGCCGAAGATGTCGCCGAAAGCCTCGGCAAAACCGCCAAAGCCTTCAGCGCCGGGACCACCGCCACCGCGCATGTTCGGGTCCACGCCGGCATGGCCGTACTGGTCGTAGGCGGCGCGCTTTTGCGCATCGGAAAGCATTTCGTAGGCTTCCTTGGCCTCCTTGAACTTTTCTTCCGACACCTTGTTGTCACCCTGGTTGCGGTCGGGGTGGTGTTTCATCGCGAGCTTGCGGTACGCTTTTTTGATGTCTTCGTCGCTGGCGTTCTTGGGAACGCCGAGCGTGTCGTAATAGTCTTTTTTGGCCATGTCAGGTCAGGCAATCATTGTTAAAAATTCAGCGGTCGGCCAGGCAAAGGTGGCACAGAAGAAGCGGGCATTGTGTGCAGCGGCAAAGCACAAAAGCGGAAAGCCGGGATTGCTCCTGGTTTCCGCTCTTGTACTGGCGATGCATTTTCATGCAGTCAGCAGGCCGTTTCTGGCCGGCTTGCCTCAGCCCTTCTTGACTTCCTTGACTTCGGCGTCCACCACATTGTCGTCGGCGGCGGGCTTGGCCTGGGCCTGCTCGGCATGGGCCGCACCGGCTGCATCACCGGCACCTTGCGACGACTGCATGTCGGCATACATCTTTTCGCCCAGCTTCTGGCTGGCTTCCATGAGCGCGGCATTCTTGCCTTCGATCGCGTCCTTGTCGTCGGACTTGAGGGCTTCTTCCATGTCCTTGATGGCGGCTTCGATTTTTTCCTTCTCGCCGGCGTCGAGCTTGTCGCCATACTCGGACAGTGATTTTTTCACGCTGTGGACCATGGCTTCTGCGCTGTTCTTGGCCTGCACGAACTCGACCTTTTTCTTGTCGTCTTCGGCGTTCAGTTCGGCGTCTTTCACCATCTGCTGAATTTCAGCTTCGGTCAGGCCCGAGTTGGCCTTGATGGTGATCTTGTTTTCCTTGCCAGTGCCCTTGTCCTTGGCGCCGACGTGCAGGATGCCGTTGGCGTCGATGTCAAAAGACACTTCAATCTGCGGCGTGCCGCGCGAGGCCGGCGGAATCCCTTCGAGGTTGAACTCGCCCAGGCCCTTGTTGCCCGAGGCAATCTCGCGCTCGCCCTGGAACACCTTGATCGTCACGGCCGGCTGGTTGTCTTCAGCGGTCGAGAAGGTCTGGGCGAACTTGGTCGGAATGGTCGTGTTCTTCTTGATCATCTTGGTCATCACGCCGCCCATGGTCTCGATGCCCAGGGACAGCGGCGTCACGTCGAGCAGCAGCACGTCGGAGCGGTCGCCCGACAGCACCTGGCCCTGGATGGCGGCACCGACGGCAACGGCCTCATCGGGGTTCACGTCCTTGCGCGGCTCCTTGCCGAACAATTCCTTGACCTTTTCCTGCACCTTGGGCATGCGGGTCATGCCGCCGACCAGGATCACGTCATGGATATCGCCGACGCTCACGCCAGCGTCCTTGATCGCCATGCGGCAAGGGGCCATCGTGCGCTCGATGAGTTCGTCGACCAGGCTTTCCAGCTTGGCGCGGGTCAGCTTGACGCTCAGGTGTTTCGGACCCGACGCATCGGCGGTGATGTAGGGCAGGTTGATGTCCGTCTGCATGCTGTTGGACAGTTCGATCTTGGCTTTTTCAGCCGCTTCCTTCAAACGCTGCAGGGACAAAATGTCGTTTTTCAGGTTGACGCCGGAATCCTTCTTGAACTCGTCAATGATGAAGTCGATGATGCGCTGGTCGAAGTCTTCGCCACCCAGGAAGGTGTCGCCGTTGGTCGAGAGCACTTCAAACTGCTTTTCGCCATCGACATCGGCAATCTCGATGATCGAGATGTCGAACGTGCCGCCGCCCAGGTCGTACACAGCGATCTTGCGGTCGCCCTTTTCCTGCTTGTCCAGGCCAAAGGCGAGGGCGGCAGCGGTGGGTTCGTTGATGATGCGCTTGACATCCAGGCCGGCAATGCGGCCGGCGTCCTTGGTGGCCTGGCGCTGCGCGTCATTGAAATAGGCCGGCACGGTGATCACGGCCTCTGTGACCGGCTCGCCAAGGTAGTCTTCAGCGGTTTTCTTCATTTTGCGCAGAATGTCGGCGCTGACCTGCTGGGCCGACAGTTTTTTGCCGCGCACTTCAATCCATGCATCGCCGTTGTCGGCGGGCACGATGGAGTAAGGCATCAGGCCGATGTCCTTCTGGACTTCCTTTTCGCTGAACTTGCGGCCGATCAGCCGCTTGACAGCGTAGAGCGTGTTCTTGGGATTGGTCACGGCCTGGCGCTTGGCCGAAGCGCCAACCAGCACTTCGCCGTCTTCCTGGTAGGCGACGATGGACGGCGTGGTGCGGGCGCCTTCCGAGTTTTCAATGACGCGGGGGGTGTTGCCTTCCATGATGGAGACACAGCTGTTGGTGGTGCCCAAGTCGATGCCGATGATTCTTCCCATGATTAACTCCTGTTTATTGTTTCGTTGAGGTTTTGAGTGCCGGCCCAAGCGCGGTCGGGTGCCCGGTTCATCAAGCTGCTGAAGACTTGCGGATTAGTTTTCCAAGTTCAAGAGCAGTGAACATTTTTCGGGCGTTTATTTGTGCTTACTGCGGGGCCGCCACAGTGACCAGCGCAGGGCGCAACACGCGCTCGGCAATCAGGTAGCCTTTTTGCAGCACGGTGACCACGGTATTGGCCTCCTGCTGCGGCGCAGGCACCATGCTGATGGCCTGGTGCTGGTGCGGGTCGAATCTGGCGCCGGCTGCTGGGTTGATCTCAAGGACCTTGTTGCGCTCCAGGGCGCTTTTGAGCTGCTTGAGCGTGGCTTCGGAGCCTTCGCGGATCTGTTCCAGTGTCACATCCGTCAACGCCAGGCCGGCTTCGAGGCTGTCGAGCACCGGCAGCAGGCTTTCAGAGAAGCTTTCAAGGGCGAATTTTCGCGCCTTGGAGATTTCGTCTTCTGCGCGTCGTCGGGCATTTTCAGCCTCTGCCTTGGCGCGCAGATAGCTGTCGGACAGCTCGGTGTTCTTGGCCTGGAGGACGGCCAGCTGGGCCTGGGACTCGGTGACCGCGTTCATGGCGTCGAACTCGTTGGCGGCCTGTGCGGCTTCGAGTTCTTCGGGGCTGGGCGCACCTGTCAGGTCGTTGTTCTGTTCGGGTTGTTTGTTCTCGGACATGTTGGTAGGGGAGTTTTTGAAGCTGCTAAGTTGGGATAGCTTGGGACCACAAGCCCCTTTTCAAGTCAGGGATTTGAGGATTGGTAATGAAGTGTCGCCTGAACCGGTGGCGTGAGGGCAGCTGCCAACGATGGCAGCCTCGGCGCCTGCAGCCCGCCCGGTTTGATGCTTCAAGATTGTAGGGGGGACCAGGGCCCGGGTTCAACTTCGCGAGAAGATCTGG
This sequence comes from Polaromonas sp. CG_9.11, assembly GCF_015752225.1. Lineage (NCBI taxonomy): Bacteria > Pseudomonadati > Pseudomonadota > Betaproteobacteria > Burkholderiales > Comamonadaceae > Polaromonas > Polaromonas sp. CG_9.11. The sequence goes on from NZ_JADOVE010000001.1 coordinate 176,989, forward strand.
CGTCTGGCCTTCGGGTCAAGGTCACGACAGTGAACGCGTTTGGTGATCTGTCATCACCCGCGACGTGGGCGTACCGCGCAAAAAAAACAGGCCTTTCGCCTGTTTTTTTTCTTGTCGGCAATGGCCTTACTCTTATTCCTGGGTGCTCTTGTCCGCATTGACCTTTGTCTGGCTGACCACCCATTTCCCGGCGAAAGCCTGCAGGTCGTTCAAGCGCTTGAGCAGATCGGTGCCGAGCGCCGTCACGTTGTAGCCCTTTTCCCCATGACCGAGCAGACCAGCTGCGCGCAATTCCTTGATGCGGGTGTTCAGGGTATTGGGCGTGATGTTGCCAATGCTGTCCTGAAGCAGGCGAAAGGTTTGTGGATGGCCGTCTTTCAGTGCCCACAGCACGCGCAGTGCGTAGCGCGACTCCAGCAGTTCAAGCAACAGGCTCACAGCAGCGTTTTCTTTGGCACTCATTGGGTTGTCTCCTCAGGTCGGTCGGGGTCACAGGAATGGGAATGAGGCCTGGCAAAGGCCCACCGCCAAATATAACGCAAAATCCGTTTTGCTACGAGTTTTATAGCTGGTAAAGCCCGCGCTGTGTGGATTCCGAGACAAAGCCGGAAAAATATGACTCCCGCCCCTCTGTCCGCGCGCAGTGCCAGGGTCATTCGATTCAGTGATCCGGACCACTTTAGCGCCGCCTGCATCCAGGCTGAGACGCGGTCGGCAGGCTGATCGCGCAGCCGGTCCTGGACGATTCCATGATGCTTTCAATGACCTGCTGCACGCCCAGCGCGGAGCGTCCACTGACCGCCGGCGTTCGTCCGGCCTGCACCGCGCGGATGAAATCCTGCAGCACGGTTCGATGGGCCGCATGGTTGAAGGCCATGGGGTCGGCACCACCGCCCGAGCCCTGGCGCGCACCCAGCGCCAGGTGCTTTCCGTTGGCAAACCTGACCTGCAGTTCGCCAGATTCCAGCGTCGCCGTGCCCAGCGTGCCATTCAGTTCAATGCGTTCCGGAAAACCGGGATAGGCCGCCGTGGTGGCTTGGACCACGCCGATGGCGCCGCCTGCGTAGTGCAGCAGCGCCGCTGCCGTGTCCTCGCCTTCCATGCGGTGCACCGGCGAGGTCGCGACCAGGGCTGTCACGCGCTCGGGCAAACCGGTCAGGCTGAGCAGCAGGTCCAGCGTGTGGATGGCCTGGGTGATCAGCACGCCGCCACCGTCCCGCGCGAGCGTGCCGCGCCCCGGTTCGTTGTAATAGCTTTGCGCACGCCACCAGCGCACGGAAGCGCTCGCGCTGACCAGCCGGCCGAGTTCGCCCGCGTCGAACAATGTCTGCAGTCCCACAGCCGCTTCGCGCAGGCGGTGCTGCAACATGACCGCGAGCGTGACGCCCGCGGTTTCGCACGCCTGCACCAGCCGGGTAGCCCGGTCGAGGTCGATCTCCAGCGGTTTTTCGACCAGCACGTGCTTGCCGGCACGGGCCGCCCGCTGGACGATGTCCAGGTGCGTGTTCGGTGGTGTCAGCACCAGCACGGCCTGCACGCTGGCATCGTCAAGAATGTCTTCAAGCCGCGTGGTCTTGCGCGCCGGCGCCGGCACATGAACGCCGGCAAGACGCCCGGCGCTTCGCCCGTACACCCAGGCCAGATCGGCTTCCCCTGCCAGGTCCGCCAGGCTCTGGAAGTGGGGTGCCGAACCCAGCCCGGCGCCAATCACGGCCAGGCGCAGACGGTCGGGGGAAGAGGCTGCAGCAGCCGGTTGATCTTGCATGTGGATTTGAGCGCTTCCCCGGCGGGTGATGTTGTCTGCGAACGTAAAACCAGTTAGTTGTCGTACAACATCAATGAGTTTTACATCTATGGTTTGATTTCAGGCGGCTTACTTAAAAACGCGTTTTCCAAGCTGTTCCGAAGGCTGCAGGGTGTGTGCATTGTTTCCCCTGCGCAGGCGTTCGCGGCTGTTCGACAGGTGGGTTCGCATGGCGGCGCGGGCCGCTTCCGGGTCCTGGTCGCGGATGGCGTTGTAGATGCTTTCGTGCTCGGTGTTGACGCGCTGCAGGTAATTCAGCCGCCCCTCGGGGGCGTTGTGCGCCGTGTTCACCCGGGTGCGCGGAATGATCATTGTGCCCAGGTAGGTCATCAGGTCGGCGAAGTGCCGGTTACCGGTCGAGCGCGCAATTTCCATGTGGAACTGGAAGTCGGGCGGCACGGCGTCCGAGTCCCGGTTGATCGATTCCCGAAACGCGTGCAGCGCCGTTTCCAGTGCCGCCAGGTTGTCGGGCGTTCTTCGTTGCGCGGCCAGGCCGGCGGCTTCGGTTTCCAGGCTGATGCGCAGTTCCAGCACCGAAATGACATCGGTGACCGTCGCGAAATCGTCCGCTGCAATCTTGAAGTTCCCCGACTCTTCCGGGGACAGCACGAAGGTTCCGATGCCATGCCGCGTCTTGACCAGCCCGGACGCCTGGAGCTTGGACAGGGACTCGCGGACCACCGTTCGGCTGACGTCGAACTGCGCCATGATTTCCGCCTCGGTCGGAAGTTTTTCGCCCGGTGTGAGCTGCCCCGCGCGAATGCTGGCTGCCAGGCTGTTGACGATTTCACCCACCAATCCGCGCGGCCGGCGTGCACGCGCAAGCACGTCGCGGGTCGGGTGCGCGTTGCCGGCATCGGCGGTCTGGGTCGGACTAGGGGTTTTCCATGAATTCATTTAAAAACCGTTGACAGGTCGAAGGGGTGATTGGACAATTTTAGTCATCAGACAACATACGACTGATGATTTGATGGGTTTGACTCTATCAAACCTGATGGATTTGTCCAGTGTTTTACAAAGAAACGGCCTTAAAAAAATGGCGATAAAAGTTCATGACAAGCTGCTGCTGACCGGCGCGGCCGGTGGTTTGGGCAAAGCCTTGCGCGACCGTCTCAAGGCCAATTGTTCCATCCTGCGCCTGTCCGATGTCCAGGCCTTTGGCGAGGCCGTTGAAGGCGAGGAAATAGCACTGGCCGACCTGGCGGATGCAGCGGCTGTCGATGCCATGGTGGCCGGCGTGGACGCCATTGTTCACCTGGGCGGCGTGTCGGTCGAAGGTCCGTTCGGCCCGATTTTGCAGGCCAACATCGTGGGGGTCTACAACCTCTATGAAGCGGCCCGCAGGCACGGCGTCAAGCGGATCATCTTCGCCAGTTCCAACCACGTGACCGGCTTTTACCGCCAGAACGAAACCATCACCGCCGACCATCCGGCCCGGCCTGACGGCTTCTACGGGCTGAGCAAGGCCTTCGGCGAAGACCTGTCGCGCTTTTACTTCGACCGTCATGGGATCGAAACCGCCTGCGTGCGCATCGGCTCCTCTTTTCCCGAGCCCAGGGACCGCCGCATGCTCGCCACCTGGCTGAGCTTTGACGACCTGCACCGCCTGATCACCGCCTGCCTCACCACCCCGATCCTTGGCCACAGCATCATCTTTGGCATGTCCGACAACGCCGTGACCTGGTGGGACAACAGCCGTGCCCGCCACATCGGCTATGTGCCGCAAGACAGCTCGGACGTGTTCCGCGACGCCGTCTATGCCCGCACCACGAATCCAGACTTGAGCGATCCCGTGGCCCAGTACCAGGGCGGCGGTTTTGTAGTGGCCGGACCCTTCGGCGACTGACCCGGCCATGAGCAGCGATTTCATCAAAACCGAGCTGGTGCTCGATGCGCGCAATGGAACGGGTGAAAGCCCGGTCTGGCACGGCACGGAGCAGGCGCTCTACTGGGTCGATATTCCGGCGCGCACCCTGTGCCGCTGGACGCCTGCCACTGGCGAGAGCCGAAGCTGGCGGGCGCCTGAAATGCTGGCCTGTGTCGCGCCCATGGCCGGATCGAACCGCTGGATTGCCGGCGCCGAAAGCGGCCTGTTTCAGCTCGAACTCCTGGACGACGCACAGCTCGGCTTTGAAAGCCTGGCGCCCGTCAGCCATGCCAGGCCCGGCATGCGCTTCAACGACGGCCGCTGCGACCGCCAGGGGCGCTTCCTGGCCGGTACGATGTTGATGAATATGGCCACTGGCGCAAGCGTGGGTTGCGTCTACAGCTATCAAAAGAGTAGTGGATTGCAAAAACTGCTGGACGGCTTCATCACGCCCAATGGCTTGGCCTTCAGCCCCGATGGCCGCACCATGTACCTGTCGGATTCGCATCCCTCGGTGCAGTCGGTCTGGGCCTTTGACTACGACCTTGAGACCGGTACGCCGTCCAATCGCCGGCTGTTCATCGACTTCAACCCGCTGCCCGGCCGGCCCGATGGCGCGGCTGTGGATGCTGACGGTTGCTACTGGATTTGCGGCAATGATGCCGGCCTGATCCACCGCTTCACCCCCGACGGCAAGCTCGACCGCTCGCTGGCCGTTCCGGTCAAGAAGCCGGCCATGTGCGCCTTTGGCGGCGCTGGCCTGGACACCCTGTTCGTGACATCGATCCGCCCCGAAGGCATCGATTTATCTGACCAGCTGCTGGCCGGCGGTGTGTTTGCGCTGCGCCCTGGCGTGCGCGGACTGCCTGAGCCGATTTTTTCCCCTGTTCCCGTTCATAACTTTTAACTTGGTCCTTCAAGGAGACAACCATGACTTTCCGTAGAAACTTCATCGCCGCTGCTGTCGCTGCCGTGGCATTTTCCGCATCCTTCTCTGCCCTGGCCCAGAACATGGTGCTCAAGGCCGTGGACACGCATCCGGCCGGCTATCCCACGGTAGTGGCGGTCGAGAACATGGGCAAGAAGCTGGAAGCGGCCACCAACGGGCGTATCAAGGTGCAGATGTTCCCGGGCGCCGTGCTGGGCCAGGAAAAGGAAGCCGTCGAGCAGGTCCAGATCGGTGCCATCCAGATTGCCCGCATCTCGCTGGGCGTGGTCGGACCGGTGGCGCCTGATGTGGACGTGTTCAACATGCCCTTCGTGTTCCGCGACGTTGCCCACATGCGCGCCGTGATTGACGGCCCGATTGGCGCCGAACTGCTGGAAAAAGTCACCAACAGCCCGGCCCGTCTGGTGGCACTGGGCTGGATGGACGGCGGCGCCCGCAGCCTGTACACCAAGACACTGGTCAAGACACCGGCCGACATGAAGGGCATCAAGGTCCGCATGATGGGCAATCCGCTGTTCGTCGACACCATGAACGCCATGGGCGGCAACGGCATTTCGATGGCTTATGGCGAAGTCTTCAGCGCCTTGCAGACCGGCGTGATTGACGGTGCGGAAAACAATCCCCCGAGCTTTTTCACGTCCAACCACTACACCACGGGCATGAAGTATTACGCCCAGACCAACCACCTGATCATTCCGGAATTGCTGGTGATGTCCAAGGTGACCTGGGACAAGCTGTCGGCCGACGACAAGGCGCTGATGAAAAAGCTTGCCCGCGAAGCCCAGATGGAGCAACGCGTGCTGTGGGACAAGAGCGTCGCCGACTACACCACCAAGCTCAAGGCCGCTGGTGTCGAGTTTGTGCCGGTGGACCAGAAGCTCTTCTTTGATGCCACGGCGCCGGTGCGTGCCAAGTACGGCGCCAAGTTCGCTGACCTGATGAAGCGCATTGACGCCACCAAGTCCAACTAAGAACTGCGACCTGGCCGGGGCGACCGCCAGCAATGGCGCCGCCCCGGGTTGCGTCCGACCGGATACCGTCATGAAAAACAATATTCTTCGTTTCAACGACATCCTCTACCTGGCCTGCATCTGGATTTCCGGTGCGGCGGTTTTCGTGATGTCGCTGATCATTCCCTGGGGCATCTTTGCCCGCTATGTGCTGGGCACTGGTTCCCAGTGGCCTGAACCTGTCTCCATCCTGTTGATGGTGGTGTTCACCTTTTTCGGCGCGGCCGCCACCTACCGTGCCGGCGCCCATATTGCCGTGGCCATGATCACCGACCGCCTGCCCGCCAGTCTGCGCTGGCTGTGCGCCCGTGCAGTAGACCTTTTGATGCTGGCCGTGGCCATGTTCATGACGTTTTATGGCTTCAAGCTGGTCATGGGAACCTGGGGCCAGACCATTGGCGACCTGCCCTGGATGCCGGTGGGCGCGACCTACCTGCCGGTGCCGGTGGGCGGCCTGTTGACGCTGGCATTCATTCTGGAGCACATGTTGATCGGCTACCAGGGCCAGCGAGCCGTGGTCACGTTCGACCACGAAAAAATTGAAGCGGGAGCCCTCTGATGGACGCTTTCATACTGTTGGGCTCGTTTTTGGGCCTGATGATTATCGGCATGCCGGTGGCGTATGCCCTGGGGCTGTCCGCGCTGGTGGGCGCCTGGTGGATCGACATTCCGCTGGACGCCATCATGATTGCAATTGCCAGCGGCGTGAACAAGTTCTCGCTGCTGGCCATTCCCTTCTTTGTGCTGGCCGGTGCCATCATGGCCGAAGGCGGCATGTCGCGCCGGCTGGTGGCCTTTGCCAGCGTGCTGGTGGGCTTTATCCGGGGCGGCCTGTCGCTGGTCAACATTCTGGCTTCGACGTTTTTTGGCGCCATTTCGGGCTCTTCCATGGCCGATACCGCTTCCATCGGTTCGGTGCTGATTCCGGAAATGGAAAAGAAAGGCTATCCGCGCGACTTCGCGACCGCCGTGACGGTCAGCGGCTCGGTCCAGGCCATTTTGATTCCACCCAGCCACAACGCCGTGATCTATTCGCTGGCTGCGGGCGGCGGCGTGTCGATTGCCGCGCTGTTCCTGGCGGGCATCTTGCCAGGGCTGCTGCTAGGGCTGACGCTGGCCATCATGTGCCTGTTCATTGCGAAGAAACGCAATTTTCCCAAGGGTGAGCGCATTCCCATGCGCCAGGCCCTCAAGATTTGCGTCGATGCACTCTGGGGCCTGATGACCATGTTCATCATCCTGGGCGGCATCTTGTCGGGCATCTTCACGGCCACCGAGTCGGCCGCGATTGCCGTGATCTGGGCGTTTTTCGTCACGATGTTCATCTACCGCGACTACAACTGGAACGAGTTGCCCAAGCTGGTGCACCGCACGGTGAAGACGCTGTCCATCGTGATGATCTTGATCGGCTTTGCGGCGAGCTTTGGCTACGTCATGACGCTGATGCAGATTCCGCAGCAGATCACCGCGCTCTTTACCAGTGTGTCGGACAACAAGTATGTGGTCCTGATGATGATCAATGTGCTGCTGCTGGTGCTGGGCACGCTGATGGACATGGCCCCGCTGATCCTGATCATGACGCCCATCTTGCTGCCCGTCGTGACATCGCTGGGTGTTGATCCGGTGCATTTCGGCATGATCATGATGGTCAACCTGGGCATGGGCCTGATCACGCCTCCCGTGGGCGGCGTATTGTTCGTCGGCGCGGCCGTGGCCAAGTTGCCCATCGAAAAGGTGGTGAAGGCGCTGTACCCCTTCTTTGGTGCGCTGATGCTGGTGCTGATTGCGGTGACCTACATCCCCGGCCTCTCCCTGTGGCTGCCCAATCTTTTCCTGAAATAAGCCGGCACTTTTTTAAAAGATGTTTGCCAGCCAAACCACTTTCGCTTTCAACCCCCTGACGAGCCGCTGCTAGCGGCCAGTCGGAGGAGGGCAGTCGCCACGGCCTGAAATCCATGCCGTGCTGGCCGCTGCTTTTTTTTGCTTTTATCGATGCCGCCCCAGATTTCACTCAAGAACAATCCATGAACCCGCACGACCTCAAAACCATCGTCAGCTCCGGCCTGCTGTCTTTCCCCGTCACCGACTTTGACGCGCAGGGTGACTTCAATCCCAAGGGTTATGCCGAGCGCCTGGAATGGCTGGCCCCTTACGGCGCCACGGCGCTGTTTGCCGCTGGCGGCACGGGCGAGTTCTTCTCGCTGACGGGTGACGAGTACCCGGCCATCATCAAGACGGCAGTCGACACCTGCGCCGGCAAGGTGCCGATCATCGCCGGTGTCGGCGGCTCGACCCGTTTTGCCATTGCCTGTGCACAGGAAGCCGAACGGCTGGGCGCCCACGGCATCCTGCTGCTGCCGCATTACCTGATGGAAGCTTGCCAGGAAGGGCTGATTGCCCATGTCGAGGCGGTCTGCAAGAGTGTGAATTTCGGCGTGATCGTGTACAACCGCAACGTCTGCAAGCTGACCGCTGATTCTTTGGCGATCCTGGCCGACCGCTGCCCGAACCTGATCGGCTTCAAGGACGGCGTGGGCAACATCGAAACCATGTCTTCCATCTTCCTGAAGATGGGCGACCGTTTCTCTTACCTGGGCGGCCTGCCCACGGCCGAGGTCTACGCCGCCGCCTACAAGGCCTTGGGCACACCGGTGTATTCATCAGCGGTGTTCAACTTCATTCCGAAGACGGCGATGGACTTTTACCATGCCGTGGCGCGTGACGACATGGCGACCCAGCAGCGCCTGCTGAAGGACTTTTTCATGCCGTACCTGGCCATTCGCAACAAGAACCCAGGCTACGCCGTCAGCATCGTCAAGGCCGGCGCGACCATCGTCGGCCACAGCGCCGGCCCGGTGCGTCCGCCATTGACGGACCTCAAACCTGCCGAGATGGAAGCGCTGGCCGCGCTGATCAAGACGCTTGGCCCGCAGTAATCAACCGGAGCTTTTCATGACCCTCCTGCCAAGCGCCCAGCCCCGCTACATCCTCATGCACGAGGCCGACAACGTGGCCATCGTCGTGAACGACGGCGGTTTGCCGGCAGGCGCCGTTTTTGCCAGCGGACTGACCTTGCGCGACAAGGTGCCGCAAGGCCACAAGGTCGCGTTGGTCGATCTGCCGCAGGGCGGCATCGTGCGCCGCTACAACGTGCCCATCGGCTATGCCGCGCGCGACATCCCGGCCGGCAGCTGGGTTCACGAGCGGCTGCTGGACATGCCGGACGCGCGCGGGCTGGACAACCTGCCCATCGCCACCGTCAAGCCCGAGCCTTTGCCGCCGCTGGAGGGCTACACCTTCGAGGGCTACCGCAATGCCGACGGCTCGGTCGGCAGCCGCAACATCCTGGCCATCACCACCACCGTGCAGTGCGTGGCCGGCGTGGTCGAGTTCGCCGTCAAGCGCATCAAGGACGAGCTGCTGCCGCGTTTCCCGAATGTCGATGACGTGGTGGGGCTGGAGCACAGCTACGGCTGCGGCGTGGCAATTGACGCGCCCGACGCGATCATCCCGATCCGTACGCTGCGCAACATCACGCTGAACCCCAACTTTGGCGGCGAGGTCATGGTCGTCAGCCTGGGCTGCGAAAAACTGCAGCCCGAGCGGCTGCTGCCGCCCGGCACGATTCCCATCATGGACGAGCGCAATGTGGCCGATGTCGGCATGACGGCGGAGGCGCCGCTCGATGTGGTCTGCCTGCAGTCCGAACACCATGTCGGCTTCATGTCGATGATCGACTCGATCATGGGCGCGGCCGAGCTGCATCTGGAAAGACTCGATGCGCGCCGCCGCGAGACTGTTCCCGCCAGCGAACTCGTGGTGGGGGTGCAGTGCGGTGGCAGCGATGCGTTTTCGGGCGTTACGGCCAATCCGGCGGTGGGTTTTTGCACCGATTTGCTGGTGCGTGCCGGCGCGACGGTGATGTTTTCCGAAACCACCGAGGTGCGCGACGGCATCGACCAGCTCACGTCCCGCGCCAGTACCCCGGAAGTGGCGCAGGCCATGATCCGCGAAATGGCCTGGTACGACGCTTACCTTGAAAAAGGCAAGGTCGACCGCAGCGCCAACACCACGCCGGGCAACAAGAAGGGCGGGCTGTCCAACATTGTCGAAAAAGCCATGGGCTCCATCGTCAAGTCGGGCACCTCGCCCATCAGCGGCGTGCTGTCGCCGGGCGAGAAGGTCAGGCAAAAAGGCCTGATCTACGCTGCCACCCCGGCCAGCGACTTCATCTGCGGCACGCTGCAGCTGGCCGCCGGCATCAACCTGCATGTGTTCACCACCGGACGCGGCACGCCTTACGGACTGGCCGAGGTGCCGGTGATCAAGGTGGCGACCCGCACCGACCTGGCGCGGCGCTGGCATGACCTGATGGACATCAACGCCGGCCGGATTGCCGACGGCGACGCGACGATTGAAGACGTGGGGCGCGAGCTGTTCCAGTTCATGCTCGACGTGGCCAGTGGCCGCAAGAAAACCTGGGCCGAGCACTGGAAGCTGCGCAACGCGCTGGTGCTGTTCAACCCGGCGCCGGTGACCTGATGGCCTGAACCACGACTCAACAACAATTTTCAAAGGATAAAAATGACCCAGAAACACGACAACCTGATCGCCGGCGAATGGATCGCTGGCACCGGCTACACGCCCAATATCAATCCGTCCAATCTGGGCGATGTGATTGGCGAGTACACGCAAGCCAGTGCCGAGCAACTCGACGCCGCCGTGCAGGCCGCCCGCACTGCATTTCCCGCCTGGTCCGTGTCCAGCATTCAGGCGCGGGCTGATGCGCTGGACAAGATCGGCACCGAAATCCTGGCGCGCCGTGAAGAACTGGGCACGCTGCTGGCGCGCGAAGAAGGCAAGACCAAGGCGGAAGGCATTGGCGAGGCTGCCCGCGCCGGCAATATCTTCAAGTTCTTTGCCGGCGAATGCCTGCGACTGACGGGCGAGGTCGTGCCGTCAGTGCGCCCCGGCATCGGCGTGGAAATCACCCGCGAGCCGGTCGGCGTGGTCGGCATCGTCACGCCATGGAATTTCCCGATGGCCATTCCCGCCTGGAAAATTGCGCCGGCGCTGGCCTACGGCAATTGCGTGGTGATGAAGCCCGCTGACCTGGTGCCGGGCTGCGCCTGGGCATTGGCCGAGATCATCAGCCGCAGCGGCATTCCGGCCGGCGTGTTCAACCTGGTCATGGGCCGTGGTAGCGTGATCGGCGATCCGCTGGTCAACCATCCGGGCGTGGATGCCATCAGCTTCACCGGCTCGCAAGCCGTGGGCGCCCACATTGCCCAGCAGTGCGCGGTCAAGCTGAAAAAAGTGCAATTGGAAATGGGTGGCAAGAACCCGCAGGTCATTCTGGACGATGCCGACCTGGCCCAAGCCGTGGAGCTCAGCGTGCAAAGCGCGTTCTTCTCAACCGGCCAGCGCTGCACCGCGTCAAGCCGGCTGATCGTCACCGACGGTATCTATTCCAAGTTCGTCGAGGCTATCAAGTCACGCATGGCCACGCTCAAGGTCGGCGATGCGCTGGCCGCCGGCATCGACATTGGCCCGGTGTCGTCGCTGTCGCAGCTGGAGCAAGACCTGTCTTATGTGGACATCGGCCAGAAGGAAGGCGCGGTGCTGCTGGCCGGTGGCCAGCGCCTGAAGCTGTCCACCGACGGTTTTTTCATGGCGCCGGCACTGCTGACCGACACCACGGCCGACATGCGCATCAACCGCGAGGAAGTGTTCGGCCCGGTCGCCAGCATCATCCGCGTCAAGGGCTATGAAGAAGCGCTGTTTGAAGCCAACAACACGCCGTTCGGCCTGGCTGCCGGCGTGGCCACCACCAGCCTGAAATACGCCACACATTTCAAGCGCCACAGCCAGGCCGGCATGGTCATGGTGAACCTGCCGACCGCCGGGGTCGACTACCACGTGCCGTTCGGCGGCCGCAAGGGTTCGAGCTACGGTCCGCGCGAGCAGGGCCGCTATGCGCAGGAGTTCTACACCGTCGTCAAGACCGCCTACACGCTGGCGTGAGGCGCCAGGGCGGCATGAGAAGGCGGCCCTGCTTCAAGGCGTTGCACCGGCAAGGGCTGCTGGTGCTATTGAATTCATAGCTGCTTTCGTCCGCCGGATAAGCGGAAAAGGCATATTTGGCACTTGAAAGCAGTCTGTGGACCCATTCGGGGGTGCTGCGCAAGCAGCCCCTTTTATTTGTCAACCGCCCGGCCGTTGCATACCGGCCAGTGGCAACAGGAGAGATTCCATGACACAGGCAAGCCCCTACCAGCCTTTTCCCAACAGCCTGAAACGCGACTTGCGCGCCGGCAAGAAACTGATTGGCTGCTGGTCGTCGCTGTCCAATGCCATCACCACCGAAGTACTCGGTGTGGCCGGATTCGACTGGATTTTGCTGGACGGCGAGCATTCGCCCAACGACGTGACCACCTTCATTCCGCAACTGATGGCGCTCAAGGACAGCCCGAGCGCGCCGGTGGTTCGGCCCAGCTGCAACGACGCGGTGGAAATCAAGCGCCTGCTGGACGCCGGTTTCTACAACTTTTTGATCCCGTTTGTTGAAAACGCCGACGAGGCCCGCCGTGCCGTTGCCGCCACGCGCTATCCGCCCGAAGGCATTCGCGGCGTGTCGGTGTCGCAGCGCGGCAACCGCTATGGCACCATTCCCGATTATTTCAAAACCGTCAACCAGCACATCTGCGTGATGGTGCAGATTGAAAGCCTGGCCGGCGCGGCCGCTGCCAGAGAAATTGCTGCGCTCGACGGCGTGGACTGCCTGTTCGTCGGCCCGTCCGACCTGGCTGCAGGCATGGGCCACATCGGCAATGCCGGTCATCCGGACGTGCAGGCGGTCATTGCGGCGGTGTTTGCCGATGCCAAGGCCTGCGGTAAACCGGCCGGCATCCTGGCGCCGGCCGAGGCCGATGCGCGCCGTTACCTGGCGATGGGCGCAACCTTCGTCGGCGTCGGCAGCGACCTGGGCGCCTTTCGCGCGGCCACGCAGGCCTTGTGCGACCGCTACCGCAGCTGACGCGCCAACCTTTTCGATTTCTTTTTGACTGGAGCAAAAAATGAGCAAGCTTGGATTTATCGGCCTCGGCATCATGGGCGCGCCCATGGCCGCCCACCTGATCGCCGCAGGGCATGACGTGTTCCTCCATACCCGCAGCGAGGTGCCTGCCGACCTGCTGACCGGCCAGGCGAGCGCCTGCGCCTCTAGCCAGGAGGTAGCGCAAAAAGCCGACATCATCTTCCTGATGCTGCCCGACACGCCCGATGTGGCCAAGGTGCTGTTCGAAGGCGACGGCGTGGCCAGCGGCCTGAGCCCGGGCAAGACCGTTGTGGACATGAGTTCCATCTCGCCGATGGACACCAAGGAATTCGCCGAAAAAATCAATGCGCTGGGCTGCGACTACCTCGACGCGCCGGTGTCGGGCGGCGAAGTCGGCGCCAAGGCCGGCAGCCTGACCATCATGGTTGGCGGGCCTGATGAAGCGTTTGAACGCGTCAAGCCGCTGTTCGAACTGATGGGCAAGAACATCACGCTGGTTGGCGGCAACGGCGACGGCCAGACCTGCAAGGTCGCCAACCAGATCATTGTGGCGCTGAACATTGCCGCCGTCGGCGAAGCGCTGCTGTTTGCCAGCAAGGCCGGTGCCGACCCGGCCAAGGTGCGCCAGGCGCTGATGGGCGGTTTTGCCGCGTCGCGCATCCTGGAAGTGCATGGCGAACGCATGATCAAGCGCACCTTCAACCCGGGCTTTCGCATCGGCCTGCACCAGAAGGATTTGAGCCTGGCGCTGGCCGGTGCCCGTTCACTGGGCGTTGCGCTGCCGCAAACCGCTGGCGCGGCGCAGCTGATGCAGGTCTGCGCCGCCAACGGCATGCAGGACCTGGACCATTCGGCGCTGGTACGCAGCCTGGAAATCATGGCCAACCACACGGTTGCCTGAACACGTCGGGTAAGCGTTTTCCAAACCCCTTCAGGGCTGCGGCTTTGAAGGTAGACAACCCAGGCATCCATTCAACGCAGGAGACACATCATGTCCATCAACCGTCGTGATCTCGTGGGGGCCACGCTGGCCCTTGGCCTGGGCGCTGCCCACGCGCAGTCGCCCAACTGGTCTGCCAAAGCGATCCGGATCGTGGTGCCGTACCCGCCGGGCGGTTCGTCGGACATCATTGCCCGGTCGATTGCCCAGCCGCTGTCGGAAGCGCTCAAGCAGTCCGTCATCGTCGAAAACAAGGCCGGCGCCAATGGCAACCTGGGCGCGGATTACGTCGCCAAGTCGGCGCCCGACGGCTACACGCTGCTGCTGTGCGACACCGGCGCGCTGGCCATCAGCCCGTCGGTGTACACCAAGCTGCCGTTTGATCCGGCCAGGGATCTGCGCGGCGTGACCATGCTGGCCTATTCACCGCACCTGCTGGTGGTGCATCCGTCAGTGCCGGCCAGCAACCTCAAGGAACTGGTGGCGCTGTCGAGGAAAACCGAGCTGAACTTTGCCGTCACCGCCATGGGCAGCGCGCCGCACCTGGCGGGCGTGGCGGTCGAGCGCGCCAGCGGCGCCACATGGCAGTACATCCCGTACAAGGGCGGCTCGCAGGCGATCACCGACACGATTGCCGGGCAAACCCAGATTTTGATGAACGGCATGCTGGCAACCCTGCCGTTCGTGCAGAGCGGCAAGCTCAAGATCCTCGGCGTTTCCAAAGGCAGCCGCATGCCGCTGATTGGCGACGTGCCGACGCTGGCCGAACAAGGGTTGACCGGTTTCGAGTCCGGCACCTGGCAAGGGATTCTGGTGGCCAACGGCACGCCGCCTGCCATCCTGAACCGCCTCAACAGCGAACTGATCAAGGTCATTCGCCAGCCCGAGATCCGCGCCAAGCTGGCCGGGCAGGGCGCCGAGGTGGTGACCATGACGCCGGTGCAGCAGGACGAATTCTTCAACCGCGAAAAAGCCCGCTGGGCCAGGGTGGTCGAGCAGGCCGGCATCAAGCTGGACTGAAAACCCCCCGGTTTCTCTTGCACAGAAACACGCAGGAAAGGCGATTCAGCCCGCGTGAAAAGGGCGCAACCCGGACGTCGAAGGGTGGGTATCAAAAAGAACGGGTGGGTTCATGAAGCGCGTTCGCAGTGACCAGAATCGACTTTTTCAGCATCAAAAATGGCTTCTGCGCAAACTGCGTATGTGCTGGCAGCTATTAATACGGTAGCAAAAAATGCTGTCTCCACTCTTTCAAACGTATGACGGGTTTTAGAACTGGGTGAAGCCCCTATTCCATCAAGTAAAAAGGCACTCCGCGCATGCAATGCGCGCACGAGCAACTATTATTTTTATAGCAAAGTGGTCATCGTTTCGAGCGTGGTGTCTGGTCACGGCCGGGCGCTGGATATTGCGGACGGGGGAACCTGAACGGGGGAAATTCAGGCCCAGGCGTGCTGCGGCTCTGGTTGCGGTAGTACTGCGTCCAGCCGATGGACTGTCGGATCGCCTCTTCGGGTACCCGGTAGGCGCGGCCGTCGCCGAGCAGGCCGCGACTCGTCAGGTCGATGCGCCACCCCGCCGGAACCGTGGCTGGCGCGGGCTGCAGGGTGCGGGCCTCGCCCTCCACCACGGTGATCTGAAGGTAGGCGCCCGCCGGCATGACGGAATAGGCCACCTTGCTGAACTGCTGGCTTTTGGTGCCCAGCGATTCGACGCAGGCATCGGACTTGTCGATAAAAATCCTGCCGCTGCGAAACAGGCTGACCACCAGGCAGTTCAGGTCCTGGAACAGGCTGGGGTCGGTGTTTTCGTCGATTTCAAGGTAGCCGCCGTTCCAGAAATCGATTTTCATGCGCGTTCCCGGGCCGGTATAAAAGCGGTCGCCGGCCAGCAGCGCCTGACCCAGTTGGGCGGGCTGCCCGGCGCCATGGTTGCCCCGGTCGACAAACGCATTCGGTCCCTCGATGAAGGTGATGCGGCCGACCGGGCGCAGCACCGGTGCCTGCCCCTGGCTGGCGGGAACGGGCGCAGGGGCTGGCGGCAGGGGAGCGCACGCCGGCAGCAGCGCAAGCAGCATGGCCAGCCCGAAGCGGCTGGACGGATCGGGAATGCAGGGCAGGGTCATTTGGCGCCTCCTTCCGGAACTAAAAACAGGTTGGCCTGGCCTGTCACCTGGAGCCGCGCAATCGTCTCGCTCGGGTACCACACGGCCTTTCGGTCGGCAGGCAGCCACAGCAGCAGGTTTTTGTCGTTGCGCGTCATGAGGTTGCCGCTGGCCAGCGCACCGTCCTTGAATTCAAGGCTGGCCAGCGGATAGACCGCCGCCCGCACCAGGATGCCGAAAGCCACCGGCAGCAAGAGCGTGTAGACCATTGCATAGGCGGCCAGCACCAGGCGGCAGGCCCGCGCCAGCATCTCGGGGCGGATGGCCGTGCTGAAGGAAAACGACGCGCCGACGGCCATCAGCAGCACCAGGTAGCCGTCGAGCAGGCGCCGGAACTCGGCCAGCAGGAACACATTGCAGCGCTCGCCCTGCATCAGCAGCGAAGCCGCCACATCCGGCGGCAATCCGCTGCCGGCCACCGGAATCAAGGCCCGGCAGTCCGCCGTGGCCTGCGCGCCGCTGCGAAACAGCAGACTGTCGATGCGCCCCAGCGCCAGCAGCGGGTAGAAAAACCGGTCGGTATGCGCAATCAGCAAGACCACCAGTGCCGTCAGCAGCAGCGTGCCCTTGAGCGCCGGACGCGCCGCAGCCAGTGCGGCGCGCCGCCGGATCAGCCATTCGCGCGCACGCCGCCCGCTTCTGGCCAGCGGCCCGATTTCGCCCAGAAGCGCCAGCACCACCAGCACGCTGACGCCTCCGGCGCCCAGGGCCAGCAGCATCTGCAGCAGGTGGGCCGTCACGGCAAAGAAGAACCGGGCGCCTTCCAGCAGCATGTCCTCGTGCTTGAAATCCACCACCCGGCCCAGCCCAAGCATCGTCAGGTGGGCATGAAAGGCGTAGTAGCCGGTGGCATAGCAGATGGCGGTCAATGCCGCCAGGGCACCGCCGAGCCAGGCAATCGATTCCTTGAGCCGCTGAAGCAGTTCCATGGCCGCCACCCCGATGTGTTTCACGCCGTTCCGGCAGGCTGTCTGCCTGCCCATCGGTGGCAAGAACCATGGCGGGCTTTGGCAGGCATCGGCCGGATGCTTGCCAACTCTAAACGCAGAGCCGCTGGATAGCGGCATTCCAGCGTGCGGAAAGTTTCCGGATCGAGTAACTGATGTTACGCAGTGAAGCGGATGAGGGTGTGGTGCCCGCCAGAGCCGTTGGCCGGCAGTACGCCGGCCGGACGCTCAGACTGCTACAGCCCTGCCGCCAGCCGCGTTCCCTGGTCATTCGCCTGCTTGGCATCGAACTCGCCGGTCTCGCCGGCGCCGCCGATCAGGTGCGTCTTCATGCCTGCGGCGCGCAGCGGCTCCAGCCACTCGCGAAATGGCTCCTGACCGGCGCCCATCACCGCCATGCGTTTTTGGCCGGGGCGGTGCGGATGACCCGTTCGGTTTCATGCCCGGCGCGTGGATTGACCAGACAGCTTGCCAGCCTGGCGTTGAAGGCGTGGTTCAGACAGGCCTGGTTGCAGGCAATGCAAACGTTGATGTCCTGGCTGCGTCCCTGCGCGGCCTTGTCGACGAAGTCCGGGTCGGCCAGCAAGGGCCGCGCCAGGCTCACCATGTCGGCGCAGCCGTCCGCCAGCGCCTGTTCGGCGACCTCGGCATGTTCAGCCGGTTGCTGGGGATGACCGGAATGCTCAACCCGGCGGTGCGCAGTTCGGTGCGTAGCTTTTGGGTGACCCAGGTGAAGGCGCCGCGCGGCACCGAGGTGGCTATTGTCGGCACCCGCGCTTCATGCCAGCCGATGCCGCTGTTGACCAGGTAGCCTTTGCTGCCCATGATCTCGACGCCGTCGTCGCCGGCTTCACGCGCCAGCAAGGCGCAGCGCACAAAGGGGCGGATTTGCCGTTCGACGCCGCCGGCGCTCAGCGCGTAAGGCGTGAACGGCGAAATCGGGCTCCGCAGGCGCCAGGGCGCCACGCACAAAGGGCGGTTGCCGTAGCGCCCGGTGTTGCACGATCTGCAACGCGAACTTGCCGCCTTCCTGGTGCGCCGCATCGGTGACCTGCCGGTGGCGGCGCGCCGCGCCCGCGGTGGCGAGCATGCCGGCAAACGGCTTGGTCGAGCCCGCCACATTGGGCGCAAAGCCGCCGGTGACCATCAGGCCGACACCGCCGCGCGCACGTTCCGCAAAAAACACGGCCATCGCCGGGAAATGCTGGCGTCCGTCTTCCAGACCGGTGCGCATGCTGCCCATCAGGACCCGGTTTTTCAGCATGGTGAAGCCCCGGTCCAGCGGCGCCAGCAGGTGCGCAAAGGCCGGCAGGGCGGAAGAAGTCGGTGTGGCCAGGGCAGTCTCCAGGTCCGGGTTGGCGGCATGGTAGCCCTTGGACATGGCCCCGGGCACCACTTGCGGTGCTCCGGGGGACACGCCCTGCCGCGTGCGCTGGCAAACCATGAAGCGTTTTTTTGCGGGCATTAATGCTATAAAAATAATAGCTGAATGTGACCGTATTCATTGCGCTAGCGGAATTTTTTATCGAATTATTGGTCTTGGCGACGAGCACCGGGCCCTGGGCGATAAGGCTGGCTTGGATTCGGGGCACGGCATCAAGCCTGGTGAAGGTGGGTGTCTTTGGCGGGCAAAAAGCCGATGGGTGCCTGCTGGGCTCCGGGTCTGGCGTCACTGCCCAGGTTTTTAAGCCCCGACGGGCAAGGATGTTGTAAAGTGGTATGACCAATTTCTGCATTCCATGACCCAACGTTTCCATTCCATCACGCCCGGTGTGCATTTGTCCGAACAAGTGGCCGAGGCACTGTCCGCCGAAATCCGCGCGGGCCGGCCTGCCGCTGGCGAAAAGCTGCCGACCGAGGCCGCGCTGGTCGAGCAGTTCGCGGTCAGCCGCACGGTGGTGCGCGAGGCGGTGTCGCGATTGAAGTCGCTGGGCGTGGTCGAGTCGCGCCAGGGCAGCGGGGTGTTTGTGCGGCAGGCCGCCTTTGCGCCGCTGAATTTCGACACCCGTTCGGCGGCGTCCAGGCAGGCGGTCATTCAAATGGTCGAGGTGCGCCGCGCGCTGGAGGCAGAGGTCGCGGCGCTGGCTGCGCAACGCCGAAATGCAACCGACATCGAGCGCATTCGCCAGGCGATTGTGGCCCTGGACGAGGCGGTCAAGGCCGGGGGCGACGGTGCCGATGAAGACGTGAACTACCACCGCGCCATTGCGGATGCTGCGCAAAACCCGTTCCTCATCAGCACGCTGGACTACCTGCGCCAGTTTTTGCGCGGCGTGACGCGCGTGACCCGTGCCAACGAGGCCCGGCGAGCGGATTTCGCACGCCAGGTTCGCGACGAACACGAAGCCATCGCCGGGGCCATAGAGGCGGGCGACGCGACCAGGGCGCGCCGGGTTGCGGCACGGCACATGGACAACGCCATCAAGCGCATCGAGCAGGCCGATCCGGGCTTTTGGAAAGAGGCCGGTGTGCAATTGGCAAGCCCGCTGGTGTCCGGCGCCATCCGGCGGTAAGCGCCGCACCCGGTGCTGGCGCTCCCGGCAAACTCGCCTTTTCAATCCGATTTCAGCAGACGCGCAGGTCTGCGCCCATGCTGTTATGTGGTCTGTCTTTCCAAGCCATCCAACTCATCGAGTTTCGTCTCCTGTGCTGGAACAGACCGTGCATGGGCGCTTTTTTCGCATCGCTCAACCGCACACAGCGGTGTGAAAACTTTAAGCCACAGCGTTCGATCAGACGAATTTCGTAGCCTGTCATCTCCACAAAGGCTGGTTGCGCTTTGGCACGCATATTTGCAGCAGCGTGCGCATGCAGCAACGCACGGCGCCCCGTCTGATCATGGTTTTATGCAACCCGCTCGAACCCTGATGGCGCAGCATCTTCAGCCAGATCATTGAGGGTTTACGAAATGCTCAGGGTAAACAAGTACGAGCAATATACCCAAAAGTTGTAGGATGACCATATAAGTTAAAACTTAAATTAAATGGTTTTTCCTTGTTGGTTAAAAAGCACGTGAGACCCAACAGGAAATTTTGAACAGGGTGGTGCGCGAAAACATCCTCATTGCTGCAGTGCATTTGCCATTCCCTGAACTGGGCCATTTGCGCAAGGACATTGATTCATTTATCTACACACCGCTCTCATAGCGGCTTTTCTGAAACCTGGAGGAAACCATGAAACCTATCACGCGGCGACTGGCCCTGTTGTGGAGTGGCAGCGCACTTGCCGTCCCACAGCTTGCCATCGCACAAACCTGGCCCGCCCGGCCAATTCGCCTGGTCGTGCCATTTCCACCGGGTGGATTGATCGACAACATGGCGCGCCTGGTCGGCTCCCGGCTGGCGCAGGAGCTCGGGCAAGCCGTGGTGATCGACAACAAGCCTGGAGCGGGCGGCAATGTAGGGGCGGCAGAAGTGGCCCGCTCGCCGGCCGATGGCTACACCTTGTTGATGGCTTCTCCGCCGCTGACCATCAGTCCGGCGCTGTACGAGAGTCTTCCGTACAAGCCAGAGAACATTGCACCGGTCGGCTTGCTCGGCCGTGTACCCAATGTGCTGGTGGTCAACCCCAAAAGCGGCATCGGTTCGGTTGCAGACCTGTTGGCGCGCGCCAAACGCGAACCCGGCAAGATGAACTACGCCTCCAATGGCAACGGCACGTCGCTGCACCTCAGCGCCGAACTCTTCAAAAGCACAACAGGAACGTTCATCACGCATATTCCGTATCGCGGTGCCGCTGCTGCGGTCACTGGCCTGATCTCGGGGGAGGTCGAGATGATGTTCGAGAACTTGCCTTCGGTTTTGGGACAGATCCAGGGCGGTTCGGTGAAAGCCCTCGCGGTCACAACCCTTCGCCGCAGCAAGACCCTGCCGGACGTGCCGACACTGGTCGAGCTTGGCTTGACGGGATTCGACGTCAGCGCATGGTATGGCGTCGCGGCACCCGCGGGCACATCTCCTGCCGTGGTCAGTACGCTGGAACAGGCTCTGCAGAAGATCATGCAGGAGCCCGAGGTTATCCGCGTCATGGAGTCCCGTGGCGCCGAGCTTGGTTTTATGCCGGCCACGGCCATGGGCGCGTTTATGTCAGCCGACGCGCAGAAGTGGAAACGCGTGGCCAGCTTTGCAAAAATCACCCTTGGTTGAAGGAGCGGGCATGACATCAGTCGCAGGTTTGGTGGGTTTGGGTGCCATGGGCAAGGGCATGGCGCAGTCGCTGCGCCGCGCCGGATATGCACCGCATGTGTTTGACGTTCGTCCAGAAATCGCAAGCGCGTTTGCCGAGGAAGGCGGGGCCTTTGCCAGCCCTTCACTGGCAGCGCTGGCCGGGCAATGTGATGTGATTGTTTCGGTCGTGGTTAACGCCGCGCAAACCGAAGCCGTGCTGTTCGGGCCTGGCGGTTGCGCTGCGGCCATGCGGCCAGGCAGTGTTTTCGTGATGTGTTCGACGGTGGACCCCAACTGGTCGATCGCCCTCGAAAAGCGACTGCATGCGCTGGGCCTGCTGTACATCGACGCGCCCATCTCTGGCGGGGCGGCCAAGGCGGCGAGTGGCGAGATGACCATGATGACCTCGGGCGCGCCAGCGGCTTATGCAAAAGCTGAGTCGGTGCTTGATGCCATGGCTGGCAAGGTCTACAAACTTGGCGATTCGGCCGGCGCGGGGAGCAAGGTGAAGATCATCAACCAGCTTCTGGCCGGCGTTCATATCGCAGCGGCCGCTGAAGCGATGGCACTGGGTCTGCGTGAAGGGGTGGATGCGGCCGCGCTGTACGAGGTCATCACGCACAGCGCCGGGAACAGCTGGATGTTTGAAAACCGCATGGCACACGTGCTGGCGGCTGACTACACGCCCCTCTCGGCGGTGGACATCTTTGTCAAGGATTTGGGCCTTGTGCTCGACATGGCGCGCGCCAGCAAGTTTCCGCTGCCGCTGTCGTCCACTGCGCACCAGATGTTCATGCAAGCCTCGACGGCCGGTTTTGCCACAGAAGACGACAGTGCCGTGATCAAGATTTTCCCAGGCATTGAGTTGCCGAAAAAATCATGAAGCCGATCAGCCTGGGGTGTATCGCCGACGACTTCACCGGCGCCACGGATCTGGCCAACAACCTGGTGCGAGCCGGCATGCGGGTGGTGCAAACCATTGGTGTGCCTGACGGCCCCCTGGACGCCGATGTTGACGCCGTGGTGGTGGCCCTCAAGTCGCGCACCGTGCCGGCTGAGCAGGCGGTGGCCGAGTCGCTGGCCGCGCTGGCCTGGCTGCAGGGCCGGGGCGCGCAGCAGATCTATTTTAAATATTGCTCGACCTTCGACAGCACGGCTCAGGGCAACATCGGCCCGGTGACAGAGGCATTGATGGACGCGCTTGACACCGGGTTCACCATCGCCACGCCGGCTTTCCCCGACAACCAGCGCACAGTGTTCAAGGGTTATTTGTTTGTCGGCGACGTGCTGCTCAATGAGAGCGGCATGCAGAACCATCCGCTGACACCCATGGCGGATGCCAACCTGCTGCGGGTGATGCAGGCCCAGACCAGGCACCGTGTCGGACTGATCGACCACCGGGTGGTGGCGCGCGGCGAAGTCGCGGTGCGCGAGCGCATGGCACAACTTCAGGCCGAAGGGGTGGGCGTGGCGATTGTGGACGCCCTATCCAGTGAGGACCTGCTGCGTCTGGGGGGCGCCCTCAAGGGCATGCCGCTGGTGACGGCAGGCTCCGGTGTGGCAATCGGCCTGCCGGCCAACTTTGGCATCACCCCCTCGCTGCAGGCCAGCCATTTGCCGGCTGCAGGGGGTCTGCAGGCAGTCGTGTCAGGCAGTTGCTCGCTGGCGACCAACCGGCAGGTGCTGGATTTCATCAAGCGGGGCCATCCCGCGCTCGCCATTGAACCGTTGCGTATCGCCTCCGGCGCCGATGTGGCGGCCGAAGTGCTGGCGTGGGCCCGTCCGCTGCTGGCGCAGGGCCCGGTGCTGGTGTATTCAACGGCCGACAGCGCTGACGTCAAAACCGTGCAGTCACGGCTTGGTGCGCAAGAGGCCGGTGCGCTGGTCGAGCGCACCTTGGCGGCTGTGGCGCGTGGATTGGTGGAATGCGGCGTCGGGCAACTTGTGGTGGCAGGGGGTGAAACCTCGGGCGCCTGTGTCCAGGCGCTGGGCATCACGCAATTACAGATCGGCCCGCAGATTGATCCCGGTGTGCCATGGTGTCACGCCAGACCAGCGTCCCCGCGATCTGCTCCGAACGTCATCGCTGAAGCCCCAGTGGCCGACGATGACCCTGTTGCTATCCAGCGCGTGCCGGCCATGGCCAGCCACGATGGGCTGCACCTGACGCTGAAGTCCGGCAACTTCGGCAGCGACGACTTCTTCACCAAAGCCTTTAGCATGCTGGCATGAAATACCGCCACCACGTTTGCCGCTTTATAGCGGCACTGCCACCCATGCGAACCTGGGTCTTTCTTGTGGTTGTTTGGCGGGCGACATGACTGGGCTGAGCGAAACCCAGGCACGCGAAGAAATTTGCCGTGTGGGCAAAAGCCTGTTTGACCGGGGTTATGTGCACGCCACGGCTGGCAATATCAGCGTGCGGCTGGCTGCGTCCGAAGGCGGGGGCTTTCTGATCACACCGACCGATGCCTGCCTGGGCTTTCTGGACCCCGCGCGGCTGTCGCGGCTCGATGCCAACGCGAAGCAGCTGAGTGGCGACACGGCCAGCAAGACGATTGCGCTGCATGCCGGCATTTACGCCTCGGCCGAACCGTTTGATCCGTCAACGCAGTGCGTGATTCATACCCACAGCACGCACTGCGTCGCATTGAGCCTGCGCGCGGTGGGCGAAGAATTGTTGCCGCCCATCACGCCTTACTTTGTCATGAAGGTGGGTCATGTGCCACTCATTGAATACCACCGGCCCGGCGATTCCGCAGCAGCGGCGAAGGTGGCGCAGGCCATCACGCATTACGGGCGGCAGGGTATGCCCATACGCGCTGTGATGCTGGCCCGGCTCGGACCGAATGTCTGGCATCAGAGCCCCGCAGCGGCCATGGCCGTGCTGGAAGAGCTGGAAGAAACTGCGCGGCTGATGACGTTGGCAAAGGAACCGCCGTTGCCCCTGTGCGGGGAGCAGATCGAAGCACTGCGCCAGACTTTCGGTGCGCGCTGGTAGGCGGCTTGTGGGGCAAGTCGGCCTGCTGCCCTTTCCCTGCCTGCGCGAGCAGCTATTATTTTGAATCATTTTTAAACCCAATCCAGAGACCGCCATGCCGAGATTTGCAGCCAACCTGTCCATGATGTACCCCGAACTGCCGTTTTTGGAACGCTTTGAAGCGGCTGCCGGCGATGGTTTCAAAGCCGTCGAATTTCTCTTTCCTTACGCCTTTGACAAAGCGGAACTGGCTGCGCGTTTGAAGATCAACGACCTGCAACAAGTGTTGTTCAATGCGCCACCCGGTGGCACCGATGCCGCCTCCATTGCCACGGCCTGGGAAAAATCCGGTGACCGGGGTACGGCGTCGGTGCCGGGCCGGGAGGCCGAGTTTCGCGCTGGGGTGCTGCTTGCGCTGGACTACGCCGAGGCGCTGGACTGCCCGCGCGTCCACCTGATGGCGGGCTTGATCGCTTCGGGGCAGGAGCGCGAGGAAGTGCAACCGACCTATGCAAGCAACCTGCGCTGGGCCGCAGCAGAGGCCGCGCAGAGAGGTTGCGACGTATTGATCGAACCCATCAATGCACGGGACATTCCTCGTTTCTTCCTGAACCGGCAGGACCATGCGCACGAGATCATTGCCCAGGTCGGCGCGACCAACCTCAAGGTGCAGATGGACCTGTACCACTGCCAGATCGTCGAAGGCGATGTGGCGATGAAAATCCGCAAGTACCTGCCCACCGGCACGGTCGGGCACTTCCAGGTGGCCGGTGTGCCCGAGCGCCACGAACCCGACATCGGCGAAATAAATTACCCCTACCTGTTCAGTGTGATCGATGAGGTGTCGGCGGCCTGCAACTGGGACGGCTGGATTGGCTGCGAATACCGTCCGAAAAAGGGCGGCGAGCCAGGAGGAACTTCGGCCGGCCTGGGCTGGATGCCGCGTTGAGTGCGCGCAAAGCGGTCGCGTGGCAACCAAGTGGTGTCGCGCCATGCGCTAACTCACGCGTCACAACAGCATGGAAATCAACGTACATGCCCTGGCGCACTTTCAGGCAACCGTTAAGCAGCTTTTCAATCGTTTGAAACTATCAAAATAATAGCTGCTCGCACACGCCGCTATTGCGCTAACGGCACTTTTTAATCGCATTTGCAGCCTCGGCGACGAGTGCCGGGCCTTTGTAGATCAGGCCGGTGTAGATCTGCACCACGTCGGCGCCGGCCTTGATCTTGGACACCGCGTCCAGCCCGCTCATCACGCCGCCCACGCCAATGATGGGAAAGCCCGTGCCCAGTGCGGCGCGCAGCTGGCCGATGACGCGGTTGCTCGCCGCCAGCACCGGCGCGCCGCTCAGGCCGCCGGCCTCCTCGGCATGGCGCTGGCCCTTGACGGCGTCGCGGCCCAGCGTGGTGTTGGTGGCCACGACGCCGTCCATCGCGTGGCGTTTCAATGTGGCGGCAATCACTTCGACCTGCGCGTCGTCCAGGTCGGGCGCAATCTTGACAAAAATCGGCACGCGCTTGCCATGCCGGCTGGCCAGCGTTTCGCGGCGTTCGGCAATCTGGCCGAGCAGGGCGTCTAGCGCCTCGTCGCTTTGCAGCGCGCGCAGGTTCTTGGTGTTGGGGCTGGAGATGTTGACGGTGACGTAGTCGGCATGCGGGTACACGCCATCAAGACAGATCAGGTAGTCGTCCACCGCATTTTCAATCGGCGTGGCGGCGTTCTTGCCGATGTTCAGGCCCAGCAGCAGCGAGCTTTTCGCGCCTGGCTTGCGAATGCTCGACTTCTGCACATTGACGAGGAAAGCGTCCAGCCCGTCGTTGTTGAAGCCCAGGCGGTTAATTAATGCATTGGCCTCTGGCAGGCGGAACATACGCGGCTTCGGGTTGCCAGGCTGCGCCTTGGGCGTCACCGTGCCGACCTCGACAAAGCCGAATCCCATGGCGGCCAGGCCGTCGATGCAGCGTGCGTTCTTGTCCAGCCCGGCGGCCATGCCCACCCGGTTGGGAAAGCTCAAGCCGGCAAGCTCGACCGGATCGTTGACCCGCGTACCGCAATACAGGGCTGACAGCGGCGTGCCCTGGGTGCGCGCCAGTGACGCCATGGTCAGGTCATGGGCGGTCTCGGGGTCGAACCCGAATAAAAAGGGACGGGCCAGGGCGTAGGGGAACAGGGACATTGGATAATTCGGGCTGAGAGCGGTGGATTTGTGTGGGCTTGGCGAAGCGCTTGGGCCCGAAAGGCATGAGCCGCGATTGTCGCAAAAACTGTTTCATCCCAACTGCATTTCCCCAACAAAGCACACCATGACCCAAGACGAGCTCAAAACCCTGGTTGGCCAGGCCGCCCTGCATTACATCGAGGACGGCAGCATCGTTGGCATCGGCACCGGCTCGACGGTGAACAAGTTCATCGACGCGCTGGCGACGATGAAGGACCGGATTCTAGGTGCCGTGTCCAGCTCGAACGCTTCAACCGAGCGGTTGCAGGCGCTGGGCATCAAGGTCTTTGATGCCGCCGAAGTCGACGAACTCGCGGTGTACATCGACGGCGCCGACGAGATCGACCACGCCGGCCACATGGTCAAGGGCGGCGGCGCGGCGCTGACGCGCGAGAAGATCGTTGCCGCGCAGTCGCGCCGCTTCATCTGCATTGCCGACAAGTCCAAATACGTCGCCACGCTGGGCGGCTTTCCCCTGCCGGTCGAGGTCATTCCGATGGCCACGCGGCGCATTGCGCGCCAATTCGAGGCCATGGGCGGCGCGGCCACCGTGCGCCACAAGGGCGGCCAGCCGCTGGTCACCGACAACGGTCAGCACATCCTGGACGTGACCGGCCTGACGATTGCCGATCCGCTGGCCTTCGAGTCGCTGGTCAGCCAGTGGCCCGGCGTGGTGACGGTGGGAGTGTTTGCGTTCCAAAAGGCGCATGTTTGTTTGCTGGGAACGGAC
Source organism: Polaromonas sp. CG_9.11 (assembly GCF_015752225.1). Taxonomy (NCBI): domain Bacteria; kingdom Pseudomonadati; phylum Pseudomonadota; class Betaproteobacteria; order Burkholderiales; family Comamonadaceae; genus Polaromonas; species Polaromonas sp. CG_9.11. Next base: position 203,825 of record NZ_JADOVE010000001.1, read on the forward strand.
GAGGGCGTTGAAACCCTGGTGTTTTAAGCGCCTTTCCATTGACGGGCGCGTTGTCCTTGTCTTTGTTCGTCAGCAGCCGTGATGCGTAACGTCAGAGCTGCTTGTCCACCCGGAAACCATGACACATGAGCCTGCTTGAACGATTGCGCGCCCGCATCCCGAGCCGTGCGCAGATCAGCCGCAACCCCTGGCTGGCCTGGCTCGGCCCGTGGCTGGACCAGCCCAAGCTCTGGCACTGGTCCCGGCGCGGCGTGGCGATGGGCGTGGCCGTGGGCGTCTTTTTTGGCCTGCTGGTTCCGGTGGCTCAGATTCCGCTCTCGGTGGGAGCGGCCATGCTGCTGCGCGCCAACGTCCCGGCTGCCGTGGCCAGCACGCTCGTCAGCAATCCGCTGACCTTCGCCCCGATCTATTACGGCGCCTACCGGCTGGGCATCTGGGTCACGGGCGAGAAGGCAGTGCACAAAGACCTCGAAGTCATCGGCACGGAGGAGATCGAAAACACCCTGAGCCTGTGGCAGCGCATCGCCGCCCTGGGCAGGCCGCTGGTGGTCGGGCTGTGCATCACCGCCGTTCTGATGGGGCTGCTCAGCTATGCAGTGATCTCGCTGGTCTGGCGCTGGCGGACGGTGTCGAAACGACGCAGCAGAACGCGTTGAAGCTTGCCCCGTATGCCTGCCGGGCACCGCCGTTCATGGCGTTGGTGTCTTTCCCGGCTGCAACCTTTGCGCGCAGCGTAATGAATCCACGGCAAGGTTCATTGATTTGGCCGGCCTGCTCGAATATCTTTGCTTTCAATGCGATTTTATGGAGCAAGCATGCAGTCTCAAACTCGCCCCCGGTCGCGGGACACCCGCCTAACTTTCATGCAGCAAGGCGTGCAGCACCCCGGATCATGAAAGACACTGCGAGGGTGTGTAGTCGCCCAGAGGCGGAGGTCGCGAAAACTTTTGATGGCTTTGGACCGCGAAACCTAACTCGACCCGCCACCATTGACTCGTACCCCGGATTGCTTGGCACCGCCTCTTGCGAGGTGTCTGACAGCGCACGTTAAAAAGCGCCGTCAGACTTGCCTGACAGGCCGTTCAATGGAGGCCCCCTTGGGCGACGACACGCCTTGGAGTGTCGTGTTTTTCGTTCAAGGAGAAGCGTGATGGAACTCACGCCGATCTATAAACGCGTCATTGGACTGGACGTTCACCAAGCCAAGATCAGCGCCTTTGCGGTAGCCGAGCAGCCCGACGGATGGGTGACTGTGGACTCACGCGAATTTGGCGACTTCAAGCGTGACCGTCGGGTGCTGGCCGAGTGGGCCAAGTCAATTGCTCCCGAGGTGGTGGTCATGGAGAGCACGGGCATTTACTGGAAAAGTCCGTTTGCAGCGTTGGAAAAAGTAGGCATCGTTGCCTGAGTTCTCAATGCCCGGCACGTCAAAACTGCGCCTGGGCGCAAGACCGATGTGGCCGATGCGCAGTGGCTCGCCACGCTGGCGCGTGCGGGCTTGCTGCGCGCGTCCTTCATCTCGCAGGCCGACATCCGTTACAAGCGTTTGATTGCCCGCCAGCGACAAAAGCTCGGCGGCATGCTGGCAAGCGAGTAGAACCGGCTGCACAAACGGCTGGCCGATGCGGGCATCCGGCTCAATGTGCTGGTCTCGGACATTCACGGTCAAGCCGCTCGTGCGATGGTCAAGGCTTTGATCGCAGGCAGTGAAGCGCGCAGTGCACGCTGACCGTGCTGACATTGAGCAACTCGGCCGCACGCGTCTGGTTGCCGGTTTCCATGTACGCCAGCAGAACCTCCAGCTTGCGGAAGGTGATTTCTTCGCTGTTTCGTTGGTGCATGGCGGCCTTTGTGTGCCGCATAGTGCCAAACGTGCAACCAAAAAACTTCAGCAATGACGCAGCGCTTGCCCGTAACCGATCTGTTGATCGGCGGGCTCTAATAACATGGTCTTCACATCGATCAGAATTTGATGCCGGCCGGGTTGCTGCTGTCGGCAGGCGCCTGTACCGGACGTGTCGCAGGGGTTTTTGTCGCCGCTTTCGGCGCTTTGCTTTCTCCATAAGGCGGCGGCGCCGGCAAGGGTGAGCCGGCCACCAGCGGCACGGGCGCAGGCAGTTGGTAACCGGACAGCAAGACCGAAGACTTTGGATAACCGGCGGCGTTCAGGAACTGGGTCCATTCGGCATCCGAAAAGCCCTTGAGCTGCTGGCTGCCTATGGTCAGGAAGGGCAGTGACGCTTCACCACTCAGGCGCTGCAGCGCCTCGGTGTCAGCGACCGTCGTGACCGTTTTTTCGCTGAATGGAACGCCCCGGGTGGTCAGCAGCGAGCGGCCCGCGCCGCAGGGTAAGCAGTTGTCGCCCGTGTACAGGACCACCGGGTATTTGAGCGCCACCTGTCGGAGTTCGAACGGCAGGCCGGCGCGCGCCGGGGTGCTCGTGCCACCATAGGCGTTGGCTTCGCTGATACTTGCATGGGGGGCCGCCGCGGGTGGCGGACGGTCTGAAAAGGTCAGCTTGCCATCGGGCCCGACAATGCGGTAAACCTGCTGCGCCTGCACCTGCAATGAAGCCAGTGCGCCGGCTGCCAGCCCCAGCGCCAGCAGTGCCTTGCATCCGGAAAAACACAATGCGCTTGATTTCATGGGACCGGTCCAGTCATGCAAAGTATTTTCAGCAAGGGTTTCAAGCCATGCCCTGATGGCGCAGCAAGGCGTCGAGTGAAGGTTCGCGGCCTCGAAATGCCTTGAACGACTCCATGGCGGGGCGGCTTCCGCCCGCTTCGAGGATGGCCTGGCGGTACTTTCTCCCGGCTTCCACGCTGACCGTCGATTTGCCGCTTCCTGCTTCGTCGTTGGCGGCTGCGGTTTCTTCAAAAGCCGCATACGCGTCGGCCGAAAGCACTTCAGCCCACTTGTAGCTGTAGTAGCCCGCTGCGTAGCCGCCTGAGAAGATATGGCTGAAAGTATGTGCCGTGCGGCTGTAGGCCGGCGCGGAAATCACCGCCACTTCCCGGCGCACCTCATTGAGCAGGCCCATCAGGTCCTCGTCCGGGTTGTGCGAGGTGTGCAGCAGCATGTCAAAGAGCGAAAACTCGACCTGGCGCAATGTCTGCATGCCGCTTTGGAAGTTCTTGGCGGCAAGCATCTTTTCAAACAGTGCGCGCGGCAGCGGCTCGCCAGTATCGACGTGCGCCGTCATTTGCCCGAGCACTTCCCACTCCCAGCAGAAGTTTTCCATGAACTGGCTTGGCAGTTCGACCGCATCCCATTCGACGCCGCTGATGCCCGAAACATCGTGCTCGTTGACCTGCGTGAGCATGTGGTGCAGTCCGTGGCCAAATTCGTGAAACAGCGTGGTCACGTCATCATGTGTCAGCAGCGCCGGCTTGCCGCCGACGCTGTCGGCAAAATTGCACACCAAATGGGCAACAGGCGTTTGCAGCTTGCCGGTATCGGGGCGCAACCAGCGGGCACGCACATCGTCCATCCAGGCACCGCCGCGCTTGCCGGTACGGGCGGGCTGGTCAAGGTAAAACTGGCCGACCAGTTGGCCATCGCGCTCGATGCGATAAAAAGCCACGCCGGGCTTCCACACAGGCGCTGAATCCTCGCGAATCTGCACCTCGAACAGGGTTTCGACAATCCTGAACAGGCCTGCCAGGACCTTGGGCGCGGTGAAGTACTGCTTGACTTCCTGCTCGCTGAAGGCATAACGCTCTTCCTTGAGCTTTTCTCCGATGTAGGCAAAGTCCCAAGGCTTGGGGTCCGACTGGTTCAGTTTCTCGGCCGCGAACCTGCGCAGGTCGGCGATGTCCTTTTCGGCATATGGCCGGGCGCGCCGGGCCAGGTCGCGCAGAAAGGTCACGACTTCTTCAGGCGACTTGGCCATCTTGGCCACCACCGAGACTTCGCCGAAATTTTGGTAACCCAGCAGTCGCGATTCTTCCTGGCGCAAGGCCAGGATTTCGCGCATCACGGCGCTGTTGTCAAACTGGCTGAATTCGGCCGGTGCTTGGTCGCTGGCGCGCGTAGTGTAGGCCTTGTAAAGCTTTTCACGCAGGTTGCTGCTGTCGGCGAACTGCATCACCGGCAGGTAGCTTGGCATTTTCAGGCTCAGCCGGTAGCCGGCCTTGCCCTCGGCCTCGGCCTGCGCCCTGGCAGTTTGCAACACGTCTTCTGGAACGCCTGCAATTTCGTCATCGGTGGCGTAATAGGCAAAGGCATCGGTGGCGTCAAGCGAGTTTTCACTGAATTTCTGGCTGAGTTCAGCCTGGCGCTCCTGGATTAGCGCGAATCGCTCCTTGGCTGCACCCGTCAGTTCGGCACCCGAGAGCACAAAGTTGCGGATGGCATTCTTGTGTGCCTGACGCTGCTCGTCATTCAGACTCGCCACGTCGATGGCCTTGTACTTGGCATACAGGCGTTCGTCGGCGCCCAGGCGCGTCCAGAATTCGGTGACACGGGGCAGGGCGGCGTTGTAGGCGGCGCGCAACTCGGGTGTGTCCGCCACACTGTTCAGGTGACTGACGGCCCCCCAGGCGCGGCCCAGATTTTCGGTGGCCACGTCGAGCACGCCGGCAATGCCGCTCCAGGTCGCTGCAAAGTCGGCCGCCGTGACCTGCGCCAGCGCCGTTTCGGCTTTGGCGAGCAAGTCGTCCATCGCCGGGCCGACATGCGCGGGCAGGATCTGGTCAAACAGGGGAACGTCGGAGAAATCGAGGAGTGGATTGGTCATCACGGTTAGCTGTGGGCGGGTAGGGGGAATCTAAAGGCCGCAGGTTGTTTTGGCCACGAAAATGCAAAAACCGACCAGCGAGGTCGGTTAAAGGCTTGGGGGTAAGGTCAGTCTTGCGAGCGTTTCTTGACGCTGACTTGCTGCCGGGGCTTGGCGCGCTTGACGCTGCCACCCGGGGTGAGGCGCTGGTTGCCAAGCACGCGCAAGGTCTTGACTTCCGGCCGCTGGCCGTAGCGCGAACTGTTCTTGAGCACCTTGACATCGCGCGGGCCGGCCATGCGGTCTTCGGTGACTTTTTTCTCTTTCTCGGGAACCGGCCGCCAGAACACCAGCAGCTTGCCAATGTGCTGGATGGGCGCGGCGTCAAATTCCTCGGCCAGGGAGCGGAACATGTCTTCGCGGCCTGCGCGGTCGTCGGACTGGACCCGGACCTTGATCAGGCCATGGGCGGACAGTGCAGCGTCGATTTCCTTTTTTACATTGTCGGTGAGGCCGTCAGAGCCAATCATCACGACGGCATTGAGATGATGCGCTTCAGCGCGGTGGTCTTTGCGCTGGGCAGGGGTAAGTTGTATTTGAGCCATACGCAATTATCGGTGGTGTCGGGAAGACGACAATAGGCGCCATGAAAGTAAATGCCAAGTCAGACCACAAGCTCCTCCCCAAATCGACCCCAAAGGTGGCGGTCAAGGGTGATGCAAAAGGTAAAAAAGTCAACAAGGCGTGGTTGCACGACCATATCAACGACCCTTATGTGAAGCAGGCCCGCAAAGAGGGCTACCGGGCCCGTGCGGCCTTCAAACTCAAGGAAATGGATGAGACGCTGGGTTTGGTCAAGCCTGGCGACTGCGTGGTCGATTTGGGCAGCACGCCCGGCGCCTGGAGCCAGTATGTGCGGCGCAAGCTCTCGCCGACCGGCGCCGCTGCGGGCGCGCTCAATGGCCGCATCATTGCGCTGGACTTGTTGCCCATGGAACCCATTGAAGGCGTAGCCTTCATCCAGGGCGATTTCCGGGAACCCGACGTGCTGGAAAAACTGGAACTGGCCTTGCGCTCGGAGCAGGGCGCCGTCAAGGTTGATCTGGTGATTTCGGACATGGCACCCAATCTGTCCGGCATTGAGTCGGTGGATGCAGCGCGCATCGCCCACTTGGTCGAACTGGCGGTGGAGTTTGCCCAGTCCCGCATGAAACCGGACGGCTCGCTGGTGGTGAAGCTGTTTCACGGCAGCGGCTATGACGACCTCGTCAAGCTTTTTCAATCCACTTTCAAAGTCGTCAAACGCATAAAACCCAAGGCTTCACGGTCAAATTCTTCTGAAACCTTTCTGGTTGGCAAGAGTCTGAAAATGTGACGTGAAGATGAAATCCAGTTACTGGAACTGAAAACATCCTGTTAAATCCGTGCCATGCAAAGGGACGCAAAGCCTTAATCGTCGGTTTAGCCTCTTGAAACGCCTAAAATAAGGCGCATGTGCGATGCAGTCGGTTTTGGATTCATATATCGGAGCAGTCCTTGAATAATCAGTGGTTTTCTAAAGTAGCAATCTGGCTGGTCATTGCCATGGTGCTTTTCACCGTGTTCAAGCAATTCGACACGCGCTCTGGCACTGGCTCTAATTACTTGGGTTACTCCGAGTTCCTTGAAGAGGTGCGCGGCAAGCGCATCAAGGCGGCGACCATTGCCGAAGGTCAGGGGGGCACTGAAATTGTGGCTACCACGACCGACGACCGCAAAATCCGGACTACCGCCACCTACCTGGATCGTGGTTTGATTGGCGATTTGATTGCCAACGATGTGAAGTTTGATGTCAAGGCGCGTGAAGAAGGCTCGTTGCTCATGACGCTGCTGGTCAGTTGGGGACCGATGCTGCTTCTGATTGGCGTGTGGGTGTATTTCATGCGGCAAATGCAGGGGGGCGGCAAGGGCGGTGCCTTCAGTTTTGGAAAATCCAAGGCGCGCATGCTGGACGAATCCACCAACACCGTGACGTTTGCTGACGTCGCGGGCTGCGACGAGGCAAAGGAAGAAGTCAAGGAAGTGGTCGATTTCCTGAAGGACCCGGCCAAGTTTCAGAAACTCGGCGGTCGCATTCCCCGCGGCTTGCTGCTGGTTGGCCCCCCGGGTACGGGTAAAACCTTGCTGGCCAAGGGAATCGCTGGCGAAGCCAAGGTCCCGTTTTTCTCGATTTCCGGTTCCGACTTTGTTGAAATGTTCGTCGGCGTGGGCGCTGCCCGGGTTCGCGACATGTTCGACAATGCCAAGAAAAATGCGCCATGCATTATTTTTATTGACGAAATTGACGCCGTTGGCCGCCAGCGTGGTGCCGGTGTGGGCGGTGGCAATGACGAGCGCGAGCAGACCTTGAACCAGATGCTGGTCGAGATGGACGGCTTTGAAACCAATGTTGGCGTGATCGTGGTGGCTGCCACCAACCGCCCCGACATTCTGGATGCGGCCTTGCTTCGCCCAGGCCGTTTTGACCGCCAGGTGTATGTCACGCTGCCTGACATTCGCGGCCGCGAACAGATTCTCAATGTACACATGCGCAAGGTTCCATTGGGCCAGGACGTGAACGCCAGCGTGATTGCGCGCGGTACCCCTGGCATGTCTGGCGCCGATCTGGCCAATCTGTGCAACGAAGCCGCCCTGATGGCCGCGCGCCGTAGTGCCCGCACGGTGGAGATGCAGGATTTTGAGAAAGCCAAGGACAAGATATTGATGGGCCCCGAGCGCAAGAGCATGGTCATGCCCGAGGAAGAGCGTCGCAACACGGCTTACCATGAGTCTGGCCATGCACTGCTTGGCAAGATGCTGCCCAAGTGCGATCCGGTGCACAAGGTGACCATCATTCCGCGTGGCCGTGCCTTGGGTGTCACGATGAGCCTCCCAGCGCAGGACCGCTATAGTTATGACCGCGAATACATGCTCAGCCAGATCAGCATGCTGTTCGGTGGCCGTATTGCTGAAGAAGTGTTCATGAACCAGATGACCACCGGCGCGAGCAACGATTTCGAGCGCGCCACGGGACTGGCCAGGGATATGGTCACGCGCTACGGTATGACCGATGCGCTCGGCCCCATGGTCTATGCAGAGAACGAAGGCGAAGTGTTTCTGGGCCGGTCGGTGACCAAGACCAACAACATGAGTGAAGCCACGCTGCAAAAGGTCGACACCGAGGTGCGCCGCATCATTGACCAGCAATACGACATAGCCCGCAAGCTGATCGAAGACAACAAGGACAAGATGCACGCGATGGCCAAGGCCTTGCTGGAATGGGAAACCATTGACGTCGAGCAGATGGACGACATCATGGCCGGCAAGGAGCCACGTCCTCCCAAGGACTGGACGCCGCGCAATCCTTCCGTTGGCAGCGGCGGCACCGGCCCCAGTGGTGGCAGTCCAGCGGTCACGACTGACCCGGCGCCCAACGCTGCCTGATTGAACCGTCAAGTTAGCCGCACAACCTAGAAACCGGGGCCCGTCCCCGGTTTTTCTTTGGGGCTGCCGTTTTGGCCACGACCCGCTTCATCGTTCAACCCGTTGTCACCAGCAAGGAAATTTTGTGATCTGGCAAACCTCGCGCTTTCAGCTCGACCTGTCGCAACCCCGCGTCATGGGCATTGTCAATGTGACGCCAGATTCGTTTTCTGACGGTGGACGCTATGACGCCGCCACAGAAAACTTGTCAGCCGTGTTGGCCTATTGTGAAAAGCTGGTCCACGACGGTGCGGACCTGCTTGACATAGGAGGCGAATCCACCCGTCCTGGCGCATGGCCGGTACCGCTGGAGCAGGAGTTGGCCCGCGTGCTTCCGGTGGTTCGCCATGCCGTCACCCTGGGCGTCCCGGTTTCGGTGGACACGTACAAGCCCGAGGTCATGCGCGCCGTACTTGATCTTGGCGCCGACATCATCAACGACATCTGGGCGCTGCGCCAGCCTGGCGCACTGCAGGCCGTGGCGGCACATGCGTCCTGCGGTGTCTGCCTGATGCACATGCATCGCGAGCCGCAAACCATGCAGACAACGCCCATGCAGGGTGATGTACTTCCTCAAGTGCTTTCTTTTCTGGAGCAGGCAGCCCGCAGCCTGCAAGCCCTGGGTGTCGAAAAATCCCGTATTGTGCTGGATCCGGGTATTGGTTTCGGAAAGACCGTCGAGCAGAACTTTGCCCTGCTGGCACGCCAGCGTGAATTGCTGGCGGCTGGCTATCCGCTGCTCGCGGGCTGGTCGCGCAAATCATCGCTGGCGGCGGTTTGCGATGATCCGGCAACTGCTTCGCCTGCGGGGCGCATGGTTCCCAGCGTGGTGGCCGCATTGCTTGCCGTCGAACGGGGGGCGCGTATCGTGCGAGTCCATGACGTACGGGAAACTGTGCAGGCGCTGAAAGTCTGGAAAGCCGCCAGCTGACAGCCGCAGGCGCCGGATGCTTGATTGTTGCGGTGCACAGTAAATGGTAATCACACCGTCCAAGTCCAAAGGACGGCCATAAAATCAGTGCCAAGTCGTGCCTTTCCTGGGCTGAACACTGCTGGACAACTTCAAAAATCAACACCCATGACAAGAAAATATTTTGGCACCGATGGCATCCGCGGCACGGTAGGCCAGGCCCCCATCACGCCTGATTTCGTACTTCGACTGGCCCATGCAGTGGGACGTGTGCTGCGCAGGACCGAAGCACGCCCGACCGTCCTGATCGGCAAGGACACCCGGATTTCAGGCTACATGCTGGAAAGCGCGCTGGAGTCCGGTTTCAACTCAGCCGGCGTTGACGTGGTGCTGCTCGGCCCGCTTCCGACGCCCGGCGTTGCCTACCTCACGCGGGCGCAGCGCGCCAGCCTGGGCGTGGTGATCAGTGCCAGCCACAATCCCTTTGCCGACAACGGCATCAAGTTTTTCAGTGCGCATGGCACCAAGCTCAACGACGAATGGGAGGCCGCGGTGGAAGCCGCACTTGATGAGCCGCCAGTCTGGGCAGATTCAGCGTCACTCGGAAAAACCCGTCGGCTTGACGATGCTGCCGGACGGTATATCGAATTCTGCAAAAGCACGTTTGCCAACGACCTCACGCTCAAAGGCCTGAAGATTGTGGTCGATGGCGCGCACGGGGCGGCCTACCAGATCGCACCCATGGTGTTTCATGAACTGGGGGCGGAGGTGATCGCCATTGGCTGCGCGCCTGATGGCCTGAACATCAACGACGGTTTCGGTGCAACCCATCCGGATGCACTGGTGGCGGCCGTGCGCGCCAACAACGCTCACTACGGCATCGCACTGGATGGAGACGCCGACCGGCTACAGGTAGTCGATGCCGAAGGCCGGTTGTTCAACGGCGATGAAGTGCTGTTCCTGATGGTCAACGAGCGCCTGGCACGTGGCGAAAAGGTTCCTGGCACCGTCGGCACCCTGATGACCAACATGGCCGTGGAAGTGGCGCTGAAAGCCAAAGGCCTCGAGTTTGTGCGCGCCCAGGTCGGTGACCGCTACGTGCTTGAAGAGCTCGAAAAGCGCGGCTGGCTGCTGGGCGGCGAGGGCTCGGGCCATTTGCTGGCGCTGGACAAGCACACCACCGGCGACGGCCTGATCAGTGCGCTGCAGGTGCTGCAGGCCTGCGTGCGCAGCCAGCAGACGCTGTCGGAACTGCTGTCGGATGTGGTGCTGTTTCCGCAAACCCTGATCAATGTCCGGCTCAAGCCGGGTCAGAACTGGAAAGACAGCACCGAGCTGGCGGCGCAAACCAAAGCGGTGACGGCCGAACTGGGCGACACCGGACGTATCCTGATCCGGGCCAGCGGCACCGAGCCGCTGCTGCGCGTGATGGTCGAGGCACGTGATGCCGCGCAGGCCAGGGCCTGTGCCGAGCGGGTGGCCGACACTATACGGTCTTGAACCCGGCGCGAGAGCTATTTATTGATGAAAATAGGATTTTGCGCAGTATCCTTGGGTATCTATAGCTATTGAATACATAGCAATTACGTGCCCTTTCATTTTCCCCAGCGCCGCACTATCGGGTCCAGCCGCCGGGCGGTTTCCAGCAGGCCCTGGCGCACCTCGGGGTGCATGGCCGGAAACGGATGTCGTGGTGCTTCGCAGTCGATGATGCCGCCGGCCTTCATGAGCGCCTTGGGTGTCAGGATGCCGCCCTGGCGGTTTTCATAATTGATCAGCGGTAGCCAGCGGGTGTATTGGGCGAGGGCTTCCTCTCGGTTGCCAGAGGTTTACGCATCCATGATCAACCGGATGCCGTCGGGGAAGGCGCCACCCGTCATGGCGCCGGTGGCGCCGGCATCCAGGTCGGGCAGCAGCGTGATGGCTTCCTCGCCGTCCCACGGGCCCTCAATCGCATCGCCGCCCAGGCGGATCAGCTCGCGCAGCTTGGACGCCGCGCCTGCGGTCTCAATCTTGAAATACGACACCTGCTTGATTTCTTTCGCCATTCACGCCAGGAAGGGCACCGGCAGCGGCGTGCCGCTCAGGGCGCATCCTGGATCATGATGGGAATGTCGATGGCGTCCGACAGCGCGGCATAGAACTCGTAGATCTTTTCCTCGCTGGCCCGCAAGGTGGCGCCGTGGTAGGGCGGCTTGACCATCACCATCACCATCGCTGCGCCCATGTCCTGCGCGCGGCGCCTGCGTTCGGGGCAGACCTGAGTGCCGAAATGGGTGGTGGTGACGATCACCGGCACGCGGCCCGCCACATGCTTGAGGATGGCGGCCGTCAGCACCTCGCGCTCGGCGTCTGACAGCAGGAACTGCGCTGAAATGTTTGCCAGGATGCACAGGCGGGTGAAGCCGGCGTCGACCATGAAGTCGATGCAGCGCAATTGGCTCGGCAAATCAAGCTCGCCTGCGTCCTTGAACGTGGTGGGCACCACCGGAAATACGCCCTGGTATCGTGCTGTCATGGTCACTCGATGATGTTGAACTGGTCCAGGAACCCGGTCTTCGGGGTCAAGCCCAGGCCGGTCTTGTGGTCGTCGAGCTGGACGAAGCCGTTTTCGGCCACCGGCTCGCCGTCGAAGATGTAATAGATCGGCTCGTTGCCGACTTCGACGTCGAACATGGGGAAGTATTCGCTCATCGGCGATGCCAGCGTGCTCATGGTCAGGGGGCAGTTGTGCATCTGGCCGGCGTGCGGAATGACGGGCACGCTGTGGGCTTCGCACCGCGCATTGATCTTGTGCGCGGCCGTGATGCCGCCGACGCGGTTGGTGTCGTACTGCACCAATCTGACGGCTTTTTTGTCCAGCAACTGCTTGAAGCCGCAGAGGCTGAACTCATGCTCGCCGCCCGAAATCGGGATGCTGGTGAGTTGGTTCAGCTCGGCATAGCCGTCGATGTCGTCGGCAATCACGGGTTCCTCCAGCCAGCGCGGCTCAAACTTTTCCAGCTTGGGCAGCATGCGCTTGGCGTATTCCAGGATCCAGCCCATGTCGCACTGCAGCATCAGGTCGTTGTCGTAACCGATGACCTCGCGAATCGCCACGCCTTTCGTGCCGTGCGCGGGGCCATAGCCGAAGCGGGACTTGAACATGGTGAAGCCCTGATCCAGGTATTTTTGCGCCTCGGCCTGCATCTCGTCCAGGTTGATGCGGTAGAGCTTGGAGTAACAGACCGGAATTTTTCCTTGGTGCGCCCGCCCAGCAGCTTGAACACCGGCTTGCCGACCGACTTGCCCCGGATGTCCCAGATCGCCAGGTCAATCGCCGAAATCGCCGCCATCGTCACGCCCTTGCGGCCCCAGGCGTGGGTGGCGCGGTACATGCGCTGCCACAGGTATTCGTAGTCCCACGGGTCCTGGCCCAGCACCAGCGGGGTCAAATACTGGTCGATGATGGCCTTGGCAATCGCCGGGGCCAGGGCGACATTGCCCAGACCGGTGATGCCGTCGTCGGTCTCAATCTCGACCACCGACCACGAATGAAAGCGGAGGGTGCGCATGGATTCGGTGTTGGAATACACCAGGTCCATGGCGTTGGAGCAGAAATTGCCCTGTGGCGGAACGGTCTTGCCCTTCCACTCAAAAACACGGGCGCGTACGGATTTGATTTTCATGGGGATGACTCCCGGGTTTTCGGGAATGAAGCCGTGCCGTGCGCCGGTGTGGTGATGGGCATCGGCAGGCCGCCCTGCACCGTCACGCCCTTGCTGAAACCCATGAGCTTGATGGCGATCTGGCCCTGGTCGTGGTGCATGGTGACGATGGCCTGGTAGTGGCCGTCATGTGCTTTCAGGAAAATCGTGTTGGCAGAAAGGGGCCATCGACCGGAAAACCGCTGGCGTGCAGCGCTTCAACCGCTGGCGCAATGATGTCGATTTCCTCCTGTCCGCAGACGCCGCCGTCGCCGCCATGCGGGTTGAAGGCGGCAATCGCCACCTTGGGCGCGGCCGTGCCACTGGCTTGCAGCGACTGGTAGATCAGCCGGGCAGCGTCCACGGTGCGTTCCTTGCTGAGCATGGCCGCAGCGGCTTTCAGAGGAATGTGCGACGACACGCGCGAAGTCCACAGGTCGCCCAGCGTGTTGAACTCGCAAAAATAGCCGGTCACGCCCAGGTAGTCGGCAAAGTGGTGCAACTCGTTCTCATGCTGCATGCCACCCATCTTCATGGCTTGCTTGTTCAACGGCGCAAAACAGATGGCATCGACTTCGCCGTGCTTGGCGCCGTCCATGCACAGGTCGAGCACCTTGAGCACCGCCGTGCCGCAGGCGGCCAGCGCCTGGCTGCGCTGTACGTCTGCCGGCTGAATCGTGTCAACGGCCAGAAATGCGGGCAGATGCTGGACCGCGCGGCTGCACACTTCGGCCAGCGACGCAACGGCTTGCGTGGCGATACGGTGGCCGGCAATGGCCTGGCCGTCCTGCCACAGCCAGGCGTCACCCACCAGCACGATGTTGGCGCCGTCCGTGATGCCAGGCTGGCTGAGGAGGCGGGCGATCAGCTCGGGGCCAATACCGGCCGCGTCGCCCAGGGTCAGGGCGGTGACCGGGTTCTGCTGCGTGTTCATGGCTTCAGTCCAGCTTGATGTTTTTGCGGGTGATCTGCTCGGCATAACGTTTGTTTTCCGCCGTGTGAAAGGCAGCGAACTGGGCCTGCGTCATCGGCGTCAGGTTGGCGCCGATGGCGCTCAGCCGGCTGTGCGTTTCAGGCATGGCCAGCAGGGTCACTTCGGTGTACACGCGATCCTGCACTGCCCTGGGTGTCGAGGCGGGCATATAAATGCCGTACCAGGCATTCATTTCCACACCCTTGAGACCGGCTTCCGCCATGGCGGGCACATTGGGTCGTTGCGGATTGCGTTTGGTGCTGGCTACCGTCAGGGGTTTCATGCGGCCATTCCTGATCTGGCCGATGACCGATGGCATCGGTGTCAAAACTCATCTGCACCTGGCCGCCGACCAGCGTGCTGGGCTATTTCCGGGGAATGCGGGGTTCCATCGAGTCGATGACCCGGGTATTGGCTGAATTGCAGCTGGGAAGTTCGGGCCGCCTGTCGGTGGACAGCATCATGGCGCCGTCGCCGACCTTGCTGGCGCAGGCCATCATCGCGCTGAAAAAAGCCTATCCGCTGCTGTCGCTCGATGTCACGCTCGACACCAGCGACCGGCTGCTGGAGCTGCTGCGAGAAGGCGTGCTGGCTGTGGCGGTCGGGCGGATTCGCGGCGGGCAGTGGGCCGACTATGAATTCACGCCGCTCGAAAACGAGGCACTGGCCATTGTCGTCGGCATGCATCACCCGCTGGCCCGGCAGAAATCAGTGCCGTTTGACCGTTTACTGGGCTACCCGTGGATATTGCAGCCCACCGGCAGCCCGATGCGCGAGGTGCTGGAACAGGAATTCAGGATGCAGCAGGCACCCTTGCCACGGGGCCTGATCGAAACCGCGTCCATCCTGACCACCACCAATTTGATTGCAGAAACCGACATGATCGGCGTCGTGCCGCTGTCGATTGCCGACACCTACGCGCGCCATGGGCTGCTCCGGGTGTTGCCATGCCCCATCCGGCACAAGATGGAATCGTTTGGCTCCATCACCCGAAGGGACAGGCCGCTGATCGAAGCCACGCGGTTTTTTCTGGCGGCACTGCATCAGCGGGAACAACCCGCCGGTGTTTAGATAAACTGCTATATTTTTTATAGCTACCTACGTTCGCCAGTATTGCGCAAAGTGCCTGTTTGGTCGTTAACCGACGGTGCCGCAGGCACGCGGGCAGCTTATTTGCGGGAGACCGTCGGATCGTGCTTCATCTTGCCCGTGAACAGGCGAAGAAAGAACACCCCCATGCCCATCATGAAGGCAATGCCGATGATGCTCATCAGGCCATAGTCGGTGGAAAACAGGTCAGTCATCAGTTTCATGGTGGTCGCTCCCTTTGTTGATGGGACTATCCCCCATTCGCTTTAGGGGCATGCTGATCCAGGTCAACAATGGGTCGTTGCAGACGATTTTCAGGAACATGGGGCATATCGTCAGCGCAACGCCTGGCAAAAATGTTGCCTGGCCGGTGTTGCAGGGCAGTTATCCAATGAACCCCGTCCAGAAAGATCAACCGTTGGTGCCGGGCGCCGCCAGCGTCATGGCCCTGCCTGCCAGCCGCCGCCGAGCGACTGGATCAGCGCCACGGCCGTGGTCTGGCGGTCGGCCATGGCCTGCACCAGCGCGCGGCGCGCACTCAGTGCGGTGGCCTGGGCGGTGATGACTTCGGTGTAGCTGACCTGGCCGCTGCGGTAGCGGTTCAACACCTGCTGCTCGACCTGGTCGGCGGCTTCGGACGCCTGGCGGCGCAAATCCTGTTGGATCAGCAGGACGCGGGTGGCGGCCAGCTGGTCTTCAACGCCTTGGAAGGCGGTCAGCACGGTTTGTCGGTAACGCGCCACCGCTTGCGCATGCGCGGCTTCGCTGCCTTGCACGCGTGCGGTGGTGGCGCCGGCATTGAACAGGCTTTGCGCCGCCGACAGGCCGAGCGACCAGACGCTGCTGGACGCGCTGAACAGGTCGGCCACGCGGCTGGCGCCGAATCCATACGACGCACCCAGCGGCAGGCTGGGGTAATAGGCGCTTCTCGCAATGCCGATCTGCTCGTTGGCCACGGCCACGCGGCGTTCGGCAGCGGCAATGTCGGGGCGGCGCTGCAGCAGCGTGGACGGAACGCCGGGCGGCACTTCGGGCACCCGGGGGTTCCACGCGGCAGGCGCGAGTGAAAAATTGCCCGGCGCTTCGCCCACCAGCACGGCGATGGCATGTTCGAGTTGCGCGCGCTGGCGCACCAGCCCGGCATCGTCGGCCTGCGCATTGGCCCGCTGGGTTTGCGATTGCAGCACGTCGGTTTTGGCCGAAATGCCGGCGCTGTAGCGATTCTGTGTGATCTCCAGCGTGCGCTGAAATCCGGCCAGCGTGTTTTCCAGCAGCGCTTTTTGCGCATCCACCTGGCGCAGCGTGAGGTAATTGATCGCCAGTTCCCCCTGCGCCGACAGCCGGGCCGACGCCAGGTCGGCGGCGCTGGCCTGGGCGCTGGCCGAGGCACTGTCCACCGCGCGGCCCAATCGGCCCCACACATCGGGCTCCCAGCTCGTGCCGATGCTGGCGCTGAAGCTGTGGCCCGTTCTGCCGCCGTTGACGCTGGTCGAGCTGCTCCCCGAGCTGCTGTGCGAGCGATTGGCTCCGCCATTGAGCGTGACGGAGGGAAACATCGAGGCCCGCTGTTCACGCACCAGTGCGCGCGCCTGCGCATAAGCGCCCACGGCTGCCGCGACGTTCTGATTCGACACCTCGACCCGCGCGGCCAGCTGGTCGAGCACCGGGTCGCCGAACAGTGACCACCAGGGGCCGCGTTCCAGCGCATCGGCGGGGGCAGCGGGCACCCAGCCAGCGGCTTCCTTGAAGGCGCTGATGTCCGGCGTGGAAGGGCGCTGGTAATTGGGGCCGACGGCGCAGCCGCTGACCGCTAAAACCAGTGCGGCAACCGTGAAAAGGTGAAAAGGCAGTTTTGAACGCATGGGCGGCTTTATGAATTCGTCATTCCGGCCTTTGCGGGACCGACGGTTGCGGGGTGGGGCTTGACCAGGCACAGGATTTTTTATGATGGTTTTGCGTCCGCTGGCCCTCACCCCAGCCCTCTCCCAGAGGGAGAGGGCGCAAGAGGGTGCGGCGCCATATCCGACATCTCAGGCGGCTCGTGCGGATGGCGGCTCAGGTGGCGTTCCGACACACTGCGGCGGCGCAGCTTGTCGAGCAGCACATACACCACCGGCGTGCTCAAGAGCGTCAGCAACTGGCTGGCGATCAGTCCGCCAATGATGGTGATGCCCAGTGGCCGGCGCAGTTCCGCCCCTTCGCCAAAGCCGATGGCCAGTGGCAGCGCGCCCAGAATGGCGGCCATCGTGGTCATCAGGATCGGCCGAAAACGCAGCAAACAAGCCTCGCGCACCGCTTGCACGGCCGTCAAGCCGCGCGCGCGTTCGGCGTCCAGCGCGAAGTCGATGATCAGGATGGCATTTTTCTTGACAATGCCGATCAGCAAAAAGATGCCGATCAGCGCAATGATCGACAGGTCCATCTTGAACAGCAGCAGCGCCAGCAACGCGCCCACGCCAGCCGACGGCAGCGTCGAAATCACCGTCAGCGGGTGGATCAGGCTTTCGTACAAAATGCCAAGCACGATGTAGATCACCACCAGCGCCGCCAGGATCAACAGCGGCTGCTCGCCCTGCGACTGCTGCGCACTGAGCGCCGTGCCCGAAAAGCTGCCGCGCACGTTGTTGGGCAGGCCGATCGCGGCTTCCGATTCCCGGACGGCGGCCTGCGCATCGCTGAGCGTGCTGCCGGTGGCCAGGTTGTAGGAAATGGTGGTCGAGAGTTCGCCGTCTTCATGGCTGATCGATGCCGCCGCCGAATTTTCACTGAAGCTGGCAATCGCTGACAGCGGCACCATGGTGGTGACGGCGGTGGTCAGCACCTGGCCAGACGACGGGTCGCGCAGGGCAGGGTTCACGACGGACGTGCCGGTAGCGCCCGAAGCCGTGCTGGCGGCGGCCGTGTTTCTGGCCGGCACATAAATGTCCTTCAGCGCCTCGGGGCTGCCGATGTAGCGCGGCGCCACCTGCATGATGACCTTGTACTGGTTCATCTCGCCATAGATAGTCGCCACCTGGCGCTGGCCAAAGGCGTTGTACAGCGCGTTGTCGACGTCGCGCGAACTCACGCCGAGCCGCGCGGCGCTTTCCTTGTCCACCGTGACCATGGTCTCGACGCCGTTTTCTTCCTGGTCGGTGTCCACGTCAGTCAGTGCGCTGGCGCCCTTCATCTGGTCGGCCAGCCGCGTCGCCCATCGTTTCAGGTCGGCGGCGTTGTCGCTTTTCAGCGTGTACTGGTAGGTGGAATTGCTCTGCCGGCCGCCGCCGCGCAAGTCCTGCACCGGATTCAGGAAGATGCTGACGCCGGTGACCTGCGCCAGTTTCGGGCGCAGCCTCGCAATCACCGCCTGGCCCGAGTCGCTGCGCTGCGCGACTGGCTTGAGGTTGATGAACATGAAGCCGCCGCCAGCGCGTGAGCCGCCAGTGAAGCCGACCACGGTATCGACCGCCGGGTCGGCGCGGATGGTGTCCACCAGCTGCTTGAGCTTGCTTTGCATCGACTGGAAGGAAATGCTGCGGTCGGCGCGCAGGAAGCCGTTGATCTGGCCGGTGTCCTGCTGCGGAAAAAATCCCTTGGGCGCGGCGATGTACAGATAAACATTCAGCCCGATCACGGCCAAGAGGCTCAGCATGACCAGCAGTTTGGCTGAAAGCGCCCAGTCCAGTGCGGTTTCATAACTCTTGAGCAGGCGCTTGAAGGTGTTTTCGAAAGCCCGCGAAATACGTCCGGGCGGCTGATTGCTCGACGGCGGCTTGAGCAGCCAGGCGCACATCATCGGCGTGGTGGTGAGCGAGATCACCAGCGAGATCATCACCGCCGCCGACAGCGTGACGGCGAATTCGCGGAACAGCCGGCCGGTCTGCCCGCCCATGAACAGCAGCGGAATGAACACCGCCACCAGCGACAGGCTGATCGACAGCACGGTGAAGCCGACCTCGCGCGCGCCCAGCAGCGCTGCCTTGAAGCGGTCCATGCCGGCTTCGATGTGGCGGCTGGTGTTCTCCAGCACCACGATGGCGTCATCGACGACGAAGCCGGTCGCCACCGTGAGCGCCATCAGGCTCAGGTTGTTCAGGCTGAAGCCCAGCAAATACATCACGCCAAACGTCCCCAGCAGCGACACCACGGTCGCCACGGCCGGAATGAAGGTGGCGCGCACGCTGCGCAAAAATGCGCTGACCACCAGCACCACCAGCGCAATCGAGATCAGCAGCGTGACCTCGATTTCGTGCAGCGAGGCGCGGATCGAATTGGTCGAATCCGATGCCACCTGCAGATCCACATCCGGCGGCAGTTGCGCCTGCAGCTCGGGCAACAGCGCGCGCACGCCATCGACGGTGGCGATCACGTTGGCGTCGGGTTGGCGCGTGACCAGCACGACGACCGCCGGCTGGCCGTTGAACAGGCCGAGCGTGTTGGTGTTTTCCACGCCATTGCTAACCTCGGCCACATCGCTCAGCCGGATCGCCGCGCCGTTGCGCCAGGCGATGACCAGCCCCCGGTAATCGGCCGCGCGCAGCCCGCCCAATGCGGTGTTGCCGGCGGCATAGATCTGCAGCCGCTGGCCGTTGCCTTCAATCGCGCCGCGCGGCCGGTTGGCATTGGCCGCCTGCAGCGCGGCACGAACGTCTTCCATGCTGACGCCGTAGCGGTTCAGGGCGAAGGGCAGCAGCTCGACGCGCACAGCGGGCAAGGAGCCGCCACCGAGTTCGACATCGCCGACGCCCGGCACCTGGGCGATTTTTTGCTGCACCAGGCTGGAGACTTCGTCGTAGATCTGGCCGGGCGAGCGGGTCTTGGAGGTCAGCGCCAGGATGATGACCGGCGACGAGGCGGGGTTGGCCTTGCGGTAGGTCGGGTTGCTGCGCAGCGTGGCGGGCAGGTCGGCGCGCGAGGCGTTGATGGCGGCCTGTACTTCACGGGCGGCCGAGTCGATCTTGCGGTTCAGTTCGAACTGCAGGCTGATGCGGGTCGAGCCGGTGCCGCTTCTGGAGGTCATTTCGTTGACGCCGGCGATCACGCCCAGGCGTCTTTCGAGTGGCGTGGCGACGCTGCTGGCCATGGTGTCGGGGGAGGCGCCTGGCAGCGAGGCGCTGACCGAGATGACCGGGAAATCGACCTGGGGCAGGGGGGAGACAGGCAGGACGAAGAAGGCGCCTATCCCGGCCAGGGCCAGGCCCAGGGTCAGGAGGATGGTGGCGATGGGGCGGTGGATGAAGGGGCCGGACAGGTTCATCGCTTGGCCCCTGCTGGTTTACTTGCTGAATTTATATGGAAAGCTGCTTTTGCGCAGGTTGGGTGGTCGTTGGTAGCTATTGAATTTATAGCTGACCGTTTTTTTACTTGGGCCTGGTTTTTTTTTGCGTTGGCCTGCTGGCTGGGGGGTGCCCGGCGGCAACTCACTTTTCTTTGCTTCGCCAAAGAAAAGTAAGCAAAAGAAAGGCGACCCGGCTGTCTGGGTCCCTGCGCTGCGCTACGGGCAACCTGTGATGAGAAGCAAAAGCGGGGGTCCGCGCAAACTCGCCTGCGGCTCAAACAGCGCGCGGCCCTGATCCCGCTTTTACCGCTCATCGCAGGCCCAGCCAGAACGGGATTGGCGGGAGCGGGAACGGATGCGGATTCGGGTGCGGGAACCCCCGCTTGTGCATGAACGATAGGGCGGTCGATGAAGGGGCCGGACAGGTTCATGGTGTTGCGCCTGTTATCCGTTCAGCTGCGGATTTGTTCGCGTTGAGCTTTGCTTGGGCCTGCTGGCCGGGGGTTGCCCGGCGGCAACCTACTTTTCTTTGCTTCGCCAAAGAAAAGTAGGCAAAAGAAAGGCGACCCGGCTGTCTGGGTCCCTGCGCTGCGCTACGGGCAACCTTTGAGCGCCAGGAAAAACGGGGGTCCGCGCAAACTCGCCTTCGGCTCAGACAGCGCGCGGCCCTGATCCCGTTTTTCCTGACGCCCAAAGGCCCAGCCAGAACGGGATTGGCGGGAGGGGGAACGGGAACAGGCGCGGGAACGGAATCGGGGGCAAGAAGCCGCGCTTTGTCATGAATGGGCTCATCAGGCAAACCCTTTCCCCGCGCCTGAATTTCTCCTTCCCCCGCTGGGGGAAGGCTGGGATGGGGGCTGGCGGGCGTGAGAACTGCCACAGAAAATCGGCATCGGGGAGCCCTCACCCCAGCCCTCTCCCAGAGGGAGAGGGAGTAAGAAACACGCAAAAGAATAAACGCCCGCCGCCAATAACCTGAATCTTTAGGCGCTTGGGCATGAAAAGTGCCATTGGCGCATATAGAACTTGCACAGCCAGCTATCGAATGAATAGCATAAAGAACCAAATACCAGTCGTGGTCGTGGTCGTGGTCGCCGTTAGCCTGTTCGGCCGTTCGGACTTCATTCCCCGACAGTCCCGTTCTGTCTGGGCCTGTGATGCCCCGGAAAAACGGGATCAGGGCGGCGCGCTGTTTGAGCGTAGCGCAGCGCAGCGAGTTTGCGCCGACCCCCGTTTTTTCGGGGCAGCGCAGGTTGCCCGAAGCGAAGCGCAGGGACCCGGACAGTCGGGTCGCCTTTTCTTTGGTGACTTTCTTTTGGCGAAGCAAAAGAAAGTTACTAGCCGCCGGGCTACCCCCGGCCAGCAGGTGCAACCAGCGAAAACCGCTACCAATTAAATAGCTACCAGCGCAAGCAGAGCAAGCGCAAGCGGCAGAAAAAGCATAAAAAAGAAGCATCAACCCCGCTCCTTTCGCCCAAACCGCCGCCCCAGCCGGTCAAACGCCAGATAGATAACGGGCGTCGTGAACAGCGTCAACACCTGACTGACGATCAAGCCGCCAAAAATCGCCAAGCCCAGCGGCCGCCGCAACTCCGCCCCCTCGCCAAACCCCAGCATCAAGGGAACGGCGGCAAACAGCGCCGCCAGCGTCGTCATCAGAATCGGCCGAAAGCGCAGCAGCGCCGCCTGGTGAATTGCCTCCTGCGGCGACTTGCCCTCGTTGCGCTCGGCGTCAATCGCAAAGTCAATCATCATGATGGCGTTCTTCTTCACGATGCCGATCAGCAAGATGATGCCGATGATGCCAATCACCCCGAGGTCCGAGCCGCTCAGCATCAGCATCAGCAGCGCCCCCACGCCGGCCGATGGCAGCGTCGAGAGAATCGTCATCGGGTGCACATAGCTTTCATACAGCACACCCAGCACGATGTACACGCAGACCACCGCCGCCAAAATCAGCCACAGCTGGCTGGAAAGCGACGACTGGTAAGCCGCCGCAGCGCCCAAAAAGGTCAGCGTCACGCTCGACGGCAGGGCGATGTCTTTCGCGGCCTGCCGGATCTCGTCGACCGCCTTGCCCAGCGACACGCCGGGCGCGGTGTCAAAGCCCAGGGTCGTCGCCGGGAACTGCGCGACGTGGGTGATCTGCAGCGGCGCGGGCTGCTCGGTGATGGTGGCTATCGACGACAGCGGCGTGGTCGTGCCCCCACTGGTTTTCAGCGGCAGGCTGCCCAGCGAGGCCGGCGTGGCGCGCGCGTCGGGCAGCGCTTCGAGGATCACGCGGTACTGGTTGGTCTCGGTGAAGATCGTCGAGACGATGCGCTGACCGAACGCGTTGTACAGCGCATCGTCAATCACCGAAGCAGAAATGCCCAGGCGCGACGCCGTGTCGCGGTCTACGTTGATGAAAGCCGCCGTGCCCTGGGCGCCGGCGTCCGACACCACGTTGCGCAGGCTGGCGGACTGCGCCATGCGCTCGGCCAGCTGGTTGGCCCACTGCACCACCACGGCGTTGCTCGCGCCTTCCACCGACACGCGGAACTGCGTCGGGCCGGTTTCGGCGTCAATCGTCAGATCCTGCGTCGGCTGGAGGTACAGCGACACGCCGGCGACCTGGCTGGCGCGCTGGCGCAGCCGGTCCATGGTGTCCTGCTGGCTGCCAATGCGCTCTTTTTTCAGGTTGATCAGCATGCGGCCGGTGTGCAGCATGGTGTTGTTGGCCGCATCGACGCCGACGAAGGAACTCAGCGCGTCCACGTCCGGGTCTTGCAAAATCTCGCGTGCCGCCGCCTGCTGCAACGCCGACATGCGCGCATACGACACCGACTGGGCGGTTTCGACGCGCGCCTGCAACTGGCCGGTGTCCTGCGTCGGGAACAGGCCCTTGGGAATCAGCACATACAGCACGACGGTCAGCACCAAGGTCGCCAGCGCCACCACCCGCGTCGCGCCCTGGTGCCGGAGCACCCAGGTCAGCGACTGGTCATAACGAACGATGACGCGGTCAAAGAAGCGCTGCAGCCGCTCGCCAAGCGTGGGGTCGCTTGTCCCAGCCCAGCCAGGGCCGCGGGACTGGCTTTGCCAGACCGCAGGCGCAGCGGCCCCCCCGGGGGGCAGCGAACCACGCGCAGCGGGGAGCGTGGGGGCTTTTTCTTTCAGCCACCTGGCCGACATCATCGGAACGAGCGTGAGAGAGACGACGGCCGAAATCAAAATCGTGATGGCCAGTGTGATGGCGAATTCGCGGAACAGCCGGCCCACCACGTCGCCCATGAAGAGCAGCGGAATCAGCACCGCGATCAGCGACACCGTCAGTGAGATGATGGTGAAGCCGATCTGCTTGGCGCCCTTGAGCGCGGCCAGCATCGGCGACTCGCCTTCCTCGATGTAGCGCGAGATGTTCTCGATCATCACGATGGCGTCATCGACGACGAAGCCGGTGGCAATCGTCAACGCCATCAGGCTCAGGTTGTTCAGGCTGTAGCCGAGCAGGTACATCGCGCCGCAGGTGCCGATCAGCGAGATCGGCACCGACAAACTGGCAATCACCGTGGCGCGAACGTTGTGCAAAAACGCAAAGATCACCAGCACCACCATCAGCACCGCCAGCAGCAGCTCGATCTCGACATGCAGCACGGAGGCGCGGATGCCGGTGGTGCGGTCGCTCAGCACATCGACGCGCATCGAGGTCGGCAGGCCAGCCTGCAACTCGGGCAGGCGTGCCTTGATGGCGTCCACCGTGGCAATCACATTCGCGCCGGGCTGGCGCTGCACGTTCAAAATAATGGCGGGAACCAGCCGCCGGCCGGGTGTGCCGAGGCAATCTTCTTCATTCTTTGAGGCGGGTGACGCGCCCGGCGTGCAGGCGATGCTGGCCCAGGCGCCGAGCTGGGTGTTCTCGGCGCTCTCCACGACCCGCGCCACGTCCGACACGCGCACCGCCGCGCCATTGCGGTAGGCAATGATGAGCTTTTGGTAGTCCTGGGCGGCCAGCAGCTGGTCGTTGGAATTGATGGAATACGAACGCGTCGGGCCATCGATGCTGCCTTTTGCGCCGTTGGCGTTGGCGGCGCTGATCGCCGTGCGCAGCGCGTCGAGCCCCAGGCCATACGACGCCAGCGCCCGCGTGTCGGCCTGGATGCGCACGGCCGGGCGCTGGCCGCCGCTGAGGGCCACCAGCCCGACGCCGTTCACCTGGCTGATCTTCAACGCCAGCCGGGTGTTGACAATGTTCTGTACTTCGGTCAGCGGCAGCGTGTCCGATGTGATGGCCAGCGTGAGCACCGGCGCGTCGGCCGGATTGACCTTGGCATATACCGGCGGCGCCGGCAGGTCGGCTGGCAGCAGCGAGCCGCCGGCGTTGATCGCCGCCTGCACCTGCTGCTCGGCCACGTCCAGCGCCAGCCCCAGGCCGAATTGCAATGTGACGATGGACACGCCCGCCGTGCTGGTCGAGCTCATGCGGCTCAAGCCGGCCATCTGGCCGAACTGGCGCTCCAGCGGCGCGGTGACGGTTTGCGCCATCACTTCGGGACTGGCGCCGGGGTAGAGCGTCTGCACCTGGATGGTCGGGTAGTCGACCTGCGGCAGCGCCGACAGCGGCAGCAGCCTGAAGCCGACCAGGCCGGCCAGCACGATGGCCAGCATCAGCAGCGCGGTGGCCACCGGCCGCATGATGAAGGGCCGCGACGGGCTCAGGGTCGAGGCTGGCGCGTTGTCGCCAAAGGCGCCCGAAGGTCCGATGTCATCCCGCTGGCCGTCAGGTCCGCCATCGCCGGGGGGGACATCCGGCGCACTGGCTGGCGCGCGCGGGTTCATGCGCCCTCGGCTTCAGACGCGCGGCGGCGGCGTGGTGCGCTGGCGGCGCCCGAAGCCGGCACGGTTGCTGGCGCCATTGCATCGCCAGCGGCTGACGCGCCCGGTCGGGCGCCATCGGCCGGTGCGCCCGGACGCTGTCGTTTGCCGGTACCTGCGCCGTTCATGCCCCTGGGGTTGTCGCCGGGCAGCACCACCGGCGCGCCGTCCTTGAGCCGGTCGGCGCCTTCGGTGATGACCTGCTCGCCCGCCTTCAGGCCCGAAGCGATCTGTATCTTGTCCGCTGTCGCCTGGCCGCGCAAGACCGGCCGCAGGCTGACCGTGCGCTCGGCCGCATTCACGACATAGACATAGTCGCCGGCATTGCCATGGCGCAGCGCCGCCACCGGCACCGTGACAGCATTTTCAATGGTTCGCAGTTCCAGCTGCACATTGACGAACTGGCTTGGAAACAGCGCCAGCTGGGCGTTGGCAAAGCGTGCCTTGGCCTTGACCGTGCCGGTCTGCACATCGACCTGGTTGTCCAGCGACGTGAACACGCCGGTGTCCAGCGCGCTGGAGCGCGTCCGGTCGAGCGCCGTGACCTTCATGGCCCGGCCGGCCACCGCAGACTGCTGCAACTCGCCCGCGCGGTCTTGCGGAACGGCGAACACCACGTCGATCGGGGTGACCTGCGTGATCAGCGCAATGCCGTTGGCGTCGCTGCTGCTGACCACATTGCCGACATCGACCGTGCGCAGGCCGACACGTCCGCTGATGGGTGCGACGACGCGGGCATAGCCCAGGTTGAGCCGGGCAACGCCTTCGTTGGCCTTGTCGATCATCACCGTGCCTTCAAGCTGCTTGACCAGCGCCGCCTGGGTGTCGACTTCCTGCCGCGCAATCGAGTCCTGCGCCAGCAGCGTCTGAAAGCGCGCCAGCGTGACGCGGGCGCTGGCCAGCTGCGCCTCGTCGCGCTGGCGCTGGCCGCTGGCCTGCATCAGCGCGAGTTCGAACTGGCGCGGGTCGATGGTCGCCATCAGGTCGCCTGCGCGCACCATCTGGCCTTCCTTGAACAGCACTTTTTCCATCACGCCCGACACCTGCGGCCGAACCTTGACGGTGGCCTGCGGCGTGACAGTGCCCAGCGCGTCCAGGATGACCGGGATGCGGCTGCTTTCGGCGGTCGCCACGCCAACCGTGCTGGCCACTGCGCCACGCCGCCCGCCTGCCGCACCCGCCGCTGGCGCATCGGGATGCGTCAGGTGCCAGGCCAGCCAGCCGGTGCCGGCCAGCAACGCCAGCGCCAGCAGGCTGCCGAGCAGGCGTGCGCGGCGGCTCATGCGTTGGGCGGGAGGGGTGTTGCTGTGGATGGGCGGGGTTTCGGCACGGGTGTCCATCAGCGGTCCTTTTGCATGCCGCGACAGGACGCTGGCGGCGGCATTTTCATTTCTACAGGGAGGGGGCGGGCGCCCTGTCCGGCCCCTGGCGAATGGCCGGGGCGCATCGGCAGGCCTTGCGCTGAATAATTATCCCTGCAAGCACCCGGGCGCAGGTGTCGCTCTGGAAATAGGCCGGTAAATGTCCGGTAAAGCAAAAGCTGTAACAAAATCGCTGCGGGCGATCGCCCGGAAGATGACCGGCCGGTCCTTAAAATCCATGCATCCAGACACCGCCAAAGAGCCCCTCGTGACCCACCTCACTGCATCGATTTCACCCCGCCTGCATGTCTGCCAGGCCGATTACCGCAACCCGGTCCACGCCGACGCACTGGTTTGCCTGCTCGATGCCTATGCGCAGGACCCGGCCGGCGGCGGCGAAGCCCTGAGCGCGTTTGCCAAGGCCCACCTGGTGAAAGAACTGGCCGCGCGGCCGCAGGCCTTCAGCGTGCTGGCTTTTTCCGGAGATCACGGCGATCAGCCCGTCGGCCTGGTCAACTGCATCGAAGGTTTTTCGACCTTTGCCTGCCGTCCGTTGGTCAATGTTCACGATGTGGCGGTGCTGGCCAGCCACCGGGGCCAGCGGGTGGGCGAGCAGATGCTGGTGCTGGTGGAGGAAATTTCCCGGGAGCGCGGTGCCTGCAAGCTGACGCTGGAAGTGCTTGCCGGCAACGCCCGCGCGATCCGGCTGTATGAACGCGTCGGCTTTGCCGGCTACCAGCTCGATCCGGCAATGGGTCAGGCGCAGTTTTTCCAGAAGTGGCTGGTGTAACGGTCGAGGGGAAAACCCGCATGGGTAAAATCCCGGCATGCCAATGGTTTTGAACGCGCTCTCCACTTTCCGGGGTTCCTTCCCTGGCAGCGGGTTGCCGCGCGGCTACTTTTGCTCGGTGACACCGCCCTGAGCCTTCAGGTTGGGCGCAAATCGCCCTGCATGTTCACCGGGTCAGACCGCTTTTCGTCGGTCCTGCCCGACGCCCCATTCCCCGTTCCCCATTGACTCACGGCCGCCCGGTCACGCCTGGCGCCGCATTTATCCATTGAAAAAAATCTATTCATCCCTCCGCCAGGACTGGTTTTCCAACATCCGGGGCGACTTGCTGGCCGGTCTGGTGGTTGCGCTGGCCCTGATTCCCGAAGCCATTGCTTTTTCCATCATTGCCGGGGTTGATCCCAAGGTCGGCCTGTATGCGTCCTTCAGCATCGCCGTGATCATCGCCTTCACCGGCGGCCGGCCCGGCATGATCTCGGCCGCCACCGGCGCGATGGCGCTGGTGATGGTGCTGCTGGTCAAAGAGCATGGCCTGCAATACCTGCTGGCCGCCACCGTGCTGACCGGCGTGCTGCAGATTGTTGCCGGGCTGCTCAAGCTCGGCGCGCTGATGCGTTTTGTCTCGCGCTCGGTGATTACCGGCTTTGTCAATGCGCTGGCGATCCTGATCTTTCTGGCGCAACTGCCCGAACTGACCGACGTGAGCTGGGTGGTGTATGCCATGACAGCGGCCGGCCTGATCATCATTTACGGCTTTCCCTACATCACCAAGGCGGTGCCGTCGCCGCTGGTCACCATCGTCGTGCTCACCGGCGTGGCGATGCTGCTCAAGCTGGACATTCGCACCGTGGGCGACATGGGCCAGTTGCCCGACAGCCTGCCGATCTTTTTACTGCCCGATGTGCCTTTGACGCTGGAAACGCTCAGGATCATCTTCCCGTATGCCGCGACGATGGCTGTGGTGGGTTTGCTGGAATCGATGATGACCGCTTCGATTGTTGACGAGCTGACCGACACCAACAGCAACAAGAACCGCGAATGCATGGGGCAGGGCGTGGCCAACATCGCCACCGGCTTCATTGGCGGCATGGCCGGCTGCGCCATGATTGGCCAGTCGGTGATCAATGTGAAATCCGGCGGACGCGGGCGGCTGTCGACGCTGGTGGCGGGGCTCGCGCTGCTGGTCCTGATCGTGTTCCTGGGCCCCTGGGTCAGGCAGATTCCGATGGCGGCGCTGGTGGCGGTGATGATCATGGTCAGCATCGGCACCTTCAGCTGGGACTCGATCCGCAAGCTGCGCCAGCATCCGCCCAGTTCAACCCTTGTCATGATCGCCACCGTGGTCATCACGGTGGCCACGCATGACCTGGCCAAGGGCGTGTTTGCCGGCGTGCTGCTGTCGGGCATCTTTTTTGCGCACAAAGTCGGCAAGGTGCTGCGCATCGACCGCAGCCTGGATGCCGAAGGCCGCCTGCGCACCTACCGCGTGGTGGGGCAGGTGTTTTTTGCCTCGTCGGAAACCTTCCTCAACAGCTTTGACTTCAAGGAAGCTGTGCCAATGGTCCGCATCGATGTGAGCCGCGCCCATTTCTGGGACATCACGGCGGTCGGCGCGCTGGACAAGGTGGTGCTCAAGTTCAAGCGCGAAGGCGCCGAGGTGGAGGTGCTGGGCCTGGACGAAGCCAGTACGACGATGATGGACCGCTTTGCGATTCACGACAAACCCGGTGCTGTTGAAAAACTCATGCACTGACGGCATCATCCGCATCAACTGGACAAAAGGAATTCCCCATGAACAAGGTTTATGCCTGCATTGACGGCCTGGCCAACAGCACTGCCGTGATCGACTGGGCCGCCTGGTCCGCACAGCGCCTGGAGGCCCCACTGGAAATGCTGCATGTGCTGGAGCGCACCGACCGCCCCTTGCTGACCGACTACAGCGGTGCCATCGGGCTGGGCGCGCAGGACGCGCTGCTTTTTGAATTGAGCGCACTGGACGCGCAACGCGGCAAGCTGGCGCAGGAAGCCGGCCGGCAATTGCTGGCTGACGCCCGCCTGCGCGCAACGGCTGCAGGCGTGGTGCGGCTCGACGTGCGGCTGCGCCATGGCGAACTGCTCGATACCGTGCTCGAAATGGAGCCCGATGCGCGGCTTTTCGTGCTGGGCGAGCACCACCACGCCAGCGGGGCCGTGAAGATTCACTTGGACCACCACGTCGAGCGCGTGATTCGGTCCGTGAAACGTCCGGTGCTGGTCTCGACAGGCGCGGCGTTTGAAGAGCCGAAGCGCTTCGTCATCGCCTTTGACGGCAGTCCGACGTCGCGCACAACCGTCGAGACCGTGGCGCACAGCCCGATGCTCAAGGGCCTGCCGGTGATCGTGGCAATGGCGGGTGAGGACACCGCGCAGGCCCAGCGGCAGCTGGAGGAAGCCTGGCAGTCGCTGGTGACGGCGGGCTTTGAGGCGTCCAGGGCACTGCTGCCCGGCGAGCCTGAGGACGTGCTGCCGGGCTTCGTCAAGGCGCAGGGCGCGTCGCTGCTGGTGATGGGCGCCTATGGCCATTCGCGCATTCGCCAGTTGCTCGTCGGCAGCACGACGACCACGCTGCTGCGGCTCAGCGAGGTGCCGGTGCTGATCCTGCGCTGAAGCGTGAAAACCTTTTTCCTGTTTCTGGCGACCGCGCTGGCCGAGATCGTGGGCTGCTACCTGCCGTACCTGTGGCTGGTCAGGCAAGCGTCAAGCTGGCTGCTGGTTCCGGCGGCTTTCAGCCTGGCCCTGTTTGCCTGGTTGCTGACGCTGCACGAGGCCGCCGCCGGCAGGGTCTACGCCGCATACGGCGGCGTGTATATCAGCGTGGCGCTGGCCTGGCTGTGGGCCGTGGAGGGGGTGCGTCCGACGGCGTGGGATGTTGCCGGCGTGGCCCTGAGCCTGGCCGGCATGGGTCTGATCATTTACCAGCCGAAATAAGCCGCAGGCGCAGGGTCAGGACAACGCTCTGGCAACCGGCAGCACCAAAAATGGTGCAGGCTCTGACGGCCAGATCGTGCACCATGGGCACCGCCAGGATGTCCCACAGGAAGTCGCAACGTTCAGGCCGCGGTTTTGGCGCATGCGCCAGCGCCTGAAAAGTCTCCCGCTTCCCGGTGGTCATTCATGGCGGCCATCAGATGCCAATGCGAATCGCCAGCGCAGCCAGCGTCACCAGCAGCACCGGAACGGTCAGCACGATGCCGACCTTGAAGTAGTAGCCCCAGGTGATGATCGTGCCTTTGCGCGCCAGCACATGCAGCCACAGCAGGGTGGCCAGACTGCCAATCGGGGTGATCTTGGGCCCCAGGTCGCAGCCGATCACGTTGGCATACACCATGGCCTCCTTCACCACCCCGGTGGCGCTGCTGGCATCGATGGACAAGGCAACCACCAGTACCGTTGGCATGTTGTTCATTACTGAGGAGAGCAACGCGGCCAACAGGCCGGTGCCGAAGGCCGCGCCCCAGACGCCGCCCTGCGCAAACAGGTTCAGCAGCGAAGCGATTTCGCGTGTCAGGCCGGCGTTGCGCAGGCCGTACACCACCAGGTACATGCCCAGGGAAAAGATGACGATCTGCCAGGGTGCGCCCCGGATCACCTTGGGCGTGGAGATAAGACGGCCCCGCCCGGCGACGACCAGCAACACCAGCGCACCGCTTGCGGCCACCACGCTGACCGGCACGCCCAGCGGCTCCAGCCCGAAAAAGCCGACCAGCAGCAGCGCCAGCACCACCCAGCCGGCCTTGAAGGTGGCGGCGTCGCGGATGGCGTCCTGCGGCGGTTTGATCTGTGCCATGTCGTAGCGCGCCGGAATGCTGCGCCAGAAGTACCGCATCAGCATGCCCAGGCTGGCGGCAATCGCGGCCAGGTTCACCCATCCCATCACCGAAGCGTAGCGGTCGAAGCCGATGTTGAAAAAATCGGCTGAAACAATGTTGACCAGGTTGGACACCACCAGTGGCAAGCTGGCGGTGTCTGCAATGAAACCGGCCGCCATCACGAACGCCAGCGTCGCCCCGGCGCTGAAACCGAGGGCCAGCAGCATCGAAATCACGATGGGTGTGAGGATCAGTGCCGCGCCGTCATTGGCAAACAGGGCCGACACCGCCGCGCCCAGCAGCACGATCAGCGCAAACAGCAGCCGGCCGTTTCCTTTTCCCCAGCGCGCCACATGCAGCGCGGCCCACTCGAAAAAACCGGCCTCGTCGAGCAGCAGGCTGATGATGATGATGGCGATGAAGGTGCCGGTGGCGTTCCAGACGATGTGCCAGACCGTCGCAATGTCGCCGACCTGCACCGCGCCCGTCAGCAGCGCAAGCACCGCCCCGAGCGAGGCGCTCCAGCCAATTCCAAGGCCGCGTGGCTGCCAGATGACAAGGATCAGGGTAACTATGAAAATGAGCAGGGCGGTGAGCATGTCGGGCAGTTTTTTATGAATCTTGAGGCCGGGTTCAGTGCTTGATCAGGACTGTGTCAGGTCGTGGGCCGTACTTTGCAGCAGGGTGCGTTCGGGTTTTTCAGTGGGCAGGCTGACCCGCAGCGTCAGCCTTCGGTGCATGAAAAGTATTTGCTATGAAAAAAATAGCTAATTAAGCAGGCCGGCATTGCGCAAATGGCCGAAATAGCCTGAAAAATCAGCAAACAACCGCTGCAACGGGGCTGCAAGCCTGGCCTTCGCAGCAATGCTCGGTCAGGTAGGCCAGCAACGCATTCATGTGGCCGATGTCGGCACGGTAGATCAGGTTGCGGCCGCGCGGCTCGCTGCTGACCAGGCCGGAATGCGCCAGCTCCTTGAGGTGAAACGACAGCGCGCTCGGTGCCACAGCCAGTTGCTCGGCCATCACGCCGGGCGTCAGCCCGCCCGGGCCGGCCACCACCAGCGCCCGGAACACCCGCAGGCGCTGGGCCTGAGCCAGTGCGGCCAGTGCCTTGACGGCGGCGGATTCGTCCAGTGAGACAAGTTCTGAAGAAGCTATTGTTTCCATGATTCAACTATAATTGAAACATTGAATTGTTTCCACCTTTCCGAGTCTTTCATGTCAAATTTTTTTTAATCAGGAGTTCGCCCCCATGCCCAACCCTCTGCCTACCTTGGTAGTCACCCCCATTTCCGGCATCACGATCTATCACAACCCGACATGCGGCACTTCGCGCAATGTGCTGGCGCTGATCCGCAACACCGGCGCCGAGCCCGAGGTCATCGCGTACCTGAAAACGCCGCCGACGCGTGAAAAGCTGGTCGAGCTGATCGCGCAGATGGGCATTCCTGTCCGCGACGCGGTACGGCAAAAGGAAGCGCTCTACGCCGGGCTGGGGCTGGACAACCCGGCCCTTGGCGATGACGCACTGCTCGATGCCATGCTGGCCCATCCCATCCTGATCAACCGGCCGATCGTGGTGACAACGCTGGGCACCCGGCTGTGCCGCCCATCGGAAGCGGTGCTCGATATCCTGCCGCTGCCGCAGCGTGCCGCCTTCAGCAAGGAAGACGGCGAAGTGCTCGTCAATGAACAGGGAGCGCGTGTTGCCGGCCGTTAAACCTTTCCTCCATGATCTGCCGAACATCGACATCGCACAGTTTGACGCGCCCGCCAGTGTTCTCTTGCAGCCACAAGCATCCAGCCCGCATGCGCCGCGCATCCTGCTGCTCTACGGTTCGGTGCGCGAACGCTCCTACAGCCGGCTGCTGAGCGAAGAAGCCGCCCGGCTGCTGCAGGCCATGGGCTGCGAAACCCGCACCTTCGACCCGCGCGGCCTGCCGCTGCCCGACGATGCGCCCGACACGCATCCCAAGGTGCAGGAACTGCGGCAACTGGCGCAATGGGCCGAAGGCATGGTCTGGACCTCGCCCGAACGCCACGGCGCCATGACCGGCATCATGAAGTCGCAGATCGACTGGATTCCACTGGCCGACGGCGCGGTGCGGCCCACGCAGGGCAAGACGCTGGCAGTGATGCAGGTGTCGGGCGGCTCGCAGTCCTTCAATGCGGTCAACCAGCTGCGTGTGCTGGGCCGCTGGATGCGCATGCTGACGATTCCCAACCAGTCGTCGGTCGCCAAGGCCTTTCTCGAATTTGACGAGGCTGGCCGCATGAAGCCTTCGAGTTATTACGACCGGGTGGTCGATGTCATGGAAGAACTCGTCAAGTTCACCCTGCTGACCCGGGGCGTGTCGTCGTACTTGACGGACCGCTACAGCGAGCGCCGCGAAAGCGCCCAAGCGCTGTCACAGCGGGTCAACCAGCGTTCGCTCTAGCCGTCACGCCGGAATAGGCATCAAATCGGCTGCCGGCGCTTACCTAGCATGCGCTTGCAGCTCTTGATTCAATAGCACCGGGCGGCCTGAACCCGGGCCGTCGCCGCTGTCACGCAACTGCCACCAAACTGACACGGCCACGTCACGCGCAGTGCCCAGAATTGCGCCATGACCGCTTGAAGGAGCATGCTATGGCCATCGATTCCAACCCCGCCGGCGAGCCCGGACCCACCGCAGGCCGCGCCGCCTGCGCCCCGCTTCACGACCTGGACTGGCAGCGGCTGCGCATTCTTCGCTGCACCGCCCATGCCATGGCCAGCAGCCCCGGCGGCCTGCGCTTCAAGGCGGGCACCCGGCCGTGGCTCGAAGGCCTGCCGTCGGCGCCTGTCAGGGGCAAGCCCCGGCGCACGGATGCCAGCCCGCGGCCCGCCATCTGTTGAATCGCCACCTGTTCCAAGCCCCTTCACAGGGGCTTTTTTACAACCCTCACGCTCCGCACCCCAGGGCGGGCCAGGTGTTGTGTGATCGACCCGGATAACCAGGAAGCCGCCATGAAAGAACTGCCCACGCCCACCTTTGCGGTTTCGCCGGTCGCAACGCCCCGGAGGTCACTTCATCCGGGCGTTCATGCGCTCACTGCAGTTCCGCTGCGGGGAAAAATTTCGGTCAGCTGGGCCCGGCACCAGGACGAAATCCGGGAAGCGCAGCGGCTGCGGTACCAGGTGTTTGCGCTGGAAATGGGCGCTACCCTGCCCAAGATCCTGGCCGGCCACGACATCGACCTGTTCGATGACTACTGCGAGCATCTGCTGGTGCGCGACACGGCCAGCGGGCAGGTGATTGGCACCTACCGGGTGCTGACGCCAACCCAGGTCAGGCGCGTCGGCGGCACCTACAGCGACACCGAATTCGACCTGGTCCGGCTGCGCTCCCTGCGTGCGCGCATGGTCGAGCTGGGCCGCAGTTGCGTGCATGCCGACCACCGGCACGGCGGTGTGATTCTGGCGTTGTGGGGTGCGCTGGCCGAGTTCATGGGGCGCAACCAGCTGGACACCATGATTGGCTGCGCCAGCATTCCGATGCAGCACCAGGGCGTGCTGGGGGGACATGCGGCCGCCAGCATCTGGCGCCAAGTCCGGCAGACGCATCTGGCCGACATCGAATACCGGGTCACGCCGCGCCTGGCCTTGCCGGTCGAGCAACTGGACGATTCGCTGGTCGTCGAGCCGCCGGCCCTGATCAGGGGCTACCTGCGCCTGGGTGCCCGGGTGCTCGGTGCGCCAGCGTGGGACCCGGACTTCAACTCGGCCGACCTGCCGATGATGATGCGCGTGTCCGATCTGCCGGCACGGTATCTGAAGCATTTTTCCACCAGCGTGGCTGGTGCTTGATGCCGCTCAGTTCACCATCACCAGCTTGCCCTTGACCGCTCGCGACCCCATGCGCGCATAGGCGGCCTTGAGGTCGGCCATCGGCAGGGTGCTGTCGATCACCGGCTTGATCTTGCCCTGCGCATACCACTGGGCCAGTTCGGCCATTGCGGCTGCGTTGGCCTGGGGCTCGTTCTTGGCAAAGCCGCCCCAGAACACACCGACGATGGACGCGCCCTTGAGCAGCGTGAGGTTCAGCGGCAGCGCCGGAATCGCGCCGGCCGCGAAACCGACCACCAGGTAGCGGCCGCGCCAGGCAATCGAGCGGAACGCCGGCTCGGCCAGGTCGCCGCCCACCGGGTCATAGACCACGTCCGGGCCTTTGCCGCCGGTCAGCAGCTTGAGGGCTTCGCGGAGGTCCTGCGTGCTGTAGTTGATGGTGGCGTCGGCGCCAATGGACCGGCACAGTTCGCATTTTTCATCGCTCGACGCGGCGGCGATGACGCGCGCGCCCAGCGCCTTGGCAATCTGGATGGCCGACGTGCCAACACCGCCGGCAGCGCCCAGCACCAGCACGGTTTCGCCGGGCTTGAGTTGCCCCCGGTCGACCAGCGCATGGTGCGAAGTGGCGTAGATCATGATGAAGGCGGCCGCATCGACAAATGGAAAACCTTCAGGCAGCGGCATGCACTGCGCAGCCGGCGCGATGGTGTGCGTCGCAAATCCGCCAGTGCCTGACAGGCAAGCCACATGCTGGCCGACCTTCAGCTGCGTCACGCCGTTGCCCACGGCCTGCACCACGCCGGCATATTCCGAGCCCGGAACGAAAGGCAGCGGCGGCTTCATCTGGTACTTGTTTTGCACGATCAGCAGGTCGGGAAAATTCAGGCTGGCGGCCTTGATCTCGATCAGCACTTCGCCGGCCTTGGGCTCAGGCGTGGGCAGCTCTTTCCAGGTCAGCGCGTCAACGCCGGTGGGGTTTTCACAAAGCCAGGCATGCATGGACAAGTCTCCAGAAGTAAGGGGGAAGCCGGGTTCGCGCTGCTCGGGCGCAGCCCGGCGAAGGGGGTTCAAGCCCTCATCATAGGCAAAGCCGCTGGCGCGGGCTTCCTGGAAACCCCGATAGCCTGTCCCGACCGGGACCGTAGAATCAAAGCATGAAAATATTGATCTGCAACGACGACGGTTACCAGGCCAGCGGCATCGTGGCCCTTTACGAAGCCCTGAAAACCATTGCTGATGTTGAGGTGGTCGCCCCCGAACAGAACAACAGCGCCAAATCCAACGCCCTGAGCCTGCACACGCCGATGTATGTGCAGACGGCGGCCAACGGCTTTCGCTACATCAACGGCACGCCTGCCGACTGCGTGCACATTGCCCTGACCGGCCTGCTTGGTTACCGGCCGGACCTGGTGGTGTCGGGCATCAACAATGGCGCCAACATGGGCGACGACACGATTTATTCCGGTACCGTCGGGGCGGCCATGGAAGGCTATCTCTTCGGCATTCCGGCCATCGCCTTTTCGCAGACCGAAAAAGGCTGGGCGCATATCGACGTGGCGGCGCAGCAGGCGCGCAACCTGGTCCAGCAGCTGATCCCGTCGCTTGAAGCCGTGGCCGAGGGCGCGCAGCCGAGCGTGCCGCCCTGGCTGCTTAACGTGAACATTCCCAACCTGCCTGCCGGGATGGTTGAAGGCTTCAAGGTGTGCCGGCTGGGACGCCGCCATGCGGCCGAGCGTGTCATCATGCAGACCAGCCCGCGCGGCGAGACCATGTACTGGATCGGCGGCGCCGGCCCGGCCAAGGAAGCCGGCGAAGGCACTGACTTTCATGCCACCGCGCAAGGCTACGTGTCCATCACGCCGCTGCAGGTGGACCTGACAGACCATGAACGACTGCCTTACTGGGCACAGACGGCGGCCAGGTTGAGCCACCAGCACTGAAAAAGGTAGAGACATGAAGACACCGCAGAAGCCGAGCCTTGATTCCGCCGGCAAACTGTCTTCTGCTGGCGTCCGGCCTGCGTTTCCGGTGCAGCTCAACCCCGACAAGGGCAATCCATTTGCTGCAAAAACCGTAGCAGCAGCTGCCCGCGCAACAACCAGTTCAGGCCAGAATGACCTGAAAAGAGCGTTTCAGCCAGGGGCTTCGAGCGGGCTGGGGCTCGACGCGGCGGTGCGCGCCCGCATGGTGCGCCGCCTGGCCGAGCAGGGCGTGGTCGATGCGCAGGTGCTGGCCGCCATGGGTGCCGTGCACCGGCATCATTTTGTCGATACCGCGCTGGCCAACATGGCCTACGAAGACACCAGCCTGCCGATTGGATTCGGTCAGACCATTTCCAAGCCCAACGTGGTGGCGCGCATGCTCGAATTGCTGCAGCAGGGGCGGCATGACGCCAGCGGCAGGCTCGGGCGGGTGCTGGAAATCGGCACCGGTTGCGGTTACCAGGCGGCCGTGCTCAGCCACCTGGCGACCGAGGTCTACAGCATGGAGCGCCTGCGGGGCCTGCATGACAAGGCCCGGGAAAACCTGCGCACCCTGCGGCTGGCCAATGTGCACCTGCTGTTTGGCGACGGCATGAACGGCTTTGCCAGGGGCGCACCCTACGCCGCGATCATTGCGGCGGCGGGCGGCGAGGCGATTCCGCCGGCCTGGACCGATCAGCTGGCCATGGGCGGGCGCCTGGTCGCGCCGCTGCAGGATGCCAGCGGCGCCCAGGCGCTGGTGGTGATCGACAGGACGCCACAGGGAATTCGCCAGACTTTACTGGAGGCGGTGCACTTTGTCCCTTTAAAATCAGGAGTCGGATGAGCTGGGCTGACACGTCAGACCCTATGTCAATCAGGCAATGGTTAAAGATGAAGGAATCAATGAGCAACAGCACCTGGTCGTACCGCATGGAATCT
This sequence comes from Polaromonas sp. CG_9.11, assembly GCF_015752225.1. NCBI lineage: Bacteria > Pseudomonadati > Pseudomonadota > Betaproteobacteria > Burkholderiales > Comamonadaceae > Polaromonas > Polaromonas sp. CG_9.11. The sequence goes on from NZ_JADOVE010000001.1 coordinate 241,525, forward strand.
TTTCCTGCCTCTGGACCCCTCAAGCGCACTGGCTGGACTTCGCGCCTGGCGCTTCCCTGCGCAGTCGCCGCAGCCCTGCTGCTGGTGGCCGGCTGCGGATCCCGCACGCTGAACAGTGCACCGGTCGAGGATCGCGGTACCGGCATGACACGTCCAGCCGACGCCGCCAAACCCCTGCCCGGTGCCGAGAACGCCGGGAAACCGGGCTACTACGTGGTCAAGCCGGGCGACACCATGATCCGCATCGGTCTGGAAAATGGCCAGAACTGGCGCGATGTTGCCCGCTGGAACAGCCTCGAAAACCCGAACCTGATCGAGGTCGGACAGGTGCTGCGGGTGGTGCCTCCGGTCAGCGAAGGCGTTGCGGTCGTGACCCGGCCGGTCGACCCGGGAAGCGTCGGCATTGCACCGGTTCCGTCCGCCACCGCTGCACGGCAGGGTTCGGTCCCCGCCAACGGCTCCACCGCGCCCTCGGGCAGCGACGAGGATGTGGGCTGGATCTGGCCGGCGCAGGGAACGCTGGTGGCCGGATTTGACGAAGCCAAGAACAAGGGGCTGGACATTTCAGGCAACGCCGGCGATCCGGTGGTGGCCTCGGCCGATGGCCGGGTGGTGTATTCGGGCGCCGGCCTGCGCGGCTATGGCAACCTGATCATCCTGAAGCACAACAACACCTTCCTGACGGCCTACGCGCACAACAAACTGCTGCTGGTCAAGGAAGACCAGACCGTCAAGAGGGGCCAGAAGATCGCTGAAATGGGCAACAGTGACGCCGACAAGGTCAAGCTGCATTTTGAAATCCGCCGCCAGGGCAAACCGGTCGATCCAGCCAAATACCTGCCCGCGCGCTAAGCAGCCGAAGCCTGCAAAAAAGGAACCAAGCCCCGGCTTGGTTCCTTTTTTTGGTTAAATCTCCTTCCTGCGCTTGATGCCTCTGCATCATTTGCTATAAAAACCAGAGTAAATGGTGGAGGCTGACCGGCGTCGGTCTGCCTCGGACGAGCAGCAGTTCCTCACAGCTGTGGCCCTTGAACGCCAGCAGATCAATCCCGTGGCCGAACGGATTGGCCAGCCCGCAATCCGTCTCCAGGCGGGGCCGTGTCCACCAAAGGGGTGCTGCAGCCTGAGACAATGCGCAATGACCGAAAAGACACCAGACCCTCTCCTTCAGCCGCCTTCAGAACCCAGGGAATATCCGATTGACCTGCTGACCGTCGAATCGCTCGACATCGAAGCCCAGGGCATCGCCCACCGCGCCGACGGCAAGGTCGTGTTCATCGAAGGCGCACTGCCTTTCGAGCAGGTGACGGCCAACGTGTACCGCAAGAAAAGCAGCTTTGAAAAGGCCACGCTGCTGGTGGTTCACCGCGAGTCGGCCCAGCGCGTGCGCCCGGCCTGTCCGCACTTTGGCATGCACACCGGCGCCTGCGGCGGCTGCAAGATGCAGCACCTGCACATCGGCGCGCAGGTCGCCGTCAAGCAGCGCGTGCTCGAAGACAACCTGCGTTTCATTGGCAAGGTGAAGGCTGATAACCTGCTGCGGCCAATTGAGGGCCCCGCCTGGCGCTACCGCTACCGTGCGCGGCTGTCGGTGCGCTACGTGCGCAAGAAAGGCACGGCGCTGGTCGGTTTTCATGAACGCAAGAGCGCCTATGTCGCCGACATGCGCGAATGCCATGTGCTGCCGCAGCACGTGAGCGACATGCTGGTGCCGTTGCGCGGGCTGATCAGCAGCATGGACGCGCGGGAATCCATTCCACAGATCGAACTGGCCTGCGGCGACGACGTGACGGCGATGGTGCTGCGCCACATGGAGCCGCTCAGCGATGCCGACCTGGCGCGGCTGCGCGCCTTTGCCGGCGCACATCCCGGCGTGCAGTGGTGGCTGCAGCCGGGCGGCCTTGACACAGTGAAACTGCTTGACCAGCCGGCCCGCGAACTGAACTACGGCCTGCCCGAGTACGGCATCACCATGCCCTTCAAGCCGACCGATTTCACCCAGGTCAACCCGCACATCAACCAGGTGCTGGTGTCGCGCGCGCTGCGCCTGCTTGACGTGCAGCCGAGCGAGCGGGTGATTGACTGGTTTTGCGGCCTGGGCAATTTCACGCTGCCTCTGGCGACCAAGGCGCGCGAGGTGCTGGGCATTGAAGGCAGCGAGGTGCTGGTCGCCCGTTCACGCGAGAATTACGAACGAAACAGGCCTTCATCGCCCGTCCGGCAACCGCTGGCAGCTACGAAGTTTGTAGCAAGAAACTTGTTCGAGATGACGCCGGCCATGCTGGTGCGGGACGGCGCCGCCGAAAAATGGCTGGTCGATCCGCCGCGCGAAGGCGCGTTTGAGTTGTTCAAGTCGCTGGTCGCGCTCCACCAGCAGATCGTGACCGGCGTGCCGTGTGATGACGGCGTGCACCAGCAAAGCCTGGCGATTGACGGCTGGACCCTGCCCAAGCGCATCGTGTATGTGAGCTGCAACCCGGCCACGCTGGCGCGCGATGCGGGTGTGCTGGTCGAAAGCGGTGCTTACCGCTGCACGGCGGCAGGCGTGGTCAACATGTTCCCGCATACGGCGCATGTCGAGTCCATGGCGGTTTTTGAACGGATTGGCTGAACGCGCAGCAGAGTCGTCCAGACATGAAAAAAGGGCCGTCAAGGCCCTTTTTTATTACTTGAAGAGAAATTTAGTCGCGTTCGCCACCCATGATGCCCAGCAGGGCCAGCAGCGCCTGGAACACGTTGAAGATGTCCAGGTAGAGCCGCAACGTGGCGCTGATGTAGTTGGTCTCGCCGCCGTCCAGGATTTGCTTCAGGTCATACAGCATGTAGGCGCTGAAGATGCCGATCACGGCCACTGAAATGGCCATCATGCCGGCGGTTGAGCCAACGAATACATTGACGACGGCGCCCACCATCACCACCAGCGCGCCGACAAACAGCCATTTGCCCATGCCGGAAATGTCGCGTTTGATGACGCTGGCCAGCGTCGCCATCACAAAGAACACGCCGGCCGTGCCGCCCATGGCCGTCATGATCAGCTGCGACCCGTTGCTGAAACCCAGGATCGCGCCAATCATGCGCGAAAGCATCAGGCCCATGAAGAAGGTAAAGCCCAGCAGCACCGGCACGCCGGCAGCCGAATCCTTCGTTTTTTCAATGGCATACATGAAACCGAAGGCACCGCCCAGGAACACAACCAGTCCCAGTCCGCCGGTCAATGCCTGCGTGATGCCGGTAGCCACGCCCAGCCAGGCGCCAGCCACCGTGGGCAGCAGGCTCAGCGCCAGCAGCCAGTAGGTGTTGCGCAGTACCTTGTTGCGCTGCTCGGCCGACTGTGCGACTCCGCCGTAGCCAAAGGTCCGTACGTTGTCAGTCATAATTTCAACTCCTTTAAAACCCGCGTGTGCGGGCGATGTCTTCATTTTATGGGCCATGCCGGTTTTTTCAAACCATTGGCACGGTGCAGCTCCTACTATTTGTAAGGGTTCTTTTGACCGTATTCGAGTCAATCGTGGCGCCGGGGTTCCCCAAATGTGCGTATGCTCGACACCTTTTACAAAAATCCGGAAAGCACTGCGCACAATGAAATCCAAACCCCTGCTCGAACATGCCGACATCAAGGCCATCGCCGCCGCCGCCGAGGCCGAAGCGCTGAAGAACAACTGGGCCGTGACCATCGCCATCGTCGATGATGGCGGCCATTTGCTGCACCTGCAACGTCTGGATGGCGCGGCGCCGCTGTCGGCGCACATTGCCCCGGCCAAGGCCAACACCGCCGCCATGGGCCGGCGCGAGACCAAGGTCTATGAAGACATGATCAATGGCGGCCGCACGTCCTTCCTGTCGGCGCCTTATGTGGCCGGCCTGCTTGAAGGCGGCGTGCCCATCGTCAAGGATGGCCACTGCCTGGGCGCCGTGGGCGTCAGCGGCGTGAAGTCGACCGAGGATGCGCAGGTTGCCCGCGCCGGCATTGCCGCCATCGGTCTGTAAAACGCGTATCTCTTTCAATCAGGCTACAGCCTGACGTGGAAAAAGCCGACGCAATGATCGTCGGCTTTTAGGCATCTGTGATGAAGGCGTCGTTTCTTTAAGGTAAAAAAAGCCTGGCTATTCGACCTGTTCAAGGCCCGTGGCTGGCAAAAACGACCTTGGGGCAGGAAGCCCGGATCGTCCCACGATGAAACGGTTAACTAAGATGAAATCGAGGTCAGGGAAAGCCTTGCCTATTTGGTCAGGATCAGCTTGCCCAGTCGCGTCGCCTGCAGGCGATAGGTTGAGCCGTTGTGGCTGATCTCGACCGTTTTTTGCCCCCGCAGCAACTCGATGCTGTCCACGCAGCCCGAATGCGTGCTGACGGCCTGAGGGATTGTCGACCTGACTGGTGTTATGGCAGTCGCGTGCTCGTCTGCACTGGCCGGTTGGGGTGGTGTTTGGTGCATGCAAGCTCCTGAGTTTCATTTCTTCGGTTCGGTGATAAAGCCGATCTTGCGCAGGCCAGCCTGTTGCGCCGTCGCCATGGCCTGCGCCACGCGCTCGTAGCGGACGGCCTTGTCGCCGCGGATGTGCAGGTCGGGCTGCGGATTCTGCGCTGCCGCAGCCTGTAGCCGGGGCGCCAGCGCGTCGTCGGCGACCTTGGCGTCGTTGATGTAATAGCTGCCATCGGCATCGACGCTCAGCCGGACCGTTTCCGGCTTGATGAGTTGCTGCTCGCTGTTGGCACGCGGCAGGTCGATGTTGACCGAGTGCTTCATCACCGGCACGGTGATGATGAAGATGATCAGCAGTACCAGCATGACATCGACCAGCGGCGTCATATTGATCTCGTTCATCACCTCGTCGGTGTCGTCCTGGGTTCCGAAGGCCATGTTCAGCTTCCTTTTCGCATTGCCACGACGTTGACGGACGCCGGTCCGCTGACCCGGGCGCCGGTCACGAAATAGGCATGCAGGTCATGGGCAAAGCGGTTGAGCTTGCCGCTGACCGACTTGTTGCCGCGCACCAGGGCGTTGTAACCCAGCACCGCCGGAATGGCGACGGCCAGGCCCAGCGCCGTCATGATCAGGGATTCGCCCACCGGGCCGGCCACCTTGTCGATGCTGGCCTGGCCATTCAGTCCAATTGCCAGCAGCGCATGGTAGATGCCCCAGACCGTGCCGAACAGGCCGACGAAAGGCGCGGTCGAGCCAACCGAGGCCAGCACGGCCAGGCCGGACTGCATCTTGGCGCTGATGTCGTCCATTGAATTGCGCAGGCTGCGCGTGACCCATTCGCTCAGGTCCAAGGCATCGTGCAACTGGGGCTTGGCATTGTCGTCCTTGTGCAGCACGTGGGCCGTGGCCTCTCTGCCCGCGACGGCCAGCAGGCGGAACGGATTGGCGGGATCAGTCCCGAATTTGGCCAGGCCATCGGCAAAGTCGGCGCTGTGCCAGAAGCTTTCGGTTGCCTTGGCAAGACTTGACAGCCGACGCAGGTCCAGAGCCTTCGTGATGATGACCATCCACGACATCAGCGACATGAGCAGCAACAGCACCGCGACGCTTTTGGTGACGATGTCGCCTTGTGACCAGACATGGGCAAGGCCGAATTGGGTTTCCATTTGCGTGCAACTCCAGGGAAGGTAAAAAGTTATTCAAGTACAAAATTGATCGGGACGTTAAACCACATGTCCTCGGCCACACCGCCGCGCTTGCCGGGAACGTAGCGCCATTTAAGGACGGTGTTCAGCGCGGCCTGGTCCAGGCGCTCATAGCCGCTGGACTGGCGAAGCTCGGCCTTTTGCGGCGTGCCGTCGGCGCCAATCAGCACCCGGATCACGACCTTGCCCTGCTCGCCAAGGCGCTTGCTGAGCGCAGGATAAGCGGGCTTGGGGTTTTGCAGGTAATCGGCATTGCTTGACGGCAGCTGGATGGACGGCGATGCCGGTGGACCGCCCGGTGCTGCAGGCCCTGCGGGCGCTTCGGCCACCGGGGCCGGCGTGAACGCGGGCGCCGGGGTCAGGCTGCCCGCAGGGGCATTGGGCGCGGGCGTCGGGTCGGCTGTGACCAGCGGTTGCGCCTGCGGCCGGATGACCGGTTTGGGCACGGTTTTTTTCTGCACCGCAGGCGCAGGCGTTACGGGTCGCTTTGGCAGGGTAGGCGGGGCCGGTGGAGCTGGTGACGCGGGCTCCGGCTGTGGCTGGGGCAACTCGATCAACTCGGCCAGCACCTCGACAGGTACGATCAATTCGGCCATGCGCAACAGCAGGCCGGTTTGCAGTGTCCAGATCAGGCCGACATGCAACGCCACCACAACCAGGGCAATCACCGCATGCCGGCTCAAGCACGATGGCGGCTTGGGCGGATCGTAGGGAAGACCTGAAAAGGTGGCGTTCATGAAAGAAAGAATATTCAAAAAGGGAGCGGAGCAGAGCAGAGCAGCAGAACACCCGTGCGCAACAGGTATTTGGCAGCTTTCAGCGGCGAAAGACCCACCACGCAGAGCCGATCACCAGAATCAGGCTGACAGGAAGGGCGGCGATCACGCTGCCTGAGTGTTCCATGACGGGCCCAGCGCAAGGTCTGCGGCCAGCGAAATGTTGGCACTCGGGCAGGTGGCGCTGCACTGTGACACCAGGTCGCGAGCGCTGCCTTCGCAACGGCCGCACTGCGTGGCCACGCCAAGCTCGAGCTGGATGTCGTCAAAGCCCATGCCGGCATGCGCATGGCGGGCAATTTCTCGGTCAGAGATTCGGCGGCAGACACAGATGATCATAGAGACCCTTGGGGTTGAGGAGTTTAATCAAGCCTGTCGATTATAAATGAGAATGGGTCGCATTTGCAATGGCTTCCTGATCAGGAAAGCTATTTTTGACGAAGAAATGGCTGCTGCGCATGCTGGTCGATAGGTTTGTGCTCTGTATTTGATAGCAATCATCGAAAGTGCATGTGCTTGCTTCAGACAAAAAACGGGTGCTGATCATCAGCCTGCCTGTCAAACGTCGGCCCACATGCGGAGCAGATTGTGGTAGCAGCCGGTCAGCTTGATGACCTCGCTGCTTTCGGCGCTTGTTGGTGCGGACTGCGCCAGGTCTTGGTGGCGCAGCGAGGTGATCGCCATGTCCATGTCATACAGCAGCCGCCGTTGGGCATCGGCGCGAACCATGCTTTCGATCCAGAAAAAGCAGGCCAGCCGCTCGCCGCGCGTGACCGGCTCGACCCGGTGCACCGACGTGCCGGGGTACATGACCAGGTCGCCCGCCTCGAACTTGATGCGCTGCTCGCCGTAGGTGTCCTGAACCACGAGTTCTCCGCCGTCGTAGCTGGCCGGATCGCTCAGGAACAGCGTGCAGGAAATGTCGGTGCGCACATGGCGGGCCGTGGCCGCATGGGTGCGCACCGCGTTGTCGATGTGGTTGCCGAAATGGTGGGTGTCGGCGCCACCGCAGTAGCGGTTGAAAAGCGGTGGATAGACCGACCGGGGCAGGGCGCCCGTCACGAACATCGGGTTGCGGGCCAGCGCCACCCAGACCAGATGACGCGCCTGCAGGGCGGCAGGCAGTTCCTCGGGCAATTGCAGGTTTTTCTTGACGCCGCCGGACTGGCTGCCGGCGGTGATCCGGCCGTCGGCCCAGTCCGCGCCCAGGATCAGCTGGCGGACTTGTGCGAGTTCTTCGGGCGCAAGGACCTGGGGAATGCGAAGCAGCATGGGTAATTCCAAATGGAATCGGACATTGCGGCGTCAAGCCGAAATGTCCGAGGGTTCAAGTGCGCCTGATGGCAGGTGGTGCGTTGTTAGAAACGGCTGGTCAGGGTCAGCCGAACACTGCGTTCGTCGCCCGGCGCGGCAAAGCCCCGGTACAGCGTGTTGTAGTAGACCTTGTCAAACAGGTTGTCGAGGTTGAGTTTCAAGCTGGTGCCCTCGTTGACGCGGTATTCGACCAAGGCGTCGGCCTTGACATAGCCCGGTGCCCGGTTCAGGCTGATCACGCTGTTGGCCGGCTTGTTCTGGCTGACCGCCGTGAAGCCGCCGCCCACGCGCCATTTGTCGCCCCTGCGGTAGGTGGTGAACAGGTTGGCCTGGCGGCTGGGGCTCAGGCCGGGGTTTTTGCCGACTTCGAGCTGGCCGGCGGCGTTCGAGCCGGACTGGTCGATGACGGCGCGCAAGAAGCCGATGCCCGCGAACACATCCCACTGCGGCGTGAGGCGGCCGGCGATTTCAAACTCCAGCACATCGGTATGGCGCTTGCCCGACAGCAGGTAGGAATTGTTGGCCGTGTCAATGTCGGTGTTGCGCTCGTTGTACTTTTCGGTGCGCGCCAGGGCGGTTCGCAGCGACAGGTCGCCGCCATGGAGTTCCCATTTGGCGCCGATTTCCATGTTGCGGCTGCGCTCGGGCGGCGTGTTGGCCGACCTGGGGTCAAACTGGTACAGGTCGCCCGAGGTGTTGAACGAGGTGCCGTAGGCCGCGTAATAGCTGACCTCCTCGGTGGGCTGGTACATCAGGCCCAGCCGCTTGCTCAGCAGCGTGTCGGAGCGCGACAGCGGCGTGTTGTTGGGCGCGGCGTTGCCGGTGCGCTCGTAGTCGCCCTTGAAGTGGTCCAGTCGCAGGCCGCCGACCAGCTTCCAGTCGGGGGCAATCTCGACCGTGTCCTGCACATACAGGCCCAGCGTGGTGGCCTGGAATTCCGTGGCCAGCCGCTTGGTCAGGTTACCGGCGATGCCGGCGCTGCCTGGGTTGCCGACCGTCGTGGGTGGTTTTGCGGAAGCCAGCAGGGGATAGGTCGAGCGGCTGGATTTTTCAAGCGCATATTCGGCCCCGACCAGCAACTGGTTCTTGCGGCCGAACCAGTTCGTTGTGGTCAGGTAGTCGGTTTGCAGGAAGGTGTGGTGTTCTTCGCCCGACTTGGCATTGGTTCGGCGGTTGACAACGGTGGCCGGATTCAAGTTCAGGCTGGTCGTGCCCAGGGCAAAGCTCGATTGCGTCGCCCACATGGCACGCGTGTAGTAGCCGTCGCGCAGGGTGGTTTTCAGGCTGCTGCCGTCAGCCCAGCGGTGTGTGTGGGCCAGCGTCAGTGCGTCGGCCTTGTCGTTCTGGAAGTCGCTGTCCAGGCCGTACCAGTATTGGTTGGTAGGCGAGGGCGCCGGCTTGCCTTCCAGCCACTGGAAACCCCAGTCAGGCTTGTCGTTGTAATGCAGGTGGTAGTAGCTGATCTCAAATTCGTTGGCCGCGCCGATGCCGAACCGGTAGTCCAGCGCCAGGCCCCGGCGATGGGTCGCTGCGCCGGCATTGTCGCCGCGTCCATCGCCGTCAGTCGCCATGGCATTGATGCGCAGGGCCGCATCGCCCTCAAGCTTGAAGTTGAAGTCGCCCTGCAAGCGCTGGTAGTTGTGGCTGCCGATGGTTGCGTTGACCTCGTGCTCGGTGATCAGGCGCGGCTGCTTGCTGACCTGGTTGATGATGCCGCCGGTCGAGCCGCGTCCGAACAGCATCGATGCCGCGCCGCGCAGCACCTCGATGCGTTCGACATTGAACACGTCGCGGTTGTACTGGGCAATGTCGCGCATGCCATCGAGGTAGATGTCGCCCGCCGCACTGAAGCCGCGCAGCCGGATGTTGTCGCCGACCCGCCCGCCTTCGCCAGCTTCAAAGGTGATGCCGACAACGTTTTCGAGTGCGCTCTTGAAGCTGTCCTTGCCCTGGTCGTGAATCAGCTTTTCGTTGACCACCGTCAGCGACTGCGCAATGTCCTTGGCCGGCACCGGCATTTTGCCGACGCTGGTGATGCCGCTCTGGTAGGTTTGCGCCGCACGGTCGCGGGTTCCGGTCACGGTGACAGGCGCCAGGGATTTGCCTTCGACCTGGGCTGCGCCTGTCGTTGCCGTGGCAGGGGCAGGGGTGTCGGGCGTCAGGCTTTGCGCCCAGCCTGAAACGGAAGCGGCCAGCATCAGCGCACCCAGCGGCAGCAGCGCCCGCTCGGACGACGATTTGGCCTGGGCGGTGGATGAGTGGTTCGTGATGCCTTCAGGGCGCGACGTTGCGATGCGCCTGGTGCGCACAGGACGTGCAGAAGGGTGTGCCAAAAGAAGGACTCCAAGCAGGGTCCGGCTGGATCAGCGGCGGACCGGGTTTCATGAAAATGGCTTGGCTGTGCTCGAACCTGTCCCTCTGGGAAGCGAGTTGGCTGGCTTGTGGGTTGAGTACAGATTTTACATCAGATGAGAATGATTCTTAATTGATTTTGGAGTTGAAACGCATCATTTGTCCGGTTTTGATGACTTGAAACAACAAAGGGGCCACGAAGCCCCTTTGTTGTCAGTGCAGCCGCCCTGAATGAAACGGCAGTTGGCGCTACGCCTTCAGCGCAGCTCGCCCATCTGGCTCTGCAGGTAGTTCTGGATGCCAACCTTGCCGGCCAGCTCGATCTGGGTTTCCAGAAAATCGATGTGTTCTTCGGTGTCGTTCAGGATGTCCTGCAGCAAATCGCGCGACACATAGTCGCGAACGATTTCGCAATGCGCCATGCCGTCCTTGACCGTGACCTGCGCGGCCGACTCCAGCTTCAGGTCGCAGTTCAGGACTTCCAGCACATCCTCGCCAATCATCAGCTTGCCCAGATCCTGCAGGTTGGGCAGGGCGTCGAGCATGAACAGCCGGTCCATCAGCCGGTCGGCATGTTTCATCTCACCGATGGATTCTTCGTATTCCTTCTTGGCCAGCTTGTCCAGGCCCCAGTGCTTGTACATGCGGTAATGCAGGAAATACTGGTTGATGGCGGTCAGTTCATTCTTGAGCTGGGCCTGCAGGAAATAAATGACTTGTGCGTCGCCTTTCATGGCAATCCTTTGATATTTTGAAAGGGGCTATTGTCGGCATGCCCGCAGCATCAGGCAACCCAAAGGCCAATTGCAAGACCGCAGTCGGCACTACGGGTCCGGAAAGCGCATTTTTTGCAGGAGAATCCCCGTATGAGCAGTTTGAGACACCTCCGCATCAAGATGTACAGAGCCGTGGCGCGCCAGCTGCATGGCGTCGTCCCGTGCTGGGTTTGCGGTCAGCATGTTTCGCCAGAGGCCGCCACGCTGGAGCACATCCAGGCCCTGTGCGACGGCGGCAACAGCCATGCCGACAACCTTGCCATCAGCCACGAAGTCTGCAACGGCCAGCGCCACGCGACCGGGCTGGTTCCGGTAAGCATCACCTTGCCAGGGCAGGTGCAGCGGCGGCAAACCGGTGCGCCGGCCAGCAGGACCACATGCGTCACGCGCACCCCACCAGTTGGTTCCGGACAGGTTTTCCTGCGCATGCCCGGATGTGCGCAGGCCGAATCCAGCGGTTAAAAAAAAGTAGTATTTATTCATGACCTCCAGCCCGCCTTCCATTTCGCCGTTGCTGTTGACACCGGCCAGCTACCTGCCGCCTGACGACCCGCAACGCAGCGCGTTGCACAACGAGGTGCATGCCCGCCCGCCCGCCCGGGTGCGGCTGCCGGCGCTGATCGTCCAGGTGGCCGTGCTCAATGCCGGTGTCACGCGCGAAGATGAGTGCGCGCATCTGCGCCGGCTGAGCGGCCAGGCGCTGCTGCCGCTGGAGCGCCTGAGCGGCAATTTCCTGCGCCTGCCGTGCGGCCACTTCACCGTGAAATGGGAGCGGCATACCGAATTCACCCGCTATTCCATCGTGCAGGCACTGCCCGACGGCGCACTGCTTGGGGCGTCGGAGCCCGAACTGCTCAGCGGCCTGGCCGTCGCGCCCGAATGGCTGCGCGGCATTCCGGGGCGCACCGTGTCGGCCATCCTGCTGGTGATGGTGGAAGGCGTCCTGGGCGATGCCCCTGCGCTCATGACGCAGGCGCAGGCCTGGTTCGGTGGCCGCTCGGTGATTGCTTCCCAGCTCGGCCACGGGCATTCCTGGGCCGTGACCGACTTCCAGATCGGCGCCGACGGCTTCGAGCGCATGCTGGTGATAGCCGCGCCCGGCACCAGCCAAAGCCGCGCCGGCCGCATTTCACAGCGCCTGCTGGAAGTCGAGATTTACCGGCTGATGGCCTTGCGCGGCCTGCCGGTGGTCAAACAACTCGCGCCCATGCTGTCCGAAGCCGAAAGCGCGTTGGCCGACATCACGGCCCGGCTGGAAGGCAAGTCGGCGTCCGACCAGGAACTGCTTGACACACTGGTGTCGCTGGCCGCGCGGGTCGAGCGCGCCACGGCCGAGCATATCTACCGCTTTTCAGCCACCCGGGCCTACAACACGCTGGTCGGCCAGCGCCTGACCGAACTGCGCGAAAAGCCGATTTCCGGCACCCAGACGCTGAGCGAATTCATGCAGCGCCGGCTCTCGCCCGCCATTGCCACGGTGGCCGCCACCGCGCAGCGCCTGACGTCGCTGTCGGAGCGCATCACGCGCACCAGCGCCTTGCTGCGCACGCGGGTGGACATTGCCACCGAAACGCAAAACCAGATCCTGCTGGAAAAGCTCACGCGCGGGCAGGAGCTGCAACTGCGGCTGCAATCGACGGTGGAAGGCCTGTCGATTGCCGCCATCTCGTATTACGTGATCAGCCTGCTGCTTTACGCCGGCAAGGCCGCCAAGGCGGCGGGCGCGCCGGTGAATCCGGAAATGCTGGCCGGCGCCTTGATTCCGCTGGTGCTGTGGTTTGTCTGGCGCAACATCCGGCGCATTCATGCCAAGCTGCATGGCGGGCATTGACAGCCTGCGACTATTCCTCGTCGGTCTCGTCGGGTAGAAAACCGCCGCTCTGGTGCGCCCACAGCCGCGCGTACACACCGCTCAGGGCGAGCAGTTCACGGTGATTGCCTTCTTCCACGATGCGGCCCTGGTCCAGCACGATCAGCCGGTCCATCGCCGCAATGGTGGACAGGCGGTGGGCAATCGCAATCACGGTCTTGCCTTTCATCAGGGTGTTCAGGCTGGTCTGGATGGCAATTTCCACTTCCGAGTCGAGTGCGCTGGTGGCTTCGTCGAGCAGCAGGATGGGCGCGTCTTTCAGCATCACCCGGGCAATGGCCACGCGCTGGCGCTGGCCGCCCGAAAGCTTCACGCCGCGCTCGCCAACATGCGCATCAAAGCCCGTACGCCCCTGCAAGTCCGTCAAGCCGGCAATGAAACCGTCGGCTTCGGCCTGCTGCGCCGCCAGCCGCATCGCGTCCTCGGTCGCACCGGGCCGGCTGTAGGTGATGTTGTCGCGCACCGAGCGGTGCAGCAGCGACGTGTCTTGCGTGACCATGCCAATGTGGCTGCGCAGGCTGTCTTGCGTCACGTTGGCAATGTTCTGGCCGTCGATCAGAATCCGCCCGGCCTCGACATCATGAAAGCGCAGCAACAGGTTGACCAGTGTGGATTTGCCCGCCCCGGAACGGCCAATCAAGCCGATTTTTTCGCCCGGCTTCACCGTCAGGTTGAGCTTTTCAATCACCCGTGTCCCCTGGCCGTAGCTGAAGCTCACGTCTTCAAAGCGCACTTCACCGTGCGGCACCTTGAGCGCGCTGGCGTGGGCGGCGTCCTCGATCACGCGCGGCCTTGACAGCGTGTTGATGCCGTCCTGCACCGTGCCCACGCTTTCAAACAGGCTGGTCATTTCCCACATGATCCAGTGCGACATGCCCTGCAGCCGGAGCGCCATGGCGGTGGCCGCCGCGACCGCTCCGACGCCGACCTCGCCTGTCTGCCACAACCACAGCGATGTGCCGGCCATGCCGAGAATCAGGCCCATGCTCAGCGCATGGTTGACGACCTCAAACGCACTGACGAGCCGCATCTGGCTGTGGCCGGTGTCCATGAACTCCTGCATCGCCGAGCGGGCAAAGGCCGCTTCGCGGTGGGTGTGGGAAAACAGCTTGACGGTGGTGATGTTGGTGTAGGCGTCGGTGATGCGGCCGGTCATCAGCGAGCGCGCATCGGCCTGCTGCTTGCCGACATGGCCCAGCCGGGGCACAAAGAAAAAGAGCGAGCCGATATACAGCAGCAGCCAGACCAAAAAGGGCAGCACCAGCTTGAGGTCAAAGGCGCCCGCCAGCACCGTCATGGTGGCGACGTAAATCACCATCGCCACCAGCACATCGGCCAGCACAAACAGCGTGTCGCGCACCGCCAGGGCGGTCTGCATGACCTTGGTGGTCAGGCGGCCGGCAAATTCATCCTGGTAGAACGCCATGCTCTGGCCCAGCATCAGGCGGTGGAAATTCCAGCGCAAACGCATTGGCAGGTTGATCGCCAGCGTCTGGTGCTTGATGACGGTTTGCAGGGCCACCACCGCAATGCTGCCAATCACCAGACCGGCCAGTACTTTCAGCGTCGTGCCCTGTTCAATCCACAAACGGGCCGGTGGCGTGCGGCCCAGCCAGTCCACGATGCGCCCCAGCATGGCGAACAGCAAGGCCTCGAAGGCCGCCAGCAGGCCGGACAGCAGCGACATCCCCAAGATGAAGCCGCGTGCGCCCCGGCTGCAGGCCCAGATAAAGGCAATAAAGCCCTTGGGCGGCAGCGCCGGTTCTGCTTCCGGGTAGGAATGCAGCAGGCTTTCGAATTTTTGGAACAGGTTCATGGGAGCAAGGGTCGTTCAGCGCTTGATCAATTCAACGCGTCAGCGAAGCAGCTCCAGCAGCCGGTCCAGCCCGCCTTCGTTGATCGCCACCATCGCCTGCTCGCGCACCTTGGGCTTGGCATGGTAGGCCACCGACAGGCCGGCCGCGCCCATCATCAAGAGGTCGTTGGCGCCGTCGCCCACGGCAATCGCCTGCAGCGGGTTGATGCCCAGTTGCGCGCAGGTGTCCAGCAGCGTGCGGCGCTTTTCCTCGCCATCGCAGATGTCGCCCCAGGGCTGATCCACCAAACGGCCGGTCAGCACACCATGGTCGATTTCCAGTTCATTGGCGCGCAGGTAGTCGATGCCCAGTTCGTCACGCACCCGGTCGGCAAAAAAGGTGAAGCCACCGCTGACCAGCAGCACCTTCAGGCCGGCGGCCTTGCAGGCGTGCACCAGTTCCGCCGCACCCGGGTTGAGCTGGAGCCGCTCGCGGTAAACCGCTTCCATGCTGGCCACGCTCACGCCCTTGAGCAGCGCCACGCGCCGGCGAAGGCTGTCCTTGAAATCGGTGATCTCGCCGCGCATCGCCGCCTCGGTAATCGCCGCGACTTCAGCCTTGCGGCCCACGGCATCGGCAATCTCGTCGATGCATTCGATGTTGATGAGCGTCGAGTCCATGTCAAAGGCAATCAGCTTGAAGTCGCTGAGCTGGAGATCGGGCGTGGCAATCTTCACGATCAGGCCTTGGGAATGTTCGATAGGGTTCATAATTCTGGTTACTATGGTTTTGATAGCTGCTTGCGCATATGGAGCGTGCGCAAAAGACTTATTTCATGCTTGAAATCAACTGCGCAAGGCGTTCGCCATTGATTTTGGTTTCAAAGCGGATTTGCACGCCTTTGTCTTTCAGTTCCGGCAACGCCTGCAGTTCCTTGAAAAACTGCCGGGCGCTGTCAATTTTCCATTTCTCCTTGACCGGAATCTCACTGCGGTCGTCGTAGTCCTTGGTTTCCACGACCAGGTACAGCGCCTGCGGCGTGCCGTCCTGCGTGATGGCATAGCCAAAATCCGGGTTGTATTTGCCCGCCGGCGTGGGAATGTCAATCTTGGGAAGCTTGGCAAACACCGTCACCCGCGTCTGGTTCGATTCGTCTACGGTCACGCGCTCGATCTGGCTGTCCACCGGCATGAAAGCCTCGTCGTACAGCGACCGCGCCTGAATTTCGGCATTGCCTATGGAGTGCGTTTCCACCCCGCACAGCGACACCGGCAGCGTTTCAAGCAGGTTTCCTTTCTTGTCGGTCAGCGACGTTTTAACCCGCACTTCGCGCAGCTCGTATGTCACCTTGTTGACCAGCAATTCGTAAATGCAACCCAGCATCACATCGCGCAGGGCGCTCAAGGCGCGGTTCTCGTTGTGGCGAATCTGCGCAAACTTGTCCGCCGGCATGCGGCTCAAAATATGCGCGACGGTGTGGTAACTCAGCTTGGTCAGGTTGGCCAGTTCGCGCACAAATTCCGACAGCGTATAGACCGACTGCGGCAAGATGAGATAAGGCGTTTCCGTGCTTTTGGCCTGGTGCAGGCTTTGCACTGACTCGGTGCGCGTCACGCTGATAGTCAGCGGCCGCACTTCAAAGTCAGTCGCAATCCGCGTAACGATTTTGTCCGTCAACTGCGCCGCATCCAGTTCATAGCGCAGCACCGCATCGCGGTTCAGGTTTTCCCACAGTTCCCTGAACTTCTGGTAGTTGCCCGTGTTCAGGCGCAGCGTGGGTTTTGCCTTGTCTTCCTTGCGCTTGACCTTTCCATAGCCTTCGTAATAGGTGTCCAGATACGCCTGCATGTTGACCGCGTTCTGGTCTTCAATGCCGTTAATGGTTTTCAGGCGCGCCAGAATTTCATCGCGCCGTGCCAGATAGGCGGTGCGGGCCAAGAGCAAGGTTGCCTGACCCGACACGTCATCCAGCGAAATCACCCCCAGCGCGGCCAATGCATCAAGCACGCGGTTGGCCACGCGGGTGCTGGGCGCCACGCCAAATTCGGCCAGCACCGCATCGTCAAACACCCGCGCCACGCGCTGCACGCTGTGCGCGGCAATCTCGTTTTGAATCGCCTCGACAAAATCCCCTTCGCTGGCGGGCACCACCACCACCAGCTCGTTCACTTCGTCAAACGCCGGGTCGTCGTACTGAACGCGCTCTAACTGCTGGTTCACGGCCAGCCGCAGGCCACGGCCAATTTGCTGCAGTTTGGTGATTTTGGAGTTGCTCGGGGCCAGCTTGCACAACGTGAAAATGTTCGGGTTGTCCCAGCCTTCCTGCAGCGCCCACATTGAAAAGATAAACCGCAAGTCGGTGTCAAACGACAGCAGTTTTTCCTTTTCCTGCAAGATCAGCTTGATGGCTTCTTCTTCGCCTTTTTCGCTGTGCGAGCGGGCAAAGTACCCCTTGTGAACCCGGCCAATGTCAGCTGCGCTGCGTTCCAAATACGCGCGGTAGCCGGGGTCCAGATCGGGTTTTTCCAGCATCTGCGTGAGTTGCGCCCGGTAATGGCGCTCAAAGGCCACACGGATCACCGCTGGCTTGGTGCCGTCCGGCAGGTACTTGGCCACCGAGTCGATAAAGAACAGGCTGAGCGCCTTGATGCCGCGTTTATGCAGTGCTTCCTCGCGCTCGAAGTGGTTTGAAATGCTGCGCTCGATGATCAACGCCTGCATCTGCTCGGCCAGCATGCCGCAGGACGTGGCTTCGCCCAGCGGCAGCGCAAAATCGTTGGTAAAACGCACTTCCTTGGCCGTCACCGCTTCCACCACATGGCCGTCCAGAAAGCCCAGGCCGGTTTTCTCGCCCAAGTTGTCCTTGGCCTTCAGCTGTGCGCTGGCATGCTTGCCCGCCAGCGTCTGGTAGCTTATTTGCGCGGCGCGCTCCTTGGTCGTGCCGCTGCTAGAGACGAAGCACAGCACCTGCGCCATGTCCGCGCCCGTGCCCACCGTGTCCACGGTGATGCCTTTCACCAGCCGCTGGCGAAAGGCGTCCAGGCTGTCCAGCGTGTAGATCAGGTTGTTGTATTTCAGGCCGTCGCTGGCGGCCTTGTCTTTGAAAGTCGCGCCAAATCGAATCGTCAGCAGCGGATTGAACCTGGCCAGGTAGTCCTGCGTCTGCTTGCCCTCGAAACGGTGCGGCTCGTCAATGATGAGCACCGGGCGAATCACCGCCAGCGCTTCCATGAAACTCTTGGCGTGGCCAAACAGGTTGGCTTCCACGCCCCGCTTGTTGAGGACTTTGCTGTCGCCGGCAAACGACTGGTAGGTGGCGACCAGCACCGAAATCCCGGCATTGGCGGCGTGAATGAAGCCCTGCACCGTGCGCGCCGAGTAGTTGTACACGCTGATTTTCTGGCCGTACTGCTTGCCAAAAAATTCCGCCGTGGTTTGCAGGCTTTTCAGCGTGCCCTGACGGATGGCGTTGGACGGCACCAGCACGATGAACTTGGCAAGCTTTTTGTCCTTGTGCAGCCGGTGAATCGTCTCGATGAAGGTAAACGTCTTGCCGGTGCCGGTTTCCATCAGCACATCCAGCCCCAGCGCGGGCGTGGCCGTGCCGGCCACCTGCACCTCACCGGCATGGATATGGTTGCGCTCGCGGATGGCAGCGATGTTGCCACGCAAGACCAGCTCTGCTTCCGCAGGAGCCATGAACGGGTTGCTCTGCGCATTCGTGGGCGCGGCAAAACGCACATCGTTGAAAACGTCGGCAATGCTTTGCACTGCCTGGGTCTGGTGGGCGAGGGTGGTGTACTGGAATTGGGCGGTCATGGGCATTGAGCCAATTTGAGTGTGAAAACGGTGCGTACCGAGTCGTCCAGCTTTTGCCATTCGGCCCAGGTTTTTTTGTGAAATCGCAGCTTTTAAGCTATTAACTACAAGTCATCGAGCTTCACTTCAATCATCGTGCCATCGGCGCGCTCCTGCACCAGCCGGATGTCTTGTACTTGTTTGTACAAGGCGGGCAGATTGCTTGAAATTGTTTTCCACACAATGTCCAGGTCAACACTGAAATAACCGTGCGACACGGCGTTGCGCATTTGATAGGCAAATGACAATGGCAGTGTGGGGTGAGCGGCTGCGAATTCCGGGTAGTCCACCTCAATGTTGTGGCTGGCTTCGCCCATGATCTCGAAGTTGCGAATCACCGCATCTTGGGCCATCTCGTTGTCAAGAAACGCTGCATGCGTCATGTTGGCGGTGTAGCGGTTGATGCGCTCAATCGCTTGCAGCATGTGGCCCAGATAGTCTGAAAGCCGTTGTTTGTCGCGGCTCATATAGGTTGCGCCTCGGCAATCACCAATGCTCGAAATTTTTCAGGCAATGCTTTTGGCGTCAGCACATCGACCTGAACACCCAGCAGCAACAGCAATTCATGGCGAATGGCACCAATGTCAAAGAGCGTTGTTTCGGGTGTGGGGTCAATCAAGATGTCAAGGTCGCTGGCATCCGTATCTTCACCGTATAGAACCGATCCAAAGACACGCGCATTGCAGGCACGATGGCGCAGCACAATGCTGCGAATCGCATTGCGATGGATTGCCAGAGCTTCAGAGGGTTTCATAGAGGTTGTCCAGGTTGGTTGGTGCAGCGATTTTATTTGTCAGCCCCGCAGCCGCAGTTTGTCTTCTGAATACCCCAGCGTCTCGGCCATCGTCTTGATGCCCAGCATGAAGTTGTCGTCGGCAATCCACGGCGCATACACCGTCAGATAGGCGGGCGGCACGGCGTGTTGCTGCAAGGCGCGCAGCGTGTCGGTGAGCACGTCCAGCGGCAAGGCGCGCACAACAAACGCCACGTTGGTGGCCACATACAACTGTTCATCCATCACCGTGCGGATCGGGGTCGTCAGCGGCAAGCCCTCGGCCAGCAGCAGGTTGTACAAAATGCGCGGCAGTTGCGCCGGCTGGGGCGTGGCAATGGACGCTTGCAAGGCCAGCACATCGGCCTGGCTGGCTTGCTGCAGCGGTTTTTGCAGGATGAGCGTATCGGGATCGTCCACCAGATCAAAGACGCGAAAGCCGGTATCGACATGCGCCGCCGGGGCTGAACTGGCTGCGGTGTCGGGCGAAAAACCTTCAAGCTGTGCCGGGAGCAAAGCGAGGGCTTTGGCTTTTTCGGTTTGCTCGGCCTCGATTTTTGCACCGGCGCGGCGCAGGCGTTCGGCGGTGATCTCGAAAATCGTGGCGTCAGGTTTGTCCAGGGTTTCGGTGACGAAGGTGTGGGCTTCTTTTTGTGCCTTGGGGTCAATCGGCTGGGGAATCTGGACGAGGATGAACTGGCGCTTGCCGCCGTCTTCAGCGTTCAGGCGCATCACGGCTTCGCCGGTGGAGCCGCTGCCTGCGAAGAAGTCCAGACAAATATCGTCAGTTCCACTAAGCCAATCGGCAAAGTCACGAATCATTTGAACTGGCTTTGGTGTGTCAAAAACATTAGCGCCCAATAATGACATTAGATAACTGGATTGTTCACTGACCAATCCGTAGGGAGGAAGGATTGTCGGTGGGGTAACTTTCGACCGCTCTTTCAAACACTTTATTTTCCCCGTGGGGCTGAAATAGAACTCAACAACCTTTTGGTTTTTGGAATCTAAAACTTCTTCTCCAGCGAAGAAGCTCTCCATTTGTTTTCTCTGCGTCCAGCCTGCCGACAAAGTAACTTCCTCAGCAGTTTTTCCGTTGATGGCGAGCAAGCGACCTTTGATGACCGTGACCTTCTCAGCGTCTCCAAAAGTGCCGCTGAACTCAGTGCCATCTGGCGCACCAAACCTGACACCAGCAGGAAAAGAAAAATCACTTGCTGGATTGGCCTTGGATACTTTTTTCATTGCTCCTGCGTCAATAAACCCTTCCCCGCCCGAGATATTTTCATGAGCCTCTATGTCCTCGCCATACAAAAAGACGTGCTCATGGTATTTTTTGAAAAGACCTTGTTGCTGTGAATGCTGTTTATTCCAAATCAAAGTGCAGACAAAATTCTCCTGCCCAAACACCTCATCGCACAGCAGCTTCAACTGCGCCTGCTCGTTGTCGTCAATCGAGATAAAAATCACGCCGTCGTCGCGCAACAAGTCCTTGGCCAGCAGCAGGCGCGGGTACATGAACGACAGCCAGCCGCTGTGCGTGCGGGCACCGTAGATGTTCTTGATGTAGTCGATGTTGTCCGCCGTGTAGCCCAGTTGCGCCAGCACCTCGCTTTGTTTGGCAGAAAAGTCGTCGCGGTAAATGAAGGCGTCGCTCTGCGTGTTGTAGGGCGGGTCAATGTAGATCAGCTTGACCTTGCCGAAGTAGCTCTGGCGCAG
Organism: Polaromonas sp. CG_9.11; assembly: GCF_015752225.1. Taxonomy (NCBI): domain Bacteria; kingdom Pseudomonadati; phylum Pseudomonadota; class Betaproteobacteria; order Burkholderiales; family Comamonadaceae; genus Polaromonas; species Polaromonas sp. CG_9.11. The sequence continues at coordinate 262,390 of NZ_JADOVE010000001.1, forward strand.
CAGCCGCAGCGCGTCCAGGTTGTCGCCCTTGATGAGCAGGTTGCCGGTGGTGTCCCAATGCTTGCTGTCGTCTGGCAGGGGGCTGAGTATTTTTTTCACCTTCTCAAAAGCGCTGTGATACGCCTCGCGCTTGCCAACCTAGCGCAGCTCGTAGCCGTCTTCTTCCACCTGAATCCCCGCCGGATTGGTCGGGTCAAGGGCAAGTTGCAGCGCACTGGCGTTGATTCGGATGCGCCCTTGCGCGTCGGTTTCCACGGCGTGCGGAAAATGCTCGCGCAGTAGCTCCAGCTTGCGCTGGTCAGGGGTCGGGGCGTTCAGGATGGTTGTGGACATGGGATTAGTTACTACGATTTTGATAGCTGGTGGCGCAAGGCTGGCGTGCGCTAAAGGCTTATTTAATATAAATCTCAGGCTGTAAAGCCGGCGGCAAGCATCTATTGGTCGTCGTTCCCGGCCCAGCCTTGCAAGCGCGCAGCAATTTGCTCAGGGCTGGGCAGGTCGTTGCGGTAACTGGCGGGCAACTGCGGTGTGACGGTATAGGTGGCAATACCCAGCGGCCGCGTCATGGTGCGTAGGGCGTATTCGACCATCGTTTTGGTTTTACTGCGGCAAATGACGATGCCAATCGGTGGGTTTTCGCCTTCCAGTCGGTGCTGCTGATCCAGCGTGTCGAGGTAAAACTCAATCTGTCCCTTGTGCTCGGGTTTGAAGTCGCCAATTTTCAGCTCAATGGCGACCAGGCAGCGCAGGCGGCGGTGAAACAGCAGCAGATCGATGAAGTATTCCTTGCCATCGACTTCCAGTCGGTACTGGTTGCCGACAAAGGTGAAGGCACCGCCCATTTCACTCAAAAAGCTGCGCAGGTTGCGCACCAGCGCTTGCTCCAACTCCCGCTCGGAGTGTTCTTCAGCCAGCCCTAAAAAGTCGAAAGTGTAGTGATCCTTCACCGCCAGCAGGGCCTGGGCCTTGAGGGTGTCCGGTACGGCGGCGTCAAAGTTGGTCTGTCGGTTCAGGTATTGGGCGTAGCTGTGGTTGTCGATCTGGTGCCGCAGCACGTTGGTGGTCCATCCGAAGCGGGCCGTAGCGCGCAGGTAAAACTCACGTTCGAGATCGTCCTTGCAACGCGCCATGACAAGCAGATTTTTCGCCCAACTGATTTCTCCAATCAGCGATTGGAGTTTTGGCTTGTCGCTGTATTCGTTGAAAAACTGGCGCATCAACCAGAGGTTTTGCGCTGAAAATCCGTTGCGTCCCGGAAACTCAACCTGCAGGTCACGCGCCAGGTTTTCCACCACGCCCTTGCCCCAGCCAAGTGCGGCTTGGCGCTGGCTGATGTTTTCACCCAGCCACCAATACAGCGCCAGAAGTTCTCGATTGGCCGCGCGTAAAGCCTGAAATTGCCGCTGCCGAATCTGTGACTTGATTTCTACAAGGAATTCGCCGTAACCTGGCGATTGCGCTGGCAGACTGGCCGAGTCGACAGCTTGCACAATCGCCAGATTGTTTTCCTCCGCAGTCATAGTGTCAGCATTGCTTCTTCTTTTTGCGGCTGCCCCAGACTGCGCAGCACGTCGCGCACCATCTGCGCCCGGTCTTTGGCGTCGGGCAAGGCGCGCTCGATGCGCAGCTTGTCGTTGCCGGCCAGCTTGATGTGCTTGTTTTTCTGGATCAGGTGGATGATGGCCATGGCTTCGATGGGTGGGTCTTTCTTGAAGGTGATGGTGATGGCGGCGGGCGATGCATCGACCTTGACCACGCCGTAGGGCTTGGCAATCACCCGCAGGCGGTGCACGTCGATCAGCGTCTGGGCCTGGGTTGGCAGCTTGCCGAAGCGGTCGACGATTTCTTCCAGCAGCGCGTCGATCTGTTCAGTCTTTTTCGCCGTGGCGAGCTTTTTGTAGAACGACAGGCGCAAATGCACGTCGCCGCAAAAGTCGTTCGGCAGCAACGCCGGCGCATGCAGGTTGATCTCGGTCGTGGCACCAAGCGGCGACAGCAAATCCGGTTCGTGGCCCGCCTTTAGCGACGCCACGGCTTCACTCAGCATCTCGTTGTAGAGCTGAAAGCCGATTTCCAGCATGTTGCCGCTCTGGTTTTCACCCAGCACTTCGCCGGTGCCGCGAATTTCCAGGTCGTGCATCGCCAGGTAAAAGCCTGAGCCGAGCTCTTCCATCTGCTGGATGGCGTCAAGGCGCTGGCTGGCCTGCTTGGTCAGGCCTTCAAGGTCGGGCACCATCAAATAGGCATAGGCCTGGTGGTGGCTGCGGCCGACACGGCCGCGCAACTGGTGCAGCTGCGCCAGGCCGAACTTGTCGGCGCGGCTCATCAAAATGGTGTTGGCGCTGGGCACGTCAATGCCGGTCTCGATGATGGTCGAGCACAGCAGCACATTAAAGCGCTGGGCCACGAAGTCCTTCATCACGCGTTCCAGTTCGCGCTCGGGCATCTGGCCGTGGGCGACGGCAATGCGCGCTTCAGGCAGCAGCAATTCGAGCTTTTCGCGGCGGTTTTGAATCGTGTCGACTTCGTTGTGCAGAAAATAAACCTGACCACCGCGTTTCAACTCGCGCAGCACGGCCTCGCGGATCACGCCGTTGCCTTCGGTACGCACAAAGGTTTTTATCGCAAGCCGGCGTTGCGGGGCGGTCGCAATCACGCTTAAATCCCTCAAACCTTCAAGCGCCATACCCAACGTTCGCGGAATTGGCGTAGCGGTCAGCGTCAACACGTCGATTTCAGCGCGCATGGCTTTCATGGACTCTTTGTGGCGCACACCAAAACGGTGTTCCTCGTCAATGATCAGCAAGCCCAATTGCTTGAACTTCACGTCCTGGCTCAGCAGCTTGTGGGTGCCCACGACGATATCGACCGTGCCGTCGGCCAGGCCCTTGATGGCGGCGGTGATTTCCTTGGCCGAACGGAAACGGCTCATTTCGGCGACCCGGACCGGCCACTTGGCAAAGCGGTCCACCAGCGTCTGGTAATGCTGCTCGGCCAGCAACGTGGTCGGGGCCAGCAGGGCGACCTGCTTGCCGCCGGTAATTGCAATGAAGGCGGCGCGCAGGGCGACTTCGGTCTTGCCGAAACCCACGTCGCCGCAAACCAGCCGGTCCATGGGTCGCGGGCTGATCATGTCCTGAATCACTGCATGAATCGCGGCGCGCTGGTCGGGGGTTTCGTCAAAGCCGAAGTCGTTGGCAAAAACCTCGTAGTCGCCCGGCGAATAGCGAAAGGCGTGGCCTTCGCGCGCGGCGCGGCGGGCATAGATGTTGAGCAGTTCGGCGGCGGAATCGCGGATTTGCTCGGCGGCCTTGCGCTTGGCTTTTTCCCACTGGCCGCTGCCCAGGCGGTGCAATGGCGCTTCTTCGGCACTGACGCCGGTGTAGCGGCTGATCTGGTGCAACTGGCTGACGGGCACGTACAGCGTCGCCTTGTCGGCATATTCCAGGTGCAAAAATTCCTGTACCGCAGGGGAGCCGTCCGGATTTTTCTCGCCCAGGTCCAGGTTGATCAATCCCTGGTAACGGCCAATGCCGTGGGCGCTGTGCACCACCGGGTCGCCGATGCGAAGTTCGGACAAGTCCTTGATCAGCGCTTCGACGTCACTGACCTGCTCTTGCCGCTTGTTGCGCCGGCGCGTGGTGGGGCCTGCGGCGAACAGCTCGGTCTCTGTGACGAAATCAATGCTTTCTTCAAGCCAGCTGAAACCGGTGTTCAGCGCGGCCGTGGCAATGCCGATTTTTTCGGCACTCGTCTGGAAGTCTTCGAGCGAATCGAAGGCGGGCGGGCTGACATTGCTGGCGCGTAAAAAATCGAGCAGGCTTTCGCGCCGGCCGTCACTTTCGGCCAGCACCAGCACGCGGTGGGCGGTGTTTTTGGCATGGCGCTTGAAGCCGGCCAGCGGGTCTTCGGCACCGCGCACGACGGCCATTTCGCTGAGTTTTTGAAACTGCGCGTTGTCGGCAACGTCTTCCACCGTGCCGCGCAGCGCCAGCTGGGCGTAGTCATTGGCGCGCGAATAAAACTGTTCGGCGCTTAAAAACAGCGACTCGGGCGGCAGGGCCGGGCGATCCGGCGCGTCCTTGACCAGCCGGTAACGGTCCTTGGTGTCTTGCCAGAAGCGCTGAAAGGCCGGCTCCAGGTCGCCGTGCAGCACCACCGTGGCGTTCTTGCCGAGGTAGTCGAACACCGTGGCGGTTTCTTCAAAAAACAGCGGCAGGTAATACTCGATGCCCGCCGTGGCGACGCCGTTGCCCATGTCCTTGTAAATGCGGCTCTTGGTCGGGTCGCCCTCCAGCAGTTCGCGCCAGCGGTTGCGAAATTTGGCACGCGCATCGTTGTCCATCGGAAACTCGCGTCCCGGCAGGAGGCGCACTTCGGGCACTGGGTACAGGCTGCGCTGGCTGTCCGGGTCAAAAGTGCGGATGCTGTCGATTTCGTCGTCGAACAGGTCCACCCGGTAGGGCACCAGCGAGCCCATCGGAAACAAGTCAATCAGGCCGCCGCGCACCGCGTATTCACCGGGGCTGACGACCTGCGTGACATGGCTGTAGCCGGCCAGCGTGAGCTGGCCTTTCAGCTTGGCTTCATCGAGCTTTTGCTTGACCTTGAATTCAAACGTGTAGCCGGCCAGAAAGCTGGGCGGTGCCAGGCGGTACAGTGCCGTGGTGGCCGGCACGATGACCACGTCAGCACCGGTGTCCTTGTTGCGCTGCTGGATGCGCCACAGCGTGGCCAGCCGTTCACTGATCAAGTCCTGGTGCGGCGAAAAAGCGTCGTAGGGCAGGGTTTCCCAGTCAGGAAACAGCGCGCAACGCAGGTCAGGCGCAAAAAACGCCATCTCGTCCATCAGGCGCTGGGCGGTGGCGGCATCCGAAGTGACGATGGCGGTGAGCTTGCCAGCGGATTTTTCGCGTTGCCCGAGGCTTGCCAGGAGCAGGGCGTCGGCGGAGCCAAGGGGTTGGGGCAGGGTGTAGCGTTTGCCGGTCACAAGTGAAGGAAGGTGCATCGTCCTGATTTTAGAATTTATGATGAGGCGATGATGACTGACCCCGCCGATACCCGCTGCAGCGCCCGCTTTTTTGCACTCATTCCCTGCGCTGGCCAGGGCAGCCGGGCCGGCATGGCGGGCGGACAGGCCAAGCAATACCAGGCCATCGACGGCCTGCCGATGGTGCTGCACACGCTGGCGGCGTTCCAGGCCGTCGGGCGGCTGGCTCGAACACTTGTGGTGGTGGCCCAGGACGACCGTTTTTTTGAATCAAGGGCCGGAGCGCGTTTTGATGTGGCGGCCTGTGGTGGCGCCCACCGCGCCGACAGTGTGCGCCAGGGGCTTGACGTGCTGCGCCAAGCCGGGGCTGAAGCGAGCGACTGGGTGCTGGTCCACGATGCGGCGCGCTGCCTGGTGACGCCGGAACAGATCAACCAGCTGATTGACGCCTGCCAGCACGATGACGTCGGCGGGCTGCTGGCGCACAAACTGCCGGACACGCTGAAATGCGAAGTGGATGGCCGGGTGTCCGCCACGCTGGACCGCAGCGACAAATGGCTGGCGCAAACACCGCAGATGTTTCGGATGGGTACCTTGCTACAGGCACTGGACACCGCCGAAAGTACGGGCAGCGCAGTCACAGACGAGTCCAGCGCCATTGAAGCCCTCGGCCTGACCCCGAAGCTTGTGTCCGGCAGCGCGCAAAACTTCAAGGTGACCTACCCGCAAGACTTTGCGCTGGCCGAAGCCATTTTGTTGAACCGGCGTCGGCCGGCTTGAGTCTTGGTGCCTGCTGCACAAACCTCTGACCCATTTTTGCAAAGAAAGCCGCACGCCATGAATTCAGTCGCTCCCGCCCAACTTCCCCCTTTTCGCATCGGCGAAGGCTGGGACACGCATGCACTGGTGCCCGGCCGCAAGCTGATTCTGGGCGGCGTTGAAATCAGCCATACGCTGGGCTTGCTCGGGCATTCGGATGCGGACGTGCTGCTCCACGCCATCATTGATGCGCTGCTGGGCGCGGCCGGACTGGGCGACATCGGCAGCCATTTTCCGGACACCGATGCGCGTTTCAAGGGTGCCGATTCGATGGTTCTGCTGCGCGAGACCGGCCGGCTGCTGGCCGAACGCGGTCACTGTATCGGCAACATTGACAGCACCATCGTGGCCCAGGCTCCCCGGCTGGCACCGCATATTCAGGCCATGCGCTTGCAGATCGCCCAGACGCTGGGTCTGCAGGAAGACCGGGTGAACGTGAAGGCCAAGACCGCCGAGAAACTCGGCCCTGTCGGCCAGGGCCTGAGCCTGGAGGCTCGCGCCATAGTGCTACTTTATTGATAGCTTTGAATGCCCGTGGATACTGCGGAAAAGCCTTTTTTTACTATAAAAATGCCATGCCTGAAGATGCCGCCTGTGCTCAACCCCGGCGCAGCTTGATGTGCGCTGCCAGTCCGCCGGAGCCGGTATTGGACAGGCTGAACAGCCCGCCCATTCGCAGCACGGTTTTTTCGGCAATCGCCAGCCCCAGACCTGCGCCGGTCGCCTCGGTACGGGCGACATCGCCCCTGAAAAACGGATTGGTGAGCCTGGACAGCACTTCGGATGCCACGCCGTTGCCATGGTCGCGGATTTTCAGCAGCACCCAGGCGTCGCTGACCCGTGCCGAGATGTCCACCTGCGCCATGCCGGTGTCGCTGCTTTTGCCATAGCGCCTGGAATTCTCCAGCAGGTTGGCTATCACCCGCGACAGATCGACCCGGTCGGCCAGCACCCGGGTGTTTTCCGGAATGCTGATGGCGACGTTCATGTCCGGGTAGTCGGCCACCGCATACAGCGACTGCGCAATCACGTCGTTGAGCACGATGGGCTCCAGGTGGGCCGGTTCAGGCCGGGCGTAATCGAGGAATTTGTCGATGATGGCATCGAGCTGGGCAATGTCGGCGACCATGTGCTGGCGCGCGTCCGGGTCTGCGACACTCATTTCGGTTTCCAGCCGAAGCCGTGCCAACGGGGTGCGCAGGTCATGCGAAATGCCGGCCAGCATCACCACCCGGTCCTGCTCGATTTTGGAGAGTTGCGCGGCCATTCGGTTGAAGCCGATGTTGACCTCGCGCACTTCGCTGGTTGCCACCTGCTCGTCAAGCCGGCTGGCGTCAAAATCGCCGTCGCGCATCCGGCTGGCGGCGAATGACAGTTGCTTGAGCGGCTGGTTGATGAGGCGCGCAATCACTGCGGCACCGGCCAGCGACAGCGCCGCCGCCGTGACCAGCCAGATCGCCCAGGTACTGGTGCGTGACGGTCCCAGTTGGGAAGGATCGGTCAACAGCCAGTATGCCTCGCTATCGATGGAGAAGCCGATCCACAGACCTTCCTTGTGGTTGACGGCGCCGGCCACCACGGTGCCTTTGCCAAGCCGACGGGTGAGTTCATTGGCAATCCGCTCACCGAATTCATCGCTGACGTAAGGCTCGAAGGCATCCTTCGGGTCGCGCGTCAAGATGCGCACATGCTCTTCCTCGGCCAGCGTCTTGATCAGCATGCCGCGTCCGATCGGGTCGGCATAGCGCAGCGCCACCCGGGCGGTGTTGACCAGAGTCGCCAGCTGTTGTGCACTTTGAATGGCCCGGGGTTCGGTCTCAAGCGAGCGAAATGTCTGCAACCAGGCAATGATCGAGCCGAACAGCAGCAGCGCCAGAAAGAAAAAAGTCCGCCAGAACAGGTTGATTCGTCGGCGCGGGCGCACTTCCAGCGGCGCAGGTGCGGTTTCAAGCGGGGAGGGGCGGGAAGTTTGCATGGCAAAGGGCAGGCGTCCTCGGAATTCAGACGGAACATTGAATCCGGAACGGCGCGCTGGCAGGATAATTGTCCATTATCACCCGGCCGGCATGCCTCTTTTTGACGTGGGGCAGGCTTTGTTTGAATCCGGAATCCGGAAAAAGCCGGACGTTGCTCAGTTGTTGCCGTCCGGCACGAACACGTAGCCAATTCCCCAGACGGTCTGGATGTAGCGCGGCACCGCCGCATCGGTTTCAATCAGCTTGCGCAGGCGCGACACCTGCACGTCCAGGCTGCGGTCAAAGGGCTCGAATTCCCGGCCGCGTGCCAGCTGCGCCAGCTTTTCACGCGACAGCGGCTGGCGAGGATGGCGGACCAGGGTCTTGAGCATGGCGAATTCGCCGGTGGTCAGCGGCAGTTCCTCGCCATTTTTCTGCAGGGTGCGCAAACTCATGTCGAAGGAGAACGGGCCGAAGGTGATGACTTCCTGGTCGCTCGACGGCGCGCCCGGCACTTCGGCGGTGGGCCGGCGGCGCAGCACGGCGTGGATGCGGGCGAGCAGTTCGCGCGGGTTGAAGGGCTTGGCCAGATAGTCGTCGGCACCGACTTCAAGGCCGACGATGCGGTCCACATCCTCGCCCTTGGCCGTCAGCATGATGATCGGTGTGCGGTCATTGGCCGCGCGCAGGCGCCGGCAGATCGACAGGCCGTCTTCGCCCGGCATCATCAGGTCAAGCACGATCAGGTCCACCGCGTCACGCAGCATGATGCGGTTCAGCGCCTTGCTGTCTTCAGCCAGTATCACGTCAAATCCCTCTTGGGCCAGGTAGCGGCGCAACAGATCGCGAATGCGTGCGTCGTCGTCAAGAATCAGGATTTTGTCGGCACGGGCGTTGGATTGTGATTGGAGCATGGTGGTCTTTTAATTTGTAACAGAGGCCATTTTGAGGGCGGAAAAAAATCAATGTCTCTTTTTTCTATCAATAAAACTTTTTATTACCAATATTTCTATTTATGCCATTTACCCTGGCAGGGGTCTGGATCGCTGCTTTCTTCTATCCAATATGGCTACTGTAAAGACAGTAGTGGGAGGGTCGCGTTGACAGGATTCGTTTTAAAAAAGGCGTTGCAGGCCGGAAGGCTCTACCGGGTTTTAGTGGGCTTATGCTGAGCGGCTGTACGCATGACGAGCGCGAAGCCGCAGTTTGTTGTCTGGGTCTCGTTATGTCTCGGCCTGGACCGAAGACCGGTCTTTGACGGTTCGAGTGCGTTTTATGTCTTAGTCAAAGGTAATCCAATATGCTGACTGCTACTAAATCAATAGCTGCATGTGCAATTGCAATATGCGCAACTGGCGGTTTTGCTCAAAATATGCCGAATGAAGCGCTGAAGAACGTGGCTCAGCTTTCCGCAAGTGGTTCGGTCGAGGTACAGCAGGACCTGTTGTCGATTTCGCTGACCACGAGCCGCGATGGGCTGGATGCCGGCACTGTGCAAACGCAGCTCAGGCAGGCGCTTGACGCCGCGCTGACGCAGGCCCGGATGGCCGCATCGCCCGGCCAGATGGACGTGCGCACCGGCAATTTCAGCCTGTACCCGCGTTACGGCAAGGATGGCAAGATCAACGGCTGGCAGGGATCAACCGAACTTGTACTTGAAGGCAAGGATTTTCCGCGTATCACTGGTGCGGCCGGCAAAATACAAACACTGAGCCTGGGCAGCGTCAGCTTTGCCTTGAGCCGCGAGCAGCGCGCTCGGGTCGAAGGCGAAGCCCAATCGCAGGCGATCGAGCGGTTTAAGGCCAAGGCGAGCGAGGTGTCCAGCGCTTTCGGCTTTGGCGGCTACGCCTTGCGCGAAGTCTCGATCAACACCAACGACCAAGGCCCAATGCCGCGTCCGCGTGCGATGGCCATGAGTGCCAAATCCGAGATGGCCGACGCCCCGGTGCCCGTCGAGGCCGGAAAGAGCACGGTGCTTGTCAATATTTCGGGATCCGTGCAGATGCTGACCTCGCCGGCCCGTCCCTAGGCCTGGCGTAGCAAGGCAAGCCCGGGGACCGGCCTGAAAAGCGGATTTGGCTGACAGCGGGGGCAGTAACGCCGGCTTATCCTTCCGGCATGACCGACACCCAGGAAATCGCCCGCCACGGGCCGCTGTTCATCGTATTCAACGGGGGGTCGGGTCGTCGCGACGCCGAAGAGGAAAAGCAGACCATCAGCCGCGTGCTGCAGGAAGGTGGACGTCAATTTGAATTCCTGCAATGTGAAGGGAGCGAGAAAATTGACACGCTGGCAAGGCGTGCTGTGGACCAAGCTACGGCACGCCGCGGCGTAGTGGTGGCCGCAGGCGGCGATGGCACCATCAATGCCGTTGCCAATGCCGTGCTCGGAAGTGGCTGCCCTTTTGGTGTGATTCCCCAGGGCACTTTCAATTATTTTGGTCGGGACAATGCGATTTCGCAGGACAGCGGCCAGGCGGCCCAGGTCCTGCTGAGGGGCCGCGTCGCACCGGTCCAGGCCGGCAAAGTCAATGGCCGGCTGTTCCTGGTCAATGCAAGCGTTGGCCTTTATCCCAAGCTGCTGGAGGACCGTGAAGCCTGGAAACAGCAGTTCGGGCGCAGCCGCTTGGTGGCGTTTGTCTCGGGCATGGCGACGCTGCTGCAGGCCCGGGGCCAGCTTGACCTGCGCATTGAGTCGGCCGGCCAGTCCGTGTCCTTGCGAACGCCCACGCTGTTTGTCGGCAACAATCGCCTTCAGCTTGTCCAGGCGGGCATCAATATGCAGCAAACCGATGCAATGGAACAGGGGCAACTGGCTGCAGTGGCGGTTCGACCGATAGGCACGCTGGCCTTGTTTGGCCTGCTGTTGCGCGGCGTTCTCGGGCGGCTCGGGGAAGCCGAGAACATCCGCAGTTTTTCCTTTCGCCGGCTGACGGTCACGCCGCGCCGGATGAAACGCATCAAGGTGGCCACCGATGGCGAAATCGTCTGGATGCAGACGCCGCTGGTTTTTGAAGTAGCGCCCGAGCCTTTGCTGCTGCTGGTGCCAATGCCGCAAGACGAGGCGCAGATTGCATGAGCGATGACCTGACCCGGGCTGGCCCGTGAGCAGCCTGCTGCAAATTTCCGATCCGCATTTCGGCACCGTCCAGCCGGCAGTGATGCAGGCGCTGGCGCAACTTGCCAGGGAGCAGCGGCCCGATGTGCTGGTGCTGTCTGGAGACATCACGCAACGCGCAAGAGCGTCGCAGTTTGCTCAGGCGCGTGCATTTTGCGACAGTCTGACAATTCCGCAGTGGCTGGTCATACCAGGCAACCACGACATTCCACTGTTTAACCTGTACCAGCGTCTGTTCACGCCATATGCACGCTTGCGCCAGGCTTTCGGCCCGGCGCTGGAGCCGGTGCTGTCGATACCCTGGCTGCATGTCATTGGTGTAAAGACGACGCGGCGCTGGCGGCACAAGAACGGCGAGGTATCTGGCGCGCAAGTCAAGCGGGTGGTGGCCGAATTGCAGCGTTCCGACCCGGGTCAACTGCGCATCGTCGTGGTCCACCAGCCGGTGCATGTGATGCATGCCGAGGACCAGCACGACCGCCTGCGCGGCTGGGAAACGGCCGTGCGGGCATGGTCAAAAGCGGGCGCAGACATCGTCATGGGAGGGCATATCCACCTGCCCTCCCTGTGCGACCTGTCGGCGCGCCTCGACGGGCTGGAGCGTCGGCTCTGGAGCGTTCAGGCGGGTACTGCGCTTTCCAGCCGGGTGCGTGCGGGCATCCCCAATTCGGTCAATCTGTTGCGCTGTCAAGGCCCTGGCGAGCCACCTTCGTGCCGCCTGGAGCGCTGGGATTTTCAGGCTGCCAGCGGCTGTTTCGAATGCGTCGAGTCCAGCGAGTTGCCGCTTGGGCGCGCTGTCATGGGCTGATGCGCTGTCATGCTCCCGCTTGGGCGCGCCGGATTTTTCGGGCAATCAGGCGTGCCCGCAGCACGTCGTAGGTCCAGTTGAAGAAAAACGTGTAAGGCAGGAAAAACAGTGCAATGCCGATGTCCAGCACGAAAGCCTGCCACAGGCCAATGTTGAGCCACCAAGCGGCCAGTGGCACGATCGCCAGCACCAGTCCGATCTCGAACAGCACGGCATGAACGGTGCGCGCCACCATTGTCCGGTCAAAGCCCAGGCGGCGCTGGGTGCGGTCGAACAGGAAATTAAACAGCATGTTCCAGCTCATCGCAATGAGCGAGATCATCAGTGTCAGCAATCCGATATGCGCCAGCGGGTAACCCAGAAGCCAGGCACCGAGCGGCGCGCAAATGGAAATGGCCAGCACCTCGAACAGCAAAGCCTGGAAAAAACGTTCACTGACTGACTTGTCGGGATGCATGGGGCGGGATTCTGTTCTGGAGTCGAGCAAGAGCGCAAAAAAAACGCATTTTCGCTGATCGGGGGGCCACCGGATTGCAACGGACCAAGTGGACATGACTGCCGGATTTGATTCCGTCTTTGAATCAATCCTTACCTTGGCGTGAAGCCTTTGACCGTTCAACCGGGCCACAAGGTCAGGCAAGGTCATACCGGATTGATTTGGAAACTAACTAGCAACCGAATCTGCCATTTCTGCAGCATGCATAAGGGCGCATGCTATGTATTCAATAGCAATAATGCAAGTATAAAAGCGAAAAGCCTGCAAACAACGGTTTACAGGCCCTGGATTCCCGGCACCAGCCGAGGCGAAAAGCTTAGAAACGGTAACGCAGGCCAACCGTGGTGGCATTGACGCGGTCGCGCCCGTCGCCGGCGAACTTCAGCTTGTGCTCGTCGTACTGCAATACGGCCGACAGCTGAGGATTGAAGGAATATTCCGCGCCGATGCCGTACGAAACGCCAAAGCCGTTTTCCTTGCCCGAGGTGACACGCGAGCCCGGGAGCGCCGACACGTCGGTGCGGCCATAGGTGGTGCCAAGCTTGCCGAAAATGTTGAACGACTGGGTGATCGGTGCCCGGCCGACCAGGCTGAGGTTGATGCCTTCGGCCTTGGTGTTGCCGCCGGCCCGCTGAATCTTGCCGAAATTGGTGTAACCCAGTTCAAACCCGAAATTCGGGGTAAAGAACGTGCCGGTGTAGATGTTGTAGACCGTGTCGGTGTCATCCGATGCAAAAGGCCCGATTCCACTGCCCAGCGAATAATTTGATGAACCAAGGTTCAGGCCCGCATAACTCGCTCCGGGGGAATACAAGGCGTAATTGCTCTGGGCGTGTGCACCCGCAGCGGCCGCGATCGCAGCGACCGACAGGATGGCGGCTGAAAAGCTACGGTTGGTTAATTTCATGATGCTCCTTAGGTGGGTAAGTGGGGCAGGCACCGAGTTGTGACCAGAACTTCGGGCAACAATTATTGATTAATTTTAGGGAAACGGGCTGTTGCGACTGTGGGGGCAACAGGCAAAGCTTTGTAGGACAGAAGGCTGGTTTAAGAGGATTTTCTAAAACCTTTGGCTGACCCCGCCTTTTTTCGACCCTCCGCAACTGCCTTCAACCTGCTTGTGCGCAGCGCGAAGGCTGCTGATAAAGTCGCATCATGCAGCTCATCACTTATCTTCCCGGCAACAGTGCGCTGGTGCTTGACTCACCCCACAGTGGTGTCGTTTATCCCCCGGACTTCCTGTACACCTGCGAAACGTCGATTCTGCGCAAGGCCGAAGACACGCATGTTGAAAAGCTCTACGACTTTGCGCCCGGTTTGGGCGCGCACTGGATCGAGGCGCATTTTCCGCGCAGCTACCTCGATGCCAACCGCAACACCACGGAGCTCGATGTTTCCCTGCTGGACGAGCCCTGGCCTGACCCGGTCGCAATTGATCCGGTCGTGCTTTCCAAGGTACGGCTCGGCAAGGGGCTGATCTGGCGCACGACGGACGACGGCTTGCCGATCTACCAGCGCAGCCTGTCGGTGGAAGAAGTGATGCATCGCATCGAACACTGCTGGAAGCCCTACCATGCGGCCGTGGCCGAGGCGATTGATGCGGCGCATGCTGGACACGGCTATAGCCTTCATGTCAACTGCCATTCGATGCCGGCGATCGCCTCCAGCCACGCGACCAATTTCCCGGGCGAAAAGCACGCCGACTTCGTCGTCGGCGACCGCGACGGCAGCACTGCCATCCCGGCCTTGTCTCAACGGGTCTGCGCGCATCTGACGGCGCTGGGCTACCGCGTGGCCTACAACCATCCGTACAAAGGCGTGGAACTGGTGCGGCGCTACAGCGACCCGGCATCACAACGCCACAGCATTCAGCTTGAAATCAACCGCAAGCTCTACATGAACGAGGAAACACTCGAGTTGACGGCCGGTTTTGACACGCTGAAGACGCATCTGCGGTCATTGGTCGAGATGCTGCTCAAGACCGATCCCCGGCAGCTGTGACCGTGCCAGGCTGCTGCAAAGTCTGTCTTTTTCCATGCGGGCGTTGCGGGTTCGCATTTCCGGATCACAACCGATGATCACTTTTTTCAATGACAGCCATCAGGCGCATGCACCGGAATTTGAGTTTTTCCGGGGCGAGCGCGTGGCCTGCTTTGAAACCCCGGAACGTGCCGAATACGTCAAGGCTCGGCTGACCGAACGTGGCCATCATTTGCAGAGCGCCCAGGTTGACAGCCGCGCCGTACTGGGTACGGTTCATGCGCCGCGCTACCTGGACTTCCTGGAGCATGCCTGGCGTGACTGGCTCGCACTGGCACCGGGCAATGACCGCTGCCAGCCTTTTCCTTCCATCTGGCCGGTTCGCAGCCTTCGCAGCGACATTGAGCCGCTCAATTTCATCGCGCGTCTTGGCCTGTATTCCATGGACAACGGCTCGCCGCTTTCGGCGGGCACCTGGCAGGCCGCGAAGGCTGGCGCCGATGCAGCGGCCAGCGCCGCGGCCCTGGTGGCTGCGGGCCACGGCGGCATACGCGCGGCCTTTTGCTGCAGCCGCCCGCCCGGGCACCATGCAGGTGCCGATTTCATGGGCGGCTACTGTTTCCTGAACAACGCGGCAGCGGCGGCGCAGTCAATGCGCGACGCCGGGGCTGGGCGCGTGGCGATCCTGGACGTTGACTACCACCATGGCAACGGCACGCAAAGCATCTTCTACGGGCGCCCCGATGTACTGTGCATCAGCGTGCATGGCGACCCGCTGACCGAGTACCCGTTTTTTCTGGGCCATGCCGACGAGACCGGACAAGGGGAGGGCGAAGGCTTCAACCTGAACCTGCCCTTGCCTGCCGGCTGCGCCGCATCGCGCTGGTTCGAGGCGCTGGAGCAGGCGTGCCAGCGCATCTGCCGTTACCGCGCCGATGCGCTGGTGGTCGCGCTGGGTCTGGACACATTCGCAGAAGACCCGATTTCGAAATTCGCGCTCCGGTCAGGCGATTTCAGCCGGCTGGGCCGGCGACTGGGTGCGCTGGGCCTGCCCACGGTCTTTGTGCTGGAAGGCGGTTATGCGGCGGCCGCGCTGGGGGTCAATGCGGTCAATGTGATTGAAGGTTTTGAGGAGGCTTGATGGAAAAAATCGAATGCGTGGTGATTGGTGCGGGCGTGGTGGGGCTGGCCGTCGCGCGTGCCCTGGCCTTGCAGGGCCGGGAGGTAATGGTGCTGGAAGCGGCCGACGCCATCGGCACCGGTACGAGTTCGCGCAACAGCGAAGTCATTCATGCGGGAATCTATTACCCGCAGGGCTCGCTCAAGGCCCTGCTCTGCGTGCAGGGCCGGGCCATGCTCTACGACTACTGCGCGGCGCGTGGCGTGGGCTACAGCCGCTGCGGCAAGCTGCTGGTGGCCACCAGCGACGAGCAGGTGGCGCAGTTGCAGGGCATCATCAGGAAAGCCGCAGCCAACGGCGTGCATGACCTGGTGCTGATGTCGCGCGAGCAAGCCCAGTCCTTGGAGCCTTCGCTGCAATGCGTGGCTGCCGTGCATTCGCCCAGTACCGGTATCGTCGACAGCCATGCGCTCATGCTGGCCTACCAGGGCGACCTGGAGAATGCGGGCGGGCTTGTGGTGCTTAATTCGCCTCTGGCGCAAGCCCAATGTGCACCAGGCGCTATCACTTTGGTAGCAATGGACGGCACCGAATTGCAGGCCAGGTGGGTGGTCAATTCGGCAGGACTGCAGGCACAGGCGCTGGCGCGGCGCTTTGCCGGACTGCCTGCGCAGGCGGTGCCTCCCAGCTATTACGCCAAAGGGAATTACTTCACCCTGGCCGGCCGCTCGCCGTTTTCCCGGCTCATCTACCCGGTACCGGAGGCCGCAGGGCTGGGCGTTCACCTGACCATCGACCTGGGCGGACAGGCCAAGTTCGGACCCGATGTCCAGTGGGTTGAATCGGCCGATGATCTGGTCGTGGATCCGGCGCGCGGCGATGCCTTTTATGCCGAGGTGCGCAAGTACTGGCCGGACCTGAAAGACGGCGCCTTGTTGCCGGGCTATGCCGGCATGCGTCCCAAAATCCAGTCGCCAGACGAGCCCGCAAAGGATTTCATGATCCAGGGGCCTGCCGCGCATGGCGTGGCCGGGCTGGTCAATCTGTTCGGCATCGAGTCGCCGGGACTCACGAGTTCGCTGGCCATCGGCGAGTACGTGAGCCGGATGCTGTCGGAAGCGTGATGCCATTTCTGCCATAAAGCCGCAGTTGGCAGCGCCCGCCATGCCGTACTACGGCCCTGTTCGTGGCGGGCTCCTATCTTTATCTTGAATAGGAGAGGCAACCAACCAAACCGGTTTATTGCGCGGCCCAGCCTCCGTCCATGTTCCAGGCCACGCCGCGAATGTTGGCGCCGGCGGGCGAGCAGAAAAACACCGCCAGCGCGCCCAGTTCCTCGGGCGTGGTGAACTGCATCGAAGGCTCTTTTTCGCCCAGCAATTGCTGCTTGGCCGCTTCGTTGCTGATGTCGCTCGCCTCGGCACGGGCATCGACCTGTTTTTGCACCAGTGGCGTGAGCACCCAGCCCGGGCAGATGGCATTGCAGGTCACGCCGGACGTGGCGTTTTCAAGCGCCGTCACCTTGGTCAGCCCGACAAGGCCGTGCTTGGCCGCCACATAGGCCGATTTTTCGGCCGAACCCACCAGACCATGCACCGATGCCAGATTGATGATGCGGCCCCAGCCCTTGCCGCCGTCGGCTGCCTGCATGGCCGGCAACGCCAGGCGCGTGGCATGAAAGGCGCTGTTCAGGTTGATGGCGATGATTGCGTCCCACTTTTCAGTCGGGAAATTTTCAATGCGGGCGACATGCTGGATGCCGGCGTTGTTCACCAGGATATCGACCTGGCCAAACTCGGCAGCGGCAAACTTCATCATGGCTTCAATCTCGGCCGGTTTGCTCATGTCGGCACCGTGGTAGGCGACCTTGACACCCCGCGCGGCAATCTCGGCCTTGGGACCGTCTACATCGCCAAAGCCGTTGAGGACAATGTTGGCCCCCTGTTCGGCCAGCGCCTTGGCAATGCCCAGGCCGATACCGCTGGTGGAGCCGGTGACAAGAGCTGTTTTACCTTTGAGCATGAAATTCCTCCGGATGATTTACGATGGTTGACTTGTAACGGGACCGCATTTGGTGCGCCAGTTGGCGCAAAACCTGCACACACAATCATCAAGCTTACTCCAGCCTTTTCCTGAGACCCACACCATGACCCAGCCCAGCCTGAACCACGTGACCTGTCCCGATGCCGCTGACGGCCACCGCATGGCCTATTGGCAATGGGGCCAACCTGACAGCCCGCATGTGGTGTTGTGCGTGCACGGTCTGACCCGCCAGGGCCGAGACTTCGACGTGCTGGCGCAAGCTTTGTGCGCGCAAGCCGGCGCATTGGAAGGGGCGGGTGTTCGCGTTGTCTGTCCCGATGTGGCAGGCCGGGGAGAAAGCGAGTGGCTGAAAGACCCGATGGGCTACCAGGTGCCCGCTTATGCGGCAGACATGCTGGCGTTGCTGGCGCAGCTTCACGCGCAGGCGCCCATCGCCACGCTCGATTGGGTCGGCACCAGCATGGGCGGGTTGATCGGCATGGTGGTGTGTGGCCAGCCGGGCTTGCCGCTGCCGGCGCCGGTGCGAAAACTGGTGTTGAACGACGTCGGTCCCGCGTTGCAATGGCGGGCGATTCAACGCATTGGTGCCTACCTGGGGCAGTCCGGTCATTTCGATACGCTTCAGGAAGCGGCCGATGCGATGTGGACCATCTCCAGCAGTTTTGGCCCACACACTCCCGAGCAATGGCTGGCACTGTCGCGGCCGATGGTCAGGCCGGTGGCGCCAGATGCCGCAAGTCCGCTGCGGCTGCACTACGATCCGGCCATTGCCGTTCCGTTCAGGCTGGCTGACGAAGAGGGTGCGCAACAGGGCGAGGCCATGCTCTGGCAGCTTTACGATGCCATCCAGGCTGAAACGCTGGTGGTGCGCGGAGCGCAATCCGATCTGCTGAGCCCGCAAACTGCACTGTCCATGACGCAGCGCGGGCCATGCGCCAGACTGGTCGAGTTCGGCGGCGTCGGGCATGCGCCAACACTGCTTGCGCAAGACCAGGTCGCTGCAGTGACAGGTTTCCTGATCCGGTGAGGAATGACAACAAGGCGACAGAGATTTCATGAAAAACAAAGCGGCCGGAACGCATATCCTTTCGGCTTCCACAGACGCACCCAGTCCCATCGTCATGGCCACGGCGGACAACCTGGCCGATCAGCCGCACGCGGTAGCGCGCGCGCGCGCTTTTGCCGAACCGCTGATTTCCTGCGAAGTGATGGACACCGGCGAAAACGTTCTGGCGCATGCCGACGCGGTGGTGGCGATTCTCAAATCCATTGGCGGCTCAGAGGCCATGCAGGCGGCCACTTACCTGGTGCACGCCTGCCAGCACCTGAACAAGCCGCTGGACGTGATTGCCAAGGCTTTTGGCCCCAGCTATGCCGCGCTGGCAGTGGAAACCACCAAGCTGATCTATGTGCAGCGGCAGACGCGTGCAGTTGACGGCAAGTCCCATTTGCATGACGACCCCGCCGCCCAGACCGAGAACGTGCGCAGGATGCTGCTGGCATTCTCCCGCGACCTGCGGGTGGTCATGCTCCGTCTGACTTCCCGTCTGCAGACCCTGCGCTATTACGCTGCCAGCCGGCAGGCCACACCGAGGGCATTGGCGCATGAGTCGTTGCATGTTTTTGCACCGCTGGCCAACCGTCTGGGCATCTGGCAGGTCAAGTGGGAGATGGAAGACCTGTCTTTTCGCTTCCTCGAACCTGAAACCTACAGGCAGATCGCCAGGCTGCTCGATGAAAAACGCGCCGAGCGCGAAGTTTTCATGGAAGCCCTGCGTATCCAACTCGAACGGGACTTGAACTGCAACGGCATTGCCGCCCTGGTGCAAGGTCGGCCCAAGCACATCTACAGCATCGTCAAGAAAATGCGCGGCAAATCGCTCGATTTCGACCAAGTGTTCGACATTCGGGCGATGCGCGTGATTGCCGCCGACGTGAAGGGCTGCTATGCCGCCCTGGGTTTTGTGCATTCATGTTTCGAGCCCATAGACGGGGAGTTTGACGACTACATTGCCAAACCCAAGGCCAATGGTTACCAGTCGCTTCATACGGTGGTCCGTGAGAAAAACGGGCGTGCAGTCGAAATCCAGATCCGCACGCAGGCCATGCACGACCATGCCGAACATGGCGTGGCGGCGCACTGGGCCTACAAGGAGGCGGGTACCAAAGGTTACGCCGGCGTTTCGGCCAGCGGAGAGTACGACGCCAAGATCGCGGTCCTGCGGCAGTTGCTGGCCTGGGAGCGGGAACTTTCCGCGCCAGCCGCGCAGCGCGCCCGCGATGCCAACCAAGGCCTGTTCGAAGATCGTATCTATGTGTTGACGCCCGATGCCGCCATCGTGGAATTACCCCAAGGCGCCACGACGGTCGACTTTGCCTACAGCGTCCATACCAGCCTGGGCCATCGCTGCCGTGGTGCGCGCATCGACGGCGCGATGGTGCCGCTCAATACGCCGCTGCAAAACGGTCAGACGGTTGAAGTCATTACGACCAAGGAGGGCGGGCCATCCCGCGACTGGCTCAATCCCGAACTGGGCTTCCTGCTGAGCAACCGTGCCAAATCGAAGGTGCGGGCCTGGTTCAACGCGCTGGCTGCAGAGCAGACAGTAGCCAAGGGCCGGGAAGCCGTTGAAAAGCTCCTGCAACGTGAAGGCAAGACAGCCATGAAGCTTCAGGATCTGGCGCTCCAGCTGGGTTTCAAAACAGCCGACGATCTGTTCGAGGTGGTGGGCAAGGACGAGTTTTCCCTGCGAACCATTGAAACCATGCTCAGGCCTGCAGAACCCGTCCTGTCGCCAGACGAGTTTGTCCTGGCCAAGAAGCCACGGCAGAGCGACAAGTCCGGCAGTGCCGGAAAAGGCGGCCAAGGCAGTGTGCTGGTGGTGGGGATGGATTCGTTACTGGTCCAACTGGCCAAATGCTGCAAGCCTGCGCCCCCGGATGTCATCCTCGGGTTTGTTGCCAAGGGAAAGGGCGTGAGCATCCACCGAAGCGACTGCAGCAATTTCCGTAATATGGCCAGTGGCAGTCCTGACCGGGTAATTGAAGTCGAATGGGATTCGGCCAAGGCTCCGGATAAAGCGGTTTACCCGGTGGATGTCGCCGTGGAAGCGGCCGACCGGCAAGGCCTGCTGCGCGATATTTCTGAAGTGTTCGCCAAAGAAAAAATGAACGTCATCGGCGTGCAGACCCAGTCGGTCAAGGACAATCGCGGCGGAACTGCCTGGATGACCTTCACGGTCGAGGTGCCTCAGTCAGGTCGGCTTCACCAGGTGCTCGGGATCGTCGGCAATGTACCCGGTGTACGTACAGCCCGAAGACGGTGAATTGATTGAACTTATTTTTATGCCGCTTTCAATACCCGTGTTTTGCACTGCTAGAATACGAGCTTCGAATAGATATTTAGGCGCGTAGCTCAGCTGGTTAGAGCACCACCTTGACATGGTGGGGGTCGTTGGTTCGAGTCCAATCGCGCCTACCAATTTTTATGAATTGGTTTTCCTTTGTATGTTTTGTCTCCATCGAGAAAAACATTTGCAAAAGACAATTCATAAACAATTGCGTAGATCAAGACATTCCTAGAATGTACCGAACCCCGCCCAACATGGCAGGCAGTCGTTATTTCCTGGAGTCATCATTGCATAACAAAAAATCCGTTACTTCGCTAACCGCTTTACCTTCTTCAAAAGGAGAAGCTTCTGTTGTTCCTAGTTCTGGCACCGAAAGCAAAAAAACGGCTGTCGACCCCGTCGAACTAGCACGTATCATCAAAAAGTATCCTAACCGGCGTCTCTATGATACAGAGACATCGGCCTACATCACGCTTGCCGAGGTACGCCGGTTGGTCATGAGTAGTACGCATTTTGTCGTACGGGATGCCAAAACCAACGAAGATCTCACGCGCAGCATTTTGCTTCAAATCATTCTTGAGGAAGAGGCCGGCGGCGCGCCCATGTTTACAGAAGCCGTACTGTCCAACATCATTCGTTTCTACGGCGATGCGATGCAGAGCTTCATGGGGGCATATCTTGAAAAAAATGTCCAAAGTTTTATGGACCTGCAGGTGAAGATGGCAGAGCAGTCCAAAGGATTGAGCCCGGAGATGTGGGCGCAGTTCGTGAATGCGAAGTCGCCCATGATGCAGGGCATGATGGGTGCCTATGTTGAGCAATCCAAAAATGTCTTTACGCAAATGCAGGAGCAGATGCAAAAGCAGAGCGAACAAATGCTTGCCGCACTGGGGTTGAAGCGCTAGCAAGCAACTGCTTTGTTGATCGGTTTGAAAGCGATATTCATGACTTTATCGCTTTTTCTTCTGCTCTGAGACAATACAGCCATGAGCGAAGTACTTTCCCAATCTCCCCTTTCCCCTGTTGCCCCTGTCAAGCCCGCACCGCGCGTAGGTTTCGTCAGCTTGGGCTGTCCCAAAGCCCTGACCGATTCCGAGCTTATTTTGACTCGGCTCAGTGCCGAGGGCTACCAGACCTCCAAAACCTTCGAGGGCGCCGACCTGGTCATCGTCAATACCTGCGGATTCATAGATGATGCGGTCAGAGAAAGTCTGGACACGATAGGCGAAGCGCTGGCCGAAAACGGCAAAGTTATCGTGACAGGCTGCCTTGGCGCCAAGACAGGCGATGGTGGGGGCAATCTGGTGCGCCAGATGCACCCCAGCGTATTGGCGGTTACTGGCCCGCATGCGACACAGGAAGTGATGGATGCAGTGCATCTGAACCTGCCCAAGCCCCATGATCCCTTCGTGGACCTGGTGCCCAATGCCTTTGGAATCGCCGGCATCAAGCTCACGCCCCGGCATTACGCTTACCTCAAGATCAGTGAAGGTTGCAACCATCGCTGTACCTTCTGCATCATTCCTTCAATGCGTGGTGACTTGGTATCGCGGCCTGTTGGCGATGTCCTCAATGAAGCGCAGGCATTGTTTGCAGGAGGCGTCAAGGAGTTGCTGGTGATTAGCCAAGATACGTCTGCCTACGGTGTCGATGTGAAGTACCGAACTGGTTTCTGGGATGGCAGGCCGGTCAAGACACGTATGCTTGAACTGGTCCAGGCGTTTGGCGAAATTGCCGCGCCTTTTGGTGCTTGGGTTCGCTTGCATTACGTTTATCCGTACCCCAGCGTGGACGAGATTCTTCCATTAATGGCGACTGGCAAGGTGCTTCCTTATCTGGATGTACCTTTGCAGCACAGTCATCCCGATGTGCTGAAGCGCATGAAACGTCCGGCCAGCGGAGAAAAGAACCTGGAGAGAATTTTGCGCTGGCGCGAGATTTGCCCAGAAATCGTGATTCGCAGCACTTTCATTGCCGGCTTTCCCGGCGAAACCGAATCCGAATTCGAACATCTGCTTGACTTTATGCGTGAGGCAAAAATTGATCGCGCCGGATGTTTTGCCTACAGCCCCGTTCAAGGTGCCGCCGCCAACAAAATTCCGGGAATGCTGCCGCTCCAGGTGCGCGAAGAGCGCCGTGCGCGCTTCATGGCCGTGGCCGAAGCTGTGTCAAGCCAGAAACTCCATCAGCGCATTGGCGCAACCATGCAGGTGTTGGTTGATCATGCGCCTGCGTTGGGACGCAAGGGCGGAACAGGGCGGTCCTATGCGGATGCGCCCGAGATTGACGGCGTGGTCAAGTTGCTGCCACCGGAAAAAATCAGCAAGACCATGAAGGTTGGCGAATTCACGCGTGCCCGCATCGTGGGTGTACAGGGGCACGACTTGATTGGTGTTCCTGTCTGAGGCTTTTCGGCCTCTGTGTTTCTTACCATTCCTTGACTTCACAGGGAATGTGCTGCAAGCCTCAACATCGTGCAGGCGAAAAAAAAGCCACTGTGTCAGCAGTAGCTTTTTTATTTTAGGTAATTTTGGTGCCCGGGAGAGAACTCGAATCTCCACATCTTGCGATACACGGACCTGAACCGTGCGCGTCTACCAATTCCGCCACCCGGGCACAGCAAGCAGTTTAACATTACATCTGTGGCATATCGGGCATGTGCCTAAAAAATTTCCAAGATTTGAAAATGTTGATCGGTGACGAAATGGCGTCACGAAAACAGACTCAGTTTTTCATTCCTGAATCAGATCAACCGTTCCATTGAACGTGAACATAGGCTTTTCACAAATCGCGGCTAGTATCTGGTTCTAAACTGATACAACATCAAACGGAACTGGCCAATTTACATTCTTCACGCGCTTTAGCGGGACAGTCCTCTCCAGCGCGATTCCATGAAAGAGACTTCTTATCAAAACAAATCTTTCCAATTCCGGTGCGACCGCCGGACTCCTCGCTGAATTCGAGGGCATTGTGTCCGGCCACCGCGATGGTCATGGGTTCGTCCAGCGAAGCGACGGCGAGGCAGATATCTACCTGCCGCCGAATGAAATGCGTGCCGTGCTGCACAACGACCGCGTCAAGGCGCGCATCGTGCGGCATGACCGAAAGAACCGGCCCGAGGGCCGAGTCACCGAAATCATCGAGCGCTCGCCGAATCCGATCATCGGCCGCCTGCTTCAGGAAAGCGGCGTCTGGCTGGTGGCGCCCGAAGACAAGCGTTACGGTCAGGATGTGCTGATTCCCAAGGGCGCCACCGGCACTGCCAAGACCGGCCAGATCGTGGTCGTGCAACTGACCGAGCCGCCGGCCCTGTTCGGCCAGCCGGTGGGACGTGTGACGGAAGTGCTGGGTGAAATCGACGACCCGGGAATGGAAATCGAAATAGCCGTGCGTAAATACGGCGTGCCGCATATCTTCAGCGACAACGCGCTGGCGCTCGCGCGTGTCTTACCCGATGCGGTCCGTCCTATCGACAAACAGCATCGGGTTGACCTGACCGACATCACCCTGGTGACGATCGATGGCGAGGACGCGCGCGACTTCGACGATGCGGTGTACTGTGAGCCCGTGAAGGTGGGGCGCAGCAAGGGCTGGCGCCTGCTGGTGGCGATTGCAGATGTCAGCCATTACGTCGAGACCGGAAGCGCAATTGACATTGACGCCTATGACCGTGCCACCAGCGTCTATTTTCCGCGCCGCGTGATTCCCATGCTGCCTGAAAAGCTGTCCAACGGCCTGTGCTCGCTCAACCCGCATGTCGAGCGGCTATGCATGGTCTGCGACATGCTTGTCAATGCCAAAGGCGAGGTTCACGCTTACCAGTTCTACCCGGCAGTGATGCTCAGCCAGGCGCGCCTGACCTACAACGAAGTGGCGGCCATTCTGAGCAATACCCGTGGACCGGAAGCGCAGCACCGCAAGGAAATCGTGCCGCACCTTTTGCATCTGCACGAGGTGTACCAAGCCTTGCTCAAGGAACGTGGCATGCGCGGCGCGGTTGATTTTGAAACGACGGAAACACAGATCGTCTGTGATGAGGTCGGTCGGATCGAGAAAATTATTCCGCGTACCCGCAATGTGGCACACCGGATGATTGAAGAGTCGATGCTGGCGGCCAATGTCTGCTCTGCCGACTTTATCGCGCAAAGCAAGCACACGGCGCTGTTTCGTGTCCATGAAAGCCCGACACCCGAGAAGATTGAGCTGTTGCGCAACTATCTCAAGGCGGTCGGCATCGGCATGGCAGTCAGCGACGACCCGGCGCCTGGCGAGTTCCAGCAAATCGCCAAGGCGACCAAGGACCGGCCGGATGCGCAGCAGGTTCACTCCATGCTTCTGCGTTCCATGCAGCAGGCGATTTACACGCCGATGAACGCGGGCCACTTTGGTCTGGCCTACGAGGCCTACACGCACTTCACCAGTCCGATCCGCCGGTATCCTGACCTGCTGGTGCACCGTGTGATCAAGGCGATCCTTAAAAAGACGAAATACCAGTTGCCGGTGTTACCGACACCGGGCGAAGCGCAAGCCAAACTTTCCAAGCGGCTGGCAGCCCGCGTCAAGGAACCGACTGAAAAGCCGAAAAAAGCCAGTGTGGACCAATTGGCCTGGCAGGCAGCTGGACTGCATTGCAGTGGCAATGAACGCCGGGCTGACGAAGCCAGCCGCGACGTGGAAGCGTGGCTCAAGTGCAAGTACATGCGCGAGCATCTGGGCGAGGAGTTTGGCGGCGTGGTCACGGCGGCAACCAGTTTCGGGGTTTTTGTGACGCTCGACGCCATGTATGTCGAAGGTCTGGTGCACATCACCGAACTGGGCGGCGAATACTACCGCTTTGACGAAGCCCGGCAGGAATTACGCGGCGAGCGCAGCGGCATGCGCTATGCATTGGGCACCCGGCTGCGCGTGCAAGTCAGCCGCGTCGATCTGGATGGCCGGAAAATCGATTTCCGCCTGGTGCACGAGGGTGAGGACAAGGCAGGGCTGGTGAGCCGGGCCATGAAAGACAAGGCCGGCGGCGCTGCGGGCGAATTGCCCATGCAGGATCGCGGCCCCGGATCACGGCACGGCGGGCGTAGCGAGCGTGACTTGGGCAACAAGAGCCGCCAGGCTCCGTCTGACAGTGCATTGCCTTCGCCGCCCCGAGCGCGCAAGTCCGCGGCAAAAAAACCAGCCGCCGGCGCGGTACCGAAACATGGCAACAAGCCCCGTCGATAGGGCAGTATGAAATCTTGTATGTACCAAGCCGGTGGACACCTATGCTGATCCGAATTCTCGCGTTCCTGCTGGAAACAGTCTTTTTTGTGCTGATTGCTGCGTCGCTCCTGCGCGCCTGGATGAATTGGCTGCGCGTCAGCATGACTGGCCAGCCTGGCAGCTTCGTGATGGCCTTGACGGACTGGTTGATCAAGCCGTTGCGCCGTTCCCTGCCCAAGGTTTGGACCAAGTCCCGCGTGGACTGGGCCAGTGTGCTGGCAGCGACGTTGATGGCGCTGGCCTATGCGGCGCTGGTGGGCTTGCTGTTTGGCGTCTTGGGTAATGTTGGCGAAGACGGGTTGGATTGGACGCCGGGAGTTTTTCTGATGCTGCCCCTGATTGCCGTCAAGATGCTGCTTCGGGTTGCGCTGCAGACCATCTTCATGCTGGTCCTGGGCTATGCCATCTTGTCCTGGGTTCAGCCGGGCTCCTGGGTGTATGGGCTGCTTGCCCGGCTGACCGAGCCGCTGCTGGCTCCGTTCCGGCGGGTGATTCCCACCATTGGCGGTGTTGACCTGTCGGCCCTGGTCCTGCTGGTCGTGCTCCAGATTGGCATGATGGTCCTGATTTAGACGGCCTGCCATCGGGCAAGCCTTGACGCGGTCAAGGCCATGCCTGGCCTGCTTGCGGCCCAGGTATCAGCCCTCCGGCCATGCTCGAACACAGCGTTGTGAGCCGCCTCCAGACTGCTTTGGCCCCTCGCCAGATAAGCGCCCATCAATCCTGCCAGTACATCGCCAGTGCCGGCAGTTGACAGCAGCGCATTGCCGGTCGGGTTGATCCAGGCGAGCTGGGCCGGTCCGGTAACGATCGTTCCAGAGCCTTTGAGCACCACCACACAGCTGAACCGTTCGGCGAGTTGAACTGCTGTGTTCAGCCGGTTGGCCTGCACCGCCGCAGCGCTGCTGCTGATCAGGCGAGCCGCTTCAAGCGGGTGGGGCGTGAGCACCGTGCTGTAGCCGCGGCCATGTCGGGCCTTGAGCTGGATCTGTAGTTGCGGGTCGGCGGCTATTACATTGAGTGCATCGGCGTCCAGTACCAGCCTCTTGGCCGTTGACAGCACCTTTGGAAGGATGGAGGCCACCGATTGGCCGCCGCCACAGCCGCACACGATGACCTGATTTGCCATGTCCAGCGCGTCTGGCGAGCGGAACATGAATTCAGGCTGTTCCGTGTCAACGTGCAAACCGGGCGCATTGCCAAGCAAAGCCACGAACACGCGGCCGGCGCCTGCATGCAGGGCCGCACTGGCGGCCAGCAATGCCGCCCCGGTCATGTGCGTGGAGACGCTCGATTCGCCTCCGATCACCGCGACATCGCCAAAGCTGCCTTTGTGGCTGGCATGCGCTGCCTGAGCGCGCGAGGTCTGGCAGGTGCGGTCTGCCCCTAGCAACCAGACGCAAGGTTCGGTGGTGAATGCCTGGTCGGCAGGGTGCGCGAGGCTGGCCCCGAGATGGTCAAACCATACCTCGCCTGCGCAGTCCCGTCCGCTGGCGGTGAACAAGCCTGGCTTCAATGTCAATAAACTCAAGGTAAAAAGACGGTTTGCGCATGCTGCATAAGCATTATTTGCTATGTATTTAGTAGTTGTCTTGAAGCTTGGCGCGCCGGTGTCAGCATTCAGCCCGGTCGGAACATCGACCGACAGCCGCAGCGCCGGACTGCATTCCATGACATCCAGCCATTCCTGCATCAGGGCGCTCCCAAGCCGCGCCGGGTCGAGTACGGCGCCGATGCCGAGCAGCGCATCGATGCACAGATCAAAGTCTGGGGGCGGCTTGCTGGCCACGACCACACCCGCCGTCAGGGCCCGCTGGCGCGACGCCTGGGCATCCAGCGGGAGTTCAGTCTTGCCAGACGGCAAACCGGTCCAAGTCAAGACCACGGACTTGCCCCATTGGTGGAGGTGCAGCGCTGCTTCGAAACCATCGCCGCCGTTGTTGCCGGGCCCGCACGCGATCCAGATGCAGCGTGCATGCGGTGCCAATGCCAATGCGAGACGCGCAACCGAAAATCCGGCGCGCTGCATGAGCGTGTGCGGGGCGAGCTCCTCGGCCATCTGCTGCTCGATCAGGCGTGTACCGGCAACATCGTAAAGCGGATGACTTGTGAGACTGGCTATTTTTTGCATTCCGCCATTGTGAAGGTTTGCCGTTATTTCGGGCTTTCCAGCAAAGCGTTTGTCCTGACAAAAAGCGCAAAAAAGCCCGGCGAACCGGGCTGATCAGTGCACCGCCTGGTGTGCAGGCGCTACAGGGAGTCAGGCATCAGGTGGAATCCTCAGAACCTGTCCCGGATAGATTTTGTCCGGATCGCTCAGCATGGGCTTGTTTGCCTCGAATATCTGTGTGTATTTGTTGGGAGAGCCGTAGAACTGCTTACTGATCTTGGACAGGTTGTCACCGCTGACGACCACATACATCTTCGATTCGGGCGAACTGCTGGCGACAGTCATCATGTCCTTGACCGCAGCCACCTTTTCCACGTTGCCGCAGCACAGCAGCACCTTTTCCTTCGTCGCCTGGTCGGGCGCCACGCCGGCCACCGTCACCGTACTGCTGGGCGCGTCAAAACTTACCTGCAGGCCCTCGACCTTCAGGCCCTGATTGTTAATGTAGGCAGCAATCGCATCGCCGGCAGTCTTGCTCAGAGCGGCAACATTTTCGGGCGTGGGTGTTGCGGCTGCGGCTTCTTGGGCCGCTTTGGCTTCGCCGCGACCAAACAACTTCTCGCCGGCCTCTTTGATAAAACTGAACATGCCCATAGGAGTTCTCCAATCAGAATGATTTGCCCGGTGCAACATGCCGGGACTGGAATCACTGTAAAGCTTTCTCCTGCCCGAGCCGCAACGGCTCTGTTACAGAGCGTGTAGGACAAGTCCGCAATGACAACGGGGTTTTTTATCAGGTGGCTGCCATCAAATCCTTTCAGGTCAATTTCAGCCAGCCTTCAAACCACAGGTACGCTAAAGCGCGTGCGCTGGCGCCGCTTAGCGATCCAGACCAGCGCATGGTGGCTGAACAGGTCCCGTAGCACCTTGCCCGGTATTCCCGGTGCGGCTTTGGGCGTGACGTAACCGAGCCGAAGATACCGGTTCAGTCATGCTGGCTTCCTTTGAGGCCGCGCTTCGGCGCTCAAAAACCGTGACTTCATGCCCATCCATGGCCAATTCATATGCCGCGGTGATGCCGGAACCGACAACTGCTGCCCTCATGCGCCGGCGCATGACGGGGGGCAAGCCATCCACCATGTCGTTGGGAGGCGATTCATATTTTGATAAAAAAGGCTGTTACCGCCATACCAGCAAGTGAACGTTGCTATTGTTATGTGTGATGCGCTAGTGCTGTCTCGACCTGCAGCGCCAAGTCCAGCACTGCATCGTCATGCAGTGCTGCATGCCACAGCATCAGTCCCACCGGTAACTGGCCCGGCGTGTGGCAAGGAATGGAAATGGCACAGCCGTCGAGCATATTGACTACCGAGGTGTTACGCAGCAATAGTGAATTGATGCGGAAGAATTCATCGTCGTTGTGCAGCACGCTGGCAATCGACGGGGCGACGATGGGCACGGTGGGCGAAAGCACGGCGTCAAAACTGTTCAGCCGCACTTCCATGCGTGCAATCCAGTCCTGCCGAGCAGCCAGCAGGTCGATGTAGTCCGCAGCGCTCATTCGGGCGCCGCGCAGGATGCGAAGCGCCACGCGCGGGTCGTATTGCGCCTCGTGGTCGATGAGTCGCCTGCGGTGCCAGGCGTGGCTCTGGGCTGCTGACAGGCCGCCCGTAGCATTGATGGTGGCCAGTTCTTCGAGTTCCTCCAGCGGTATCTCTTCAATCCGAGCGCCCGCCTGGCGCAATCGCTGCAAACTTTTCTCGAATGATGTGGCCACCGTGCTGCTCAGCCCGTCCTGCATCAGGTTGCGGACGACCGCCAGCCGGTACGATGACAGTGGTTTGCCGGTCAGTTGGACGGTTCGTGCCGACAGGATTTCATGCACCGCCACCGCATCGCGCACCGAGCGGGTCAGCGCGCCTACCGTGTCAAGGCTACTCGAAAGCGGCACGGCGCCGGCCACCGGCACAAGGCGCGCGGTGCTTTTGAAGCCAACGATGCCGCACAGCGCTGCAGGAATCCGCAGCGAGCCTCCAGTGTCAGAGCCCAGTCCCACCAAAGCCGCCCCAGTGGCGACCGAGACGGCCGCACCTGATGACGAGCCACCCGGGATGCGCTCGATGTCGACATCGGCTGGATTCACCGGCGTGCCGTAATGAGGATTGATGCCTACTCCTGAAAAAGCAAACTCGACCATGTTGGTGCGGCCGACCAACACCGCGCCCGCCGCGCGCAAACGTGCAACGGCAATCGCATCGGCCTGGGCGGGCGGCGATGCGGCAAGCACAGTCGATCCGGCCATCGTGACTTGGCCAGCCACATCAAAAAGATCCTTTATCGAAACCGGAATGCCGGCCAGTAGCAGAGCCGGATCGCTGATGGCGTCAGGTGATGATGCGTTGGGTGTGCCATCTGCCTGGTTGGGCATGAAGGCATGGCGGCAGGCGTCGCCCAAGGCGATGGCCGCTGCCTGCGTAAGGATTTCCTCGGTGCTGTTCTGCCCATCCTGGACGGATTGCTGCGCGGCATGAAGGTCGGTCGGAGATGGGGAGGTGTTCAGGTTCATGGGGAGGGAATGTTATACTCAGCAGCCTTTGCAAATGACAACAAGGTCGTTTGCAAGGTAAATCGCAAACCAGCCACACAAGGTGTTGTCCGGAAATTCTTCCGGCGATAAGCGCTGGTTTTAGAAACAACCTTTGGAGTTATGAATTATGTCAACGAACATGCGCGAAATGCTGGAAGCCGGCGTCCACTTCGGTCACCAAACCCGCTTCTGGGATCCAAAAATGGCCCCATTCATTTTTGGCCATCGCAACCGCATCCACATCATCAATCTGGAAAAATCGCTGCCGATGTTCCAGGAGGCGATGAAATTCGCCAAGCAACTGACCGCCAACAATGGCACCATCCTGATGGTTGGCACCAAGCGTACTGCCCGCGAAACCGTTGCTGCAGAAGCACAGCGCGCCGGCATTCCTTACGTTGACCAGCGCTGGCTGGGCGGCATGTTGACCAACTTCAAGACGGTCAAGACCTCGATCAAGCGCCTCAAGGAAATGAAGGCCCAGCAGGAAGCCGGCCTGGACACCATCAGCAAGAAAGAACAGCTGACGTTCAAGCGCGAAATCGAAAAGCTTGAAAAAGACATCGGCGGCATTCAGGACATGACCGCTCTGCCAGACGCCATCTTCGTGATCGACGTTGGTTTCCACAAGATTGCCATCCTCGAGGCCAAGAAACTAGGCATTCCACTGATCGGCGTGGTCGATACCAATCATTCCCCTCTGGGCATCGACTATGTGATTCCTGGCAATGATGACTCATCAAAGGCTGTGGCATTGTATGCCCGCGGAATTGCCGACGCCGTTATCGAAGGCCGCGCCAGCGCCATGGACAACGTTGTCCGCGCTGTGTCTGACGAAGGCTCGGACGAGTTCGTCGAAGTGGAAAACGCAGCCTCCTAAAGTGCAATGGCCTCGGGCCAAGCGCTTAAAAGGGGCTCGCGTAGCCCCTTTTTTGCAAGCTAACGAGACCAAGGACGCTGTTCTAAGCGCACTTCCAGGTCGAAACGAAATTACGGAGAATTAAAAATGGCAATGGCAATTACTGCAAAGATGGTGGCTGAACTGCGCGCCAAGACCGACGCGCCGATGATGGAGTGCAAAAAGGCGCTGACCGAGGCTGAAGGCGACTTCGAAAAAGCTGAAGAACTGCTGCGTGTCAAGCTCGGCAGCAAGGCTGGTAAGGCGGCATCCCGCATCACCGCTGAAGGCGTGGTGGCCATGGCCCGCGAAGGCGACAATGCCGCGCTGGTGGAAATCAACTGCGAAACTGACTTTGTGACCAAGAACGACAGTTTCCTGGCTTTTGCTGAAGCGGTCGCCGAAGGCATTGTCAAGAATAACCCTGCCGATTTGGCAACCCTGGCGGCAATGCCGTTGTCCATGGACGGCTTCGGTCCTACCGTGGAAGATGTGCGCACCGGACTGATCGGCAAGATCGGTGAAAACATGACGGTTCGCCGCTTCAAGCGCTTTGCCGATGGCAAGTCCGCTGCCTACCTGCACGGCACGCGCATTGGTGTGGTGGTCGAGTTTGAAGGCGACGAAGCCGCTGCAAAGGACGTGGCCATGCATGTGGCCGCCATGAAGCCCGTGGCTTTGTCCAGCGCCGATGTGCCGGCCGATCTGGTCGCCAGGGAGCGTTCGGTCGCTGCTGCCAAGGCTGCGGAAGACGCGTCGGTCGCGCAGGCCGCTGGCAAGCCAATCCAGTCCGCTGAGATCGTCGCCAAGCGTATCGAGGGCGGCGTTCAGAAATACCTGAAGGAAGTCAGTCTGAACAACCAGACGTTCGTCAAGAACGACAAGCAGACTGTCGAGCAGATGCTCAAAGAAAAGGCGACCACTGTCAAATCCTTCACCTTGTATGTCGTCGGTGAAGGCATTGAAAAGAAGGTTGACGACTTCGCTGCCGAAGTTGCTGCCCAAGTGGCCGCCGCCAAAGGCGCCTGAGCCTTTGCGTCCATCCGGAAGGTCCTTTTTCTCCTACTCATTCCATCACGAAAGCCTCTGCATGCCAGCCTACAAGCGCATCTTGTTAAAACTGTCAGGTGAGGCTCTGATGGGCGATGACGCCTTCGGCATCAACCGCGCAACCATCGTTCGCATGGTGGAGGAAATTGCCGAGGTCACGCGCATGGGCGTCCAGGTGGCTGTGGTCATCGGTGGCGGTAATATCTTTCGCGGCGTGGCTGGTGGATCAGTTGGCATGGACCGCGCTACGGCCGACTACATGGGCATGCTGGCCACGGTCATGAATGCCCTGGCGCTTGGCGATACCATGGACAAGGCCGGCCTGATTGCCCGGGTGATGTCTGCCATTGCCATCGAGCGGGTGGTCGAGCCTTATGTCCGGCCCAAGGCTCTGCAATATTTGGAAGAGGGCAAGGTAGTGGTTTTTGCGGCTGGCACGGGAAATCCGTTTTTCACCACCGACACGGCCGCTGCCTTACGCGGTGCTGAAATCGGTGCCCAAATTGTGCTCAAGGCGACCAAGGTTGACGGTGTTTATTCCGCAGATCCGAAAAAGGATCCTACGGCAACTCGTTACACCAACATCAGTTTTGATGAAGTCATCGGAAAAAATCTTGAAGTGATGGATGCCACGGCGTTCGCGTTGTGCCGCGACCAAAAACTGCCGATCAAGATTTTCAGCATTTTCAAGCATGGTGCGCTCAAGCGCGTGGTCATGGACGAGGATGAGGGTACCCTGGTCCACGTCTGAACTTGTCTGGCGCATGAGAGCGGTTTTGCATTTTTTTGAATTCAGTTATCAGGAGATTCGATAATGAGCATTGTTGAGATCAAGCAGCAGGCAACGCAAAAAATGCAGCAATCCCTGGAGTCCTTCCAGCACAACCTGACCAAAATTCGCACCGGCCGTGCCAACCCCGGTCTGCTGGATACTGTGCATGTGGACTATTACGGCTCGATGGTGCCCATTAGCCAAGTGGCCAATGTGGCGCTGCTCGATGCCCGGACCATCAGCGTTTCGCCATGGGAAAAAGCAATGGGCGCCAAGATCGAAAAAGCCATCCGCGATTCCGATCTGGGCCTGAATCCGGCGTCGCAGGGCGACCTGATCCGCGTTCCGATGCCAGCCATGACCGAAGAGCGCCGCAAGGAACTCACCAAAGTCGTGCGTGCCGAGGGCGAGCATGCCAAAGTGGCCATCCGCAACCTTCGCCGCGATGCCAATGACGGCGTCAAGAAACTGGTCAAGGACAAGTTGGCCTCCGAGGACGACGAACGCCGTTCCCAGGATGAAGTCCAGAAATCCACTGACCGTTTCATTGTTGAGGTCGACAAGATGGTTGCCAGCAAGGAACATGACCTGATGGCGGTTTGACCTCGCCTCATCTGGCCCGAAACAGCCCATGGCCACTTCCGCCCTGATCGTTCCACACCATATTGCTATCGTCATGGATGGCAATGGCCGATGGGCCAAGAAACGCTTTTTGCCACGCATTGCAGGTCACAAGCAGGGCGTTGATGCGCTCAGTGACTGCGTGAAGTCTTGCCTTGAGCGTGGTGTCCACGTGCTGACGGTGTTTGCTTTTTCCTCCGAAAACTGGAACCGGCCGTCGGACGAAGTATCTGGATTGATGGATTTGCTAGTGCTCGCGCTGGCCAAGCAAGTGCCACGCCTGAACGCCAACGGTGTCCAGCTTCACTTCATCGGAGATCGCCAACGGCTTTCCGAAAAAGTCCAAGCTGGCCTGCTGAAGGCCGAATTCAATACAGCGGGAAACCATCGACTGATCTTCAATGTGTGTTTCAACTATGGCGGACGCTGGGACATTGCCCAAGCGGCGCAGACACTGGCCAGCCGGGGCGAAGCCATCACCGAGCAGTCCCTGGACAGGGCAATGGCGCTAGCGCATGTATCGGATCCCGATCTCCTGATCCGCACCGGCGGGGAACTGCGCATCAGCAATTTCATGCTTTGGCAGGCTGCTTATTCAGAACTGTATTTTTCAGATCGCCTCTGGCCTGAATTCGACGATGCGGCGCTCGACGAAGCGATTGCCTCCTACAGCGCACGCGAACGCCGCTTCGGCAAGACCTCGGCCCAGTTGGGCACGCCGCACAAGCTTTCCACTGAAAACGCTGCCTGATGCTTAAACAGCGTGTCATCACTGCTATCGTTCTGCTGGCGATTTTGCTTCCTGCTCTTTTCTACAGGACACCGGTGCCTTTTTGCGTCCTGGCCTTGCTGATGATTGCCGCAGGAGCCTGGGAGTGGGGCCGGCTCAATGCCTTCGGGCAGGACGGCTCATTCGCGTTGGCAACGTTGTGCGTCCTGGCCTGCGGCTTGTCATGGTACGGCGGTTTGCTTGATCGGCCGCTGCCTCTTCTTTGGGCTGCTTCAGGTGCTGCCTGGGTAGTGGCAGGTGCTTGGCTTTTGCGTGTCGGCGTTGCCGGCTGGTCCAGAATTCCAAAGGCGTTGCGTCTTTGCGGCGGACTGGTCGCGCTGTGGCTGGCGTGGCTGGCGATTGCCCAGGCGCGTGTCATGGGCATTGAGTTCCTGTTGTCAGTGCTGGTGCTGGTATGGGCAGCTGACATCTTTGCTTACTTCGCCGGCCGTGCATTGGGTGGTCGCTTCAGCAAGGGCAAACTGGCGCCGTCCATCAGTCCCGGCAAAAGCTGGGAAGGGGTCTGGGGCGGCATGGCCGGTGTGGTTGCGCTTTCGCTGGCCTGGGTTTTCTGGGGCGGCAATACGCTCTACAGCCAACTGGCCCAGCGTCACGGCATCGCCTTGATGCTGCTGGCTGTTATTTTTCTGGCGGCCATGAGCGTGGTGGGCGACCTGGTCGAGTCGCTGATCAAACGCAGCGCCGGTGTCAAGGATTCCAGCGGTCTGCTGCCCGGCC
This sequence comes from Polaromonas sp. CG_9.11, assembly GCF_015752225.1. NCBI lineage: Bacteria > Pseudomonadati > Pseudomonadota > Betaproteobacteria > Burkholderiales > Comamonadaceae > Polaromonas > Polaromonas sp. CG_9.11. Next base: position 297,869 of record NZ_JADOVE010000001.1, read on the forward strand.
ATGGCGGCGTGCTCGACCGTGTCGATGCACTGTTGCCCACCTTGCCGCTGGCCATGATGCTGATCACCCTGTAACCCTTTGCGGCTGGACCCTCTCATCCATGACTTTCGAAAAGCAGCGCATTACCGTCCTGGGTTCTACCGGCTCCATTGGCGTCAGCACGCTGGAGGTGATTGCACGGCACCCTGACCGTTTCGAGGTGTTTGCGTTGAGTGCCGCCACACAGGTCGATCTCATGCTTGCCCAGTGCGCGCAGTTCAAACCGCAGTACGCCGTGATGGTCAGCGAGCCGCATGCCCGCTTGCTGGCTGAAAAAATCAAGTCAAATGGGCTGTCTGCGCAAGTCCTGTGTGCGCAGGATGCTCTTGAAACGATAGCATCGCACGATCAGGTCGATGCCGTGATGGCGGCGATTGTGGGCGCTGCCGGGTTGCCGTCCTGCATGGCTGCGGCACGGGCCGGAAAACGCCTGCTGCTGGCCAACAAGGAGGCACTGGTGGTCGGTGGCGACGTGTTCATGCGGGCCGTTGAAGCCGGGGGGGCCAGGCTGTTGCCGATTGACAGCGAGCATTCGGCCATCTTCCAGTCGCTGCCCGATGATGTGGCAAGCTGGCCGCGCCGGGTTGAAAAAATCATCCTGACCGCGTCAGGCGGCCCATTTCGCACCCACGCGCCTGCCAGCTTGCGCCATGTCACCCCCGAACAGGCGTGCGCGCACCCGAACTGGGTGATGGGACGCAAAATTTCGGTCGATTCAGCCACCATGATGAACAAGGCGCTCGAAGTCATCGAGGCCAAATACCTGTTTGGCATGGCACCGACGCAAATCGAAGTGGTGATCCATCCGCAAAGCATCATCCATTCCATGGTCCAGTACCACGACAGCTCGGTGGTGGCGCAATTGGGAACGCCCGACATGCGGGTGCCGATTGCCTATGGCCTGGCCTGGCCCGAGCGCATCACTTCCGGGGCCAAGACGCTGGACTTCACCAACCTGGCGAACATGACGTTTGAAGTCCCCGACGCTGCGCGCTTTCCGGGCCTGACGCTGGCCTGGGAGGTGCTCAAGGCGCCCGTCGGTAGCGCCGCCGTCCTGAATGCTGCCAATGAAATAGCAGTGGCTGCATTTTTGGACAGGCGAATCCGCTTTGACCAGATTCATCAGGTCAACCATGCAACGCTTGAAGCGGTTTGCGTCTCTGATATCCACGATATTGAAGGCCTGCTGGCGCTCGACGCCCAGTCGCGCCGGGTTGCGGGTCATATTGCCGAACGACTGGAGTCCTGACATGCTGACGCTGATTTCCTTTCTGGTGACGCTTGGAATCCTGATTGCCGTGCACGAATACGGTCACTATCGGGTAGCCGTGGCCTGCGGCATCAAGGTGTTGAAGTTTTCTATCGGCTTTGGCAAGCCAATATTCACCTGGCGCCTCAAGGGCAAGGACACTGATTTTTCCATCGGCATGCTGCCGCTCGGCGGCTATGTGAAGATGCTCGACGAACGGGAAGCGCCGGTCGATCCGGCCGAGCGCCATCTGGCGTTCAATACCCAGCCGCTCAAGTCCCGCGCCGCGGTCGTGGCGGCCGGGCCGCTGGCCAACCTGCTACTGGCCGTGCTGCTGTATGCGGTGGTGAACTGGAGTGGTGTGCAAGAACCCAAGGCGATTCTGGCCACTCCGGTGGCCGGCTCTCTGGCAGAGCGGGCCGGGCTGAGCGGCGGCGAGATTGTCCAGAAGGCGGCTTTCGACGGCGAGGAGCTGCAAACAGTTCGTTCGTTTGAAGACCTGCGCTGGCGCCTGACCCAGGGCGCGCTTGATGGGCGGGATTTGCAGCTGGTGCTAGGCGACGACGCCAGCGCATCGACACGAACGGTTGTGTTGCCGCTCAGCAAGCTCAATGCAGCTGATGCTGATGCCCAGTTGTTCCGAAAAATTGGCATTGTCGGTCCGTGGACCGCACCGGTGATCGGGGAGGTCATGGTGGCCAGCGCCGCTGAAAACTCAGGCCTCAAGGCGGGCGATGTGGTCCAGCGCATTGGCGATATCTCGATCGTTGATGGCCAGCAATTGCGCGAAACGATTCGTGCCCATGCCCAATCGCCAGGCGCAAGTCAGGGCGCCGTTGTGCCGCAACCCTGGCAGGTTATGCGGGCAGGGCAGTCCGTGGCGCTGCAGGTCGCGCCTGAAATCCGACAGGAAAACAATGTTGCAGTGGCGCGCATCGGCGCTTACGTCGGCGCACCGCCCGAATTCGTCACGGTACGTTACGGACCGCTTGATGGCCTGTGGCAAGGCGCTGTCCGGACTTGGGAAGTGTCTGCGCTGACGCTCAAGATGATGGGGAAAATGCTCATCGGCGAAGCATCGCTGAAGAATCTGAGCGGCCCGCTCACCATTGCCGACTACGCCGGCAAGTCTGCCACCATGGGATGGACGTCGTATCTGGTATTTCTGGCCCTGGTCAGCGTCAGCCTGGGTGTTCTGAACCTGCTGCCGTTGCCGGTTCTGGACGGTGGGCACCTGATGTATTATCTTTGGGAATGGATCACCGGCCGGGGCGTGTCAGACGCCTGGATGGACCGTTTGCAGCGCGGTGGCGTTGCGATTCTTCTGGGCATGATGAGCATTGCCCTTTTCAACGATGTCGCCCGGCTTGTCGGCTAACTCCTACCAATTCATGCAAAAGAAATTAAATCGTCATCAAGTTCGTGCTGTCTGTGCCGTCGTCGCCAGTCTGTTTCTCGCCAACACGGCTTGGGCCGTTGATCCTTTCACCGTTCGGGATATCCGGGTCGAAGGTCTGCAGCGCGTCGAGCCCGGCACCATTTTTGCTTCGTTGCCTTTTCGGGCGGGTGAAACCTACAACGACGACAAGGGCTCAAGCGCCATTCGCGCCTTGTTTGGTCTGGGCCTTTTCAAGGATGTGCGGCTTGAAGTCAATGGCGATGTGCTGGTGGTGATTGTCGAAGAGCGTCCCACCATTGCCGACGTGGACTTTGTCGGCACCAAGGAGTTTGACAAGGACGTGTTGAAAAAGGCGCTTCGCGATGCCGGTATCGCTGACGGCCAGCCATTCGACAAGGCGTTGGCTGACAAGGCCGAGCAGGAACTCAAGCGCCAGTACATCAACAAGAGCCTATACGGCGTTGAGGTCATCACCACCGTCACGCCGATCGAGCGCAACCGCGTCAACCTGACGTTCAACGTGGTCGAAGGTGATGTGGCAAAAATCAAGGAAATCCACATCACCGGCAACAAGGCGTTCAGCGAGTCGACGCTGCTCGGCCTGTTCGATCTGGATACCGGCGGCTGGCTGAGCTGGTACACCAAGTCCGACCGTTATTCGCGTGCCAAGCTGAATGCTGACATTGAAGTCCTGCGCTCGTATTACCTGTCGCGCGGCTACCTGGAGTTCAAGGTTGATACCACGCAGGTGGCGATTTCTCCCGACAAGCAGAGCATTGCCATCACGCTGAATGTGACTGAAGGTGAGCGTTTTGTGGTGTCCGGCGTCAAGCTGGAAGGCAACTTCCTGGGCAAAGATGAAGAATTCAAGTCGCTGGTTGCCATCAAGGCAGGCGAGCCCTATAACGCCGATGCGGTGGCTGAAACCATCAAGGCATTTACTGACCACTTCGGCGTCTTTGGCTTTGCTTTTGCCAGGGTCGAGGCGGTTCCCGACATCGACCGTACAAACAACCGCGTCGCTTTTGTGCTTCAGGCCGAGCCTTCCCGCCGCGCCTACGTGCGGCGCATCAATGTATCGGGCAACAACCGCACCCGCGACGAAGTTGTGCGCCGCGAGTTCCGGCAGTTCGAATCGTCCTGGTATGACGGCGACAAGATCCGCCTTTCGCGTGACCGCGTCGACCGCCTGGGATTCTTCACCGAAGTGAATGTGGAAACGCAAGAAGTGACCGGCACGCCTGATCAGGTGGACATCACCGTCAATGTTGCTGAAAAGCCCACCGGCAACCTGCAACTCGGCGCCGGTTATTCCAGCGCCGACAGCGTTTCGCTGATGTTCGGCATCAAGCAGGAAAACGTCTTTGGCTCCGGCAACTACCTGGGCATTGAAGTCAACACCAGCAAATCGAATCGCCAGTTGGTGTTGAGCACGATCGACCCCTATTTCACCGCTGACGGAATTTCTCGCTCCATCGACGTTTACGACCGGACGTCGCAGCCCCTTTCAGGGCAGGGTGGCGACTACAAACTGAAGACGCGCGGCGCGAGCATCCGTTTTGGCGTTCCGTTTACCGAAACCGACACGGTGTACTTTGGCTCCGGCTACGAGTCGCTGACGATCGTTCCTGGCAACAACCTGCCGGTCAGCTACCAAGACTACATCAATAAGTTTGGCGAAAAAAGCAACTCCATTCCCTTGACCGTGGGATGGTCGCGCGACAGCCGTGACAGTGCCTTGGTGCCGACTTCCGGACGTTTCCAGCGTGTCTATGGCGACTGGGGTATTGCCGGTGATATCCGCTTTGTGCGGGCTAATTACCAAGTCCAGCAGTACATCCCGTTGAACAAGCAATTCACACTGGCCCTGAACGGCGAACTGGGATGGGGAAAAGGGCTGAACGGCCAACCATATCCACTGTTCAAGAATTACTATTCGGGCGGCCTGGGCTCGGTGCGCGGTTTCCAGCAGGGATCGCTGGGCCCTCGCGACAGCTCCGGCCTGTCCGTTGGCGCACCGAAAAAGCTGACGCTCAACGCCGAACTGATCGCACCGTTTCCAGGTGCCGGAAACGACCGCACCTTGCGCATGTACGGATTTGTTGACGCCGGCAACGTGTTCAAGGACAGCTATAAACTCAGCGGCCCCGATGGCCTCAGGGCGTCAACCGGCCTGGGCATCAGCTGGATTTCTCCCGTCGGCCCGCTGCGCATAGCCTATGCCGTGCCGCTGCGTAAACAGGCCGGCGATAAAATCGAACGTTTGCAATTCCAAATTGGTACCTCTTTTTAATGAAAAATTTTTCCAGCAAAATTCTCCTCGGCCTGGTGATGGCAATTGCCGGCTTTTCGGCCAGCGCGCAGGAATTCAAGGTGGGCGTCGTCAACCTTGACCGCATTTTCCGCGAGGCCAATTCGGCCAAGGCTGCCCAGACCAAGCTGGAACAGGAATTCAGCAAGCGTGAAAAGGAACTGACTGACCTTGGTAGCCAGCTGAAGACGCAATCGGACAAGTTCGAGCGTGAAGCCCCGACGCTGGCGGAAACCCAGCGCACCGTGCGCCAGCGGCAACTGGTTGATCAGGACCGGACCTTCCAGACCAAGCGCCGCGAATTCCAGGAAGACCTAAGTGCCCGCAAGAATGAAGAATTGCAACTGGTCATCGAGCGCGCCAACAAGGTCGTCAAAACCCTGGCGGAAAGCGAAAAATACGACTTGATTCTTCAGGAATCGGTGTACGTCAATCCCAAGCATGACATCACCGACAAGGTGATCAAGGCGCTGAACGCTTCCAAGTAATTTTTCCAGTGGCCCGCATGCGCATGAGCGGGGAAAGGCCAAATTCCTCATGACGCTTAAACTTGCTGACATCATCCGGCTGCTGGCTGACCAGGTGCCGGCCGAACTGGTAGGCAATCCGGAATTGCTGATTGACCGTCTGTCAACGCTGGAAGCGTCGGGTCCGAACGACCTGACCTTCCTCAGCCATCCGAAGTACCTTGCCCAGCTTGCGCAAACAGCGGCGGGCTGCGTGATCGTCGCGCCTTCCCTGCGCGATGCCGCCCTGAAGCGCGGTCCGTGCATTGTGGTGGACGATCCTTACCATTACTTTGCCCTGGTTACCCAACTCTGGAAACGGCTGCATGCACCGGATGCCGCGCCTGCCATCCATTCGAGCGCCTTCATTGATCCGACCGCCAGCATTGGCCCGAATGTGTCGATAGGCGCGTTCGCCTGCATTGATGGCGGTGCGGTGATTGGCGAAGGCGCGCGGATCGGCGCTCAATGTGTCATTGGTGTGAACGCCTTCATTGGTGCGCGCAGCCGGCTTTCGGCACGCGTAACCGTGGCTGAAGGCTGCAGCATCGGCGAGCGCTGCATCATCCATCCAGGCGCCGTGATTGGCGCGGACGGATTCGGCTTTGCCCCGCATGCAGGCCAGTGGGTCAAGATCGAGCAGCTGGGCGCGGTGCGCATCGGCAATGATGTGGAAATCGGCGCCAATACCTGTATTGACCGGGGCGCCCTTCAGGACACCGTGCTCGAAGACGGTGTCAAGCTCGACAACCTGGTGCAGATCGGCCATAACGTGCGGGTAGGCCAGCACAGCGCGATGGCGGGCTGCGCCGGTGTCGCTGGCAGCGCGACGATTGGCGCGCATTGCACCGTGGGGGGCGGCGCCATCGTACTGGGTCATTTGCGGCTGGCCGATGGCGTGCATGTATCGGCCGCCACGACCGTGACCCGATCGCTGTTGAAGCCTGGCCATTACACCGGCCTGTTCCCCATCGACGACAATGCCGCCTGGGAAAAAAATGCCGCCACGCTCAAGCAGCTTCATGCGCTGCGTGAACGGCTCAAACAAACAGAAAAAAACCTGCTGCAACTGCAGGACAGCCTCAAAAAAGAAAAATCATGATGGACATTCACCAGATTCTCAAGTTATTGCCGCACCGTTATCCCATCTTGCTGGTCGATCGGGTGCTGGAGATCGAAACCGGGAAAAGCATCAAGGCGTTGAAAAACGTCACCATCAACGAGCCTTTTTTCATGGGCCATTTCCCCAAGCATCCGGTCATGCCTGGCGTGCTGATGATCGAGGCGATGGCGCAGGCGGCGGCGTTGCTGTCTTTCTCCACGCTGGGCGTCACGCCTGACGACAAGACGGTTTATTACTTTGCCGGCATTGATGGCGCGCGCTTCAAGCGTCCCGTGACCGCTGGCGACCAGATGATCATGGATGTGAGCCTGCTGCGTATGAAGGCCGGTATTTTCAAGTTCAAGGGCGTGACCCGCGTCGACGGAAACATTGCCTGCGAGGCCGAACTGATGTGCACCATGCGCACGGTGGCCTGAGGAGGCGGTCATGACGCTGCCAGCCGCGCCTTCGGGCATCCATGCGACGGCCCTGGTTGACCCCCAGGCCCAGCTCGACAGTTCGGTGATCGTCGGGCCTTACACGGTGATCGGCCCCCATGTCAGCATAGGCGCGGGCACGACGGTCGGCGCGCATTGCGTGATCGAAGGCCACACCAGCATTGGCATTGACAACCGCATTTTCCAGTTCAATGCGCTGGGCGGCGTGCCGCAGGACAAGAAATACGCAGGGGAGCCGTGCCAGCTGGTGATTGGTGACCGCAACACGATTCGCGAGTTCTGCACCTTCAACATCGGCTCGCCCGGTGACCTGGGCGTGACCCGCATGGGCAACGACAACTGGATCATGGCTTACGTGCATGTGGCGCACGACTGTGTAGTGGGCAACCACACGATTTTTGCCAACAACACCACGCTGGGCGGCCATGTACATATTGACGACTGGGTGATCCTGGGCGGCTTCACCGGAGTGCACCAGTTCGTGCGGCTGGGCGCCCACAGTTTTACTGCCGTTTCTTCGGTGGTGCTGGCTGATTTGCCGCCCTTTGTCATGTGCCAGGGCCAGCCCGCCAAAGCGCGCTCGATGAACTTTGAAGGCTTGCGCCGCCGGGGTTTTTCGGCCGACCGTATTTCAGCCGTCAAGGCCATGCACAAGGCGCTGTACCGTGACGGCCTGACGCTGGAACAGGCCAAGCTGCAGATCGCTGAATTAACTAAAAAGCATACAGAATCCAAGCCAGACGTGCAGATGATGCTCTCGTTTTTAGAGCAAGCCACGCCGCAGCGCGGAATCGTTCGCTAGGGCCGCAATGTTGGCCGTGTCACGACCTCCGCGCCCCCGGAGCGAGGAGGGGTCTTCTTATGATTCAAGCGCACCCTCGGCTCCCAACATTGCCATGGTCGCAGGTGAAACCTCGGGTGACCTGCTGGCAGGCTTGCTACTTGACGGCCTCAAGTCGCGCTGGCCGGCCCTGACGTCTGGCGGCATCGGTGGTGGGCAAATGGCCTGTCGGGGATTCCAGGCCTGGTGGCCGAGCGAAAAACTGGCCGTGCGCGGCTATGTCGAGGTGCTGCGCCACTACCGTGAAATTTCTGGCATCCGCGAGCAACTGAAAAAGCGCTTGTTGACGGGCCCAGGGCCGCGTCCCGATGTTTTCATCGGCATCGATGCCCCTGATTTCAACCTCGGGCTGGAGGCGGCGCTGAAGGCCGAGGGTATCAGGACGGTGCAGTTCATCTGTCCCTCCATCTGGGCCTGGCGGGCTGACCGGGTGGAAAAAATCAGGCGCAGCGTGGACCATGTGCTGTGCATCTTTCCGTTTGAGCCGGCCCTGCTGGCAGCCCACGGAATTGCCGCGACCTATGTTGGCCATCCGCTGGCGGCCGCGATTCCGATGCAGCCGGACCGCCAGGCGGCCCGGCACGCGCTGGGCTTGTGCAACGAAGACACGGTCGTCGCCATTTTGCCGGGCAGCCGGAAATCGGAAATCGAGTACTTGGCTTTTCGATTTTTTCAGGCTGCAGCGCTGATCAAGCAGTCACATCCCGCTATTCAATTCATAGTGCCGGCGATTCCCGCGCTGAAAGACCTGATCGAGCAGCTGGCGGATCAGGCTGGCGTCCGCGCCCATATGCAGATCGTCGCAGGCCAGTCGCACACCGTACTGGCTGCCTGCGATGTCACGCTGATTGCCAGCGGCACTGCGACGCTGGAAGCGGCGTTGTTCAAGCGTCCCATGGTGATTGCCTACAACATGAACTGGCTGTCGTGGCAGATCATGCAGCGCAAGCAACTGCAGCCCTGGGTCGGCCTGCCGAATATTTTGTGCCGCGATTTTGTCGTGCCTGAACTGCTGCAGGACCAGGCATCGCCCGTGGCACTGGCGCACGCGTTGCGTGAATGGATTGATGCAAAATCCTCGGCCCCTGAAAAAATAAGGGCCGTCGAACAGCGATTCACCCAACTGCATGCAGAACTGCAGCGAGACACTTCCCAATTGGCCACCGATGCAATCCAGAAAATCCTTGAAACCTGAGCAGACTGTCCTTTCGTGGGACACGCCTGGCTTGATGGCCGGAGTCGATGAAGCCGGGCGCGGGCCGCTGGCCGGGCCGGTCGTTGCGGCCGCCGTCATTCTGGACCCATTCAATCCCATTGCGGGCCTGGCCGATTCAAAAAAACTCACGGCTCTGCGGCGCGAGAAGCTTTATGACGAAATCCAGGCCAAGGCGCTGTGCTGCTCGATTGCCATGGCGACCGTGGAAGAAATTGACCGCCTGAATATTCTGCAGGCGACCTTGCTGGCGATGAAGCGGGCGGTGGAAAGCCTCCGGCTCAAGCCTTCAAAAGTACTGGTTGATGGCAATCAGCTGCCCCGGTTGCTGATCCTGGCCGAGGCGATTGTCAAGGGCGATGCACTGGTGCCGGCCATTTCGGCGGCGTCGATTCTGGCCAAGGTCTACCGCGACCGCTGGTGCGGCGACTATCACCTGCAGTACCCGCAGTACGGTTTTGCCGGCCACAAGGGCTATGGCACGGCCGAACACCTGGCCGCCTTGCGCCAGCACGGCGCCTGCCCCCAGCACCGGCGTTCGTTTGCGCCCGTGGCCGGGGTGTTGCGATGAGCAGCGGCTTTTCCGTTCCCGTCACGCATGTTTCGTCACGCGACAACCTCCTGGTCAAGGACCTGCACCGGCTGTCGCACGACAACACCGCTTACCGCAAGCAGGGCCGCGTCTGGCTGGAAGGCGACCACCTGTGCCGTGCTGCACTGGCACGCGGCCTGAAACCTGCACTGGCCGTATTTTCAGAGTCTTTTTGGCCTCTTGCGCATGCTGATTGGGCGTCAGTAGCTATGAAAAACATAGTGATGGCCGATGCGCTGCTGCCCGAGATCAGCGGACTCGAATCGCCGGCGCGCATGGGCTTTGTGCTCGAACTGCCAGCCGTGCCCGAACTCCAGTCCGGCGCAGCATCGGTCATTCTGGACCGTGTGCAGGATGCCGGCAATGTGGGCTCCATCCTGCGCAGTGCGGCAGCTTTCGGCTTCAGCCAGATCATCGCGCTCAAGGGAACGGCCGCGCTGTGGTCGCCCAAAGTGCTGCGCGCCGGCATGGGTGCGCACTTTGCCTTGCGCCTGGTAGAAGGCGTTGACCCCGAGGTATTGGCGGAACTCGCGGTGCCGATTGTGGTGACGAGTTCACACCACGGCAGCTTCGTCCATCAGCAGAAATTGCCCATGCCGTGCGCCTGGGCGATGGGCCACGAAGGGCAGGGCGTCAGCGATGACCTCATGGCCCGCGCCAGCCTGAAGGTGCGCATCGACCAACCCGGCGGCGAAGAATCCCTGAACGTCGCCGCCGCCGCCGCGATCTGCCTGTACGCCAGTTCACTGTCGCTTGCCACGCGCTGATCTAGCCCAATAAGCGACTTTAAACGCACGAAACTCTGAAGGCGCAGCAAAAACTGCATAGCTCTAAACGCGAAACGCCAAGTACCAGGTGCGAGGCAATGCACGGCAAGAGGCGCAAGGCTTCCCAAAGCCAGCAAGGGCCGCGGAACCGGCTTTGCCGGGCCGCAGGCGCAGCGGCCCCCTCGGGGGGCAGCGAACCACACGAAGTGGGGAGCGTGGGGGCGCTATAATCGTGGGCTTTTCAAATCACAGCTTCGCCCAAGCGCAAACCAAGCAAAACCCTTCACAAAAGCAGCCCGCAAGCGTCTGACAAGACCTTTTTGTGGACGTTTGGGCGAACCGTACACAACCGGAGAACCCAGTGCTTTTGTCTCTACAGGGAAATACCCCTCCCGCCATTCTGGCGCTCGCAGACGGCACGGTCTTTATTGGCAATTCGATTGGAGCTGCCGGCTCCACGATCGGCGAGGTGGTGTTCAACACCGCCATGACCGGCTATCAGGAAATCCTCACGGACCCGAGCTATTGCCAGCAGATCGTCACCCTCACTTATCCGCATATCGGCAACTACGGCATCAATGCCGAGGACGTTGAGGCCAGTAAGGTGCATGCCGCAGGCCTGATCGTCAAGGATTTACCGCTGATCGCGTCAAACTTTCGTGCGTCCATGACCCTGGCGGAGTACCTGGCCCGGGAAAACATCGTCGCCATTGCAGGGATCGATACCCGCCAGTTGACGCGTCATCTGCGTATCCACGGCGCCCAGAATGGCTGCATCCTGGCGCTCGCGCCTGGCGAGGCGGTGAGCCAGCCGGCCATCGACAAGGCGGTTGCAACGGCCAAGGCTGCGCCCAGCATGGACGGGCTGGACCTGGCCAAAGTGGTGTCGGTCAAGCACACCTATGAATGGACCCAGACCGAGTGGAAACTCGGGTCAGGTTACGGCGTGCAGATCACGCCCCGCTTTCATGTGGTGGCGTTTGACTTCGGCGTGAAGAAAAACATTCTGCGCATGGTGGCCGAACGAGGTGCGCGCATCACGGTCGTGCCGGCGCAGACCTCGGCGGTTGACGTGCTCAAGCTTCAACCCGACGGCATTTTTCTGGCCAATGGCCCCGGTGATCCGCAGGCCTGCGACTACGCGATTGAAGCGGTCCGCGAACTGATTGAAACCGGCATCCCGACATTTGGCATCTGCCTGGGCCACCAGATCATGGCGCTGGCCGGCGGTGCCAAGACTTTCAAGATGAAGTTCGGCCATCACGGCGCCAACCATCCGGTCAAAGACCTGGACACCGGCCGCGTCAGCATCACCAGCCAGAACCACGGTTTTGCGGTCGATGAAACCACGCTTCCCGCCAATTTGCGGCCGACGCACATCAGCCTGTTTGACGGCACGCTGCAGGGATTGGCCCGCACCGACAAGCCGGCGTTCTGTTTCCAGGGCCATCCTGAGGCGTCGCCCGGACCCCACGATATTTCATACTTGTTCGACCGCTTCACGGCACTGATGGCGCAAAGCCAGGAGAAGAAGAATGCCTAAGCGCACAGACATCAAATCGGTCCTCATCATCGGCGCCGGCCCGATCATCATTGGCCAGGCCTGCGAGTTCGACTATTCCGGCGTTCAGGCCTGCAAGGCGCTGCGGGAGGAGGGCTACAAGGTCATCCTGATCAACAGCAACCCGGCCACGATCATGACCGACCCGGCCACCGCCGACGTGACCTACATCGAGCCGATCACCTGGCAGACGGTGGAAAAAATCATCGCCAAGGAACGGCCTGATGCCATCCTGCCGACCATGGGGGGCCAGACTGCGCTCAATTGCGCGCTCGATTTGTGGCGCAACGGCGTGCTGGAAAAATATGATGTCGAGCTGATCGGCGCCAAGCCCGAAGCCATCGACAAGGCCGAAGACCGGCTGAAGTTCAAGGACGCGATGACCAAGATCGGCTTGGGTTCGGCGCGCTCGGGTATTGCGCACACCCTTGAAGAAGCCTGGACCGTTCAGAAAACGCTGGGTTTCCCCACCGTGATCCGCCCCAGCTTCACGCTGGGCGGCACGGGCGGCGGCATTGCCTACAACCCGGAAGAGTTCGAGGAAATCTGCAAGCGTGGTATAGAAGCCTCGCCGACCAGCGAGCTGCTGATCGAGGAATCGCTGCTCGGCTGGAAAGAGTACGAGATGGAAGTGGTGCGCGACACCGCCGACAACTGCATTATTGTCTGCTCGATTGAAAACCTGGACCCGATGGGCGTGCACACCGGCGACTCGATCACCGTGGCACCGGCCCAGACGCTCTCCGACAAGGAATACCAGATTCTGCGCAATGCTTCTCTGGCCGTGCTGCGCGAAATCGGCGTCGATACCGGGGGCTCCAACGTGCAGTTCTCCATCAATCCGGACGATGGCCGCATGGTGGTGATCGAGATGAATCCGCGCGTGTCGCGATCGTCGGCGCTGGCTTCCAAAGCCACGGGTTTCCCGATAGCCAAGGTCGCCGCCAAGCTGGCCGTAGGGTACACGCTTGATGAACTGCGCAACGAGATCACCGGCGGCGCAACGCCAGCCAGCTTCGAGCCCAGCATTGATTACGTGGTCACCAAGATTCCACGTTTTGCGTTTGAAAAATTCCCAACTGCCGATTCGCGCCTGACGACGCAGATGAAGTCGGTTGGCGAAGTCATGGCGATGGGCCGCACCTTCCAGGAGTCGTTTCAGAAAGCCTTGCGCGGGCTGGAAGTCGGCGTTGACGGCATGAACGAAAAAACCCAGGACCGCGAAGTGCTGGAAAAGGAACTCGGCGCGCCGGGCCCGGACCGCATCTGGTACGTGGGCGATGCGTTCGCCATGGGCTTGACGGTCGATGAAGTGTTTGAACTGACAAAAATCGACCGCTGGTTCCTGGTGCAGATCGAGCAGATCGTCAAGATCGAACTGGAACTGGAATCCACCTCGTTGGACCAGATTGATGCCGCCACGCTGCGCGCGCTGAAGCAAAAAGGCTTTTCCGACCGCCGACTGGCGCGTCAGCTCAAGACCACCGACACGGCGATCCGTGAAAAGCGTATCGCTCTGGGCGTGCGCCCGGTCTACAAGCGTGTCGACACCTGCGCGGCCGAGTTCGAAACCAATACCGCCTACCTGTACTCGACCTACGAGGCCGAGGGCAGCGAATGCGAAGCGGCGCCCTCCGACAAGAAGAAGATCATGGTGCTGGGCGGCGGTCCGAACCGTATCGGCCAGGGCATCGAGTTTGACTATTGCTGCGTTCACGCTGCCATGGCGATGCGTGAAGATGGTTACGAGACCATCATGGTCAACTGCAATCCCGAGACGGTTTCGACCGACTACGACACCAGTGACCGCCTGTACTTTGAGCCGCTGACGCTGGAAGACGTGCTGGAAATCGTTGACAAGGAAAAGCCGTTTGGCGTGATCGTCCAGTACGGTGGCCAGACGCCCTTGAAGCTGGCGCTCGACCTTGAGGCCAACGGCGTTCCCATCATCGGCACCTCGCCCGACATGATCGACGCGGCCGAAGACCGCGAGCGTTTCCAGAAGCTGCTGCATGCGCTGGCGCTGCGCCAGCCGCCCAACGCCACGGCCCGCACCGAGCCTGAAGCGCTTGAAAAAGCCGCTGCGCTGGGTTATCCGCTGGTGGTCCGCCCGAGCTATGTGCTGGGCGGCCGGGCCATGGAAATCGTCCATGAGCAGCGCGACCTGGAGCGTTACATGCGCGAAGCCGTCAAGGTCAGCCATGACTCGCCGGTGCTGCTGGACCGCTTCCTGAACGATGCGATTGAATGCGATGTCGACTGCATCCGGGATTCGGAAGGCAAGACCTTCATCGGTGGCGTGATGGAGCACATCGAGCAGGCCGGCGTTCACAGCGGCGACTCGGCGTGTTCGCTGCCTCCGTATTCGCTAAGCTTGGAGACAGTCACCGAGATCAAGCGCCAGACCGCCGCCATGGCAGAAGCACTCCATGTGGTCGGCCTCATGAATGTGCAATTTGCCATTCAACACATCGATGGCCTGGATGTCATCTACGTACTGGAAGTGAATCCACGCGCCTCGCGCACGGTACCGTTTGTCAGCAAGGCCACGGGCATCCAGCTGGCCAAGGTGGCGGCGCGCTGCATGGTCGGCCAGTCGCTGGCATCGCAAGGCGTAATTCATGAAGTCACGCCGCCTTACTTCAGCGTGAAAGAAGCGGTATTTCCCTTCGTCAAGTTCCCCGGCGTGGACACGATTCTTGGCCCTGAAATGAAGTCCACTGGCGAGGTCATGGGGGTGGGCAAGACCTTTGGCGAGGCGTTTGTGAAGTCGCAGATCGGCGCCGGTACCAAGCTGCCAACGTCCGGCAAGGTTTTCCTGACTGTCAAGAACAATGACAAGTTGCGTGCTGTTGACGTGGCGCGCGCACTGGTTGATCTCAAGTTCGAACTGGTCGCCACCAAGGGCACGGCCGCAGCCATCAACGCAGCCGGCATTGCCTGCGGCGTGGTCAACAAGGTGACGGAAGGCCGGCCACACGTTGTGGACATGATCAAGAGCAACGAGATTGCGCTGGTCATCAACACCGTGGAAGAGCGGCGCAATGCGATCGCCGATTCGCGGCAGATCCGCACCTCGGCGTTGCTGGCCCGCGTGACGACCTTCACCACCATTGCCGGCGCAGAAGCGGCAGTGGAGGGCATGAAGTACCTGGACAACCTGAGCATTTATTCGATCCAGGAACTGCACGCCCAGCTGGGCGCGCAGGCGGCTTGACGATCAGGTGAAACACCCGCTTGACCTAGCCGAACATGCATTAAACTAAAACGTCAAGACGATTCAACATACCGCCGCCAGGTGACTGGTGGCGGTTTCGCATTTTGCAGGACCCAAACATGACCACTTTACCCATCACCAAGCGCGGCGCGGAAAAGCTGAAAGCCGAATTGCACAACCTCAAAACGGTTCAGCGCCCGTGGGTCATCAACGCGATTTCCGAAGCCAGGGCACAGGGTGACCTGAGCGAAAACGCCGAATACGAAGTCGCCAAGGACCGCCAGGGTTTCATCGAAGGCCGCATCCAGGAAGTCGAAGGCAAGCTGTCGGCTGCCCAGATCATCGACCCGTCCACCTTCGAGCCGGGAACCCGCGTGGTGTTTGGCTCGACCGTCAAGCTCGAAGACGAAGCCACCGGCGACAGCGTGACCTACCAGATCGTGGGTGAAGACGAGGCCGATATCAAGCTGGGGCTGGTCAACATCGGCTCGCCGATTGCCCGCGCCTTGATCGGCAAGGATGAGGGCGACAGCGCCGAAGTGCAGGCACCTGGCGGCATCCGCCGCTACGAGATCGTGTCGGTCAGCTACCTTTGATGCAGCCGCCGGCGCGTCAGCGAATCGGGCTGCTGGCGGCGGCCCTGTGGTGGGGCAGCTTGACGGCGCTGGGTTTTGTCGTCGTGCCGATGCTGTTCATGCACCTGGGAAGTCCGGCGGCTGCCGGCGCCATGGCCGCCAAACTGTTTGGCGCGCAAACATGGATCAGCAGCGGCTGCGCCCTGTTGATGCTCATGGTTTTTAAGCAAAAAGATGGTATTGCGCAAGCTGGGAAAGCACAAGCAGCTATGAAATTCATAGTGGCCGGCATGTTGCTGGCCTTGCTGGTCGAGTTTGCCGTGGCACCGCGCATTGTCAGTGCCCGCGCTGACGGCGGCAACCTGCGGCTCTGGCACGGACTGGGCAGCGCGATGCTGCTGGGCCAGTGGCTGTGCGCCGGATCCACGCTTTGGCGCCTGAGCGGCCGACCTGAGCGCTAGCCACTCGGCGCGGCGTCGAATGGCACCGCTTGAGTGAGCGGGTCGCTGCCAGCTTCAGCAGCGTTCTGCCGCTTCCAAGGTGTTGACCAGCAGCATGGTGATGGTCATCGGACCGACGCCGCCGGGCACCGGCGTGATGTAGCCCGCCACCTGCCGAACGCTGTCAAAATCCACATCGCCGCAGAGCTTGCCTTCGCCAGGCTCGCCTTCAGGAACGCGGTTCATGCCCACGTCAATCACCACCGCGCCGGGTTTGACCATGTCGGCCGTCAGCACGTTGCGCTTCCCAACTGCCGCCACAATCACGTCGGCCTGCAACGTGATGGCCTTCAGGTCGGCCGTGGCACTGTGGCAAACCGTGACGGTGGCGTTTTTCTGCAGCAGCATCAGCGCCATCGGCTTGCCGACGATGTTGCTGCGGCCAATCACCACCGCATGCTTGCCGCGCAGGTCGTAGCCGATGCTCTCCAGCATCTTCATGCAGCCGTAGGGTGTGCACGGCCAGAAGCCGGGTTGGCCCACCATCAACGCACCGGCGCTGCCGACATGAAAGCCGTCCACGTCTTTGGCCGGTGAAATCGCCTCGATGACCTTTTGCGCGTCAATATGTGCCGGCAGCGGCAACTGCACCAGGATGCCGTGAATCGCCGCATCGTTGTTCAGCGCCTCGACGCGTGCCAGCAGTTCGGCTTCACTCAAATCGGCCGGGTAGCGCTCCAGCACCGAATGCAGGCCGTTGTCTTCACAAGCCTTGACCTTGTTGCGCACATACACCTGGCTGGCCGGGCTGTCGCCGACCAGCACCACGGCCAGTCCCGGCGTGATGCCGCGGGCGCGGAGAAGCGTGGCGCGCTGGGCGACTTCGCCTCGGAGTTGGCGTGAAAGGGCGTTGCCATCGATGAGTTGGGCGGTCATGTTATTGAGCTTCAAGTAAAAACGCCCGTCAGCGCAAGTGCCACGGGCGTAAAGTGCTATTAAAAGAGGAGTTTCTGGTGGGGCTCAAGCCTTGGGCGCGATGGAACCCAGTGCGATTTTCAGCAGGTCTGCAACGGTATTGGCATTGAGCTTTTCCATGATGTTGGCGCGGTGCGCCTCGACCGTCTTGATGCTGATGCCCAGGTCGTCTGCAATTTGCTTGTTCAGGCGGCCGGCGACAATTCGGTCCAGGACCTGCGCTTCTCGTGACGTCAGCTTGGCCAGCAGCGCGTCGCGGCTGGCCGACTGTTGATGGTCGTTGAAGGCATCCTTGGCCTGCGCCAGCATGCGTTCGACCAAGTCCACCAGCGCGTCTTCCTGAAAGGGTTTCTGGATGAAATCCATCGCGCCCTTTTTCATGGTGTCCACCGCCATCGGCACGTCGCCGTGTCCTGTGATGAAGACGATGGGCAGCGGTGACTTGCGTTCCATCAGACGGTCCTGCAACTCTAGCCCAGTCATGCCGCCCATGCGGATGTCGACAATCAGGCAAGCCACTTCGCGCGCATCGTAGCGGCTTAGGAATGTTTCGGCCGAGTCGAAACAGCGCACCCGGTAATCCTTGCCTTCAAGCAGCCATTGCAGCGAGTCACGAACACCTTCGTCGTCATCGACGACATAGACCGTGCCTTTTTTGGGTATCAAACTCATGCCTTGCTTTCTTCGTAAACTTGAATGGAAATGGTGGAGTTTTTCTAGGAGCTGCCCGCAACTTCGGGGGTTATGGTGTCGGTGGTTGAAGCTGCCGGTGATGTCAGGGATATTACCGGAATCCAGAAGGTAAACCGGCAGCCGACGACGTCTTCTCCATTGTAGAGGTTGACCGCTTCCAGCCTGCCCTGGTGGGACTCGACAATGCTGCGGCACAGTTTCAAGCCAATGCCCATACCCTCGGCCTTGGTCGAATAGAAGGCCTCAAACAAACGTTCCATGACCTCCGGCGAGATGCCCTGGCCGGAATCCAGAACCGAGAACTCCACCACGCCCTGGCCGTTGATCTGCTTCGGCAACACCTGTAACTCGACATTACGCTGGGCTGTGGGTCGGTGCGACTGGGCAATCGACTCGGCCGCATTTTTCATCAGGTTGATCAGCACCTGCTCAATCAAAATCCGGTCTACCATTACGTCGGGCAGGCGTGCGGCAATGTGATGGGTGAGCCGAACATGGTGACGCCGGAGTTCGATTTCCGCCAGTTCCATGGCATTGCTCACCAGCGTCGCCACCTCCGCCGACGTGCGGTTGGGTTCGCTGCGTTTGACGAAGGCGCGGATGCGCTGGATGATCTGCCCGGCGCGCCAGGCCTGTTTGGCAGTTTTTTCCAGCGCCACCAGCAGGTCGTCGTTGCTGATCTGGTTGGCCTTGATGCGCGACACCATGCCGTTGCAGTAGTTGTTGATGGCGGTCAGCGGCTGATTCAGTTCGTGGGCCACGCTCGACGCCATTTCGCCCATGGTGATCAGGCGGCTGGCGTTCTGCGCACGTTCGTTCTGCTGCGCAGCCTGTTCCTCGGCATGGCGTCGCGGCGTGATGTCGGTGGCAATCACCATCTGCGCCAGACGGCCATCTACCCAGGTCAAATAACGCGAACGCACTTCCAGCCATTTGGCCAGTTCGGGAACGAAGATCTCGGCGTTGGCGGTTTGGGCATCGGTCAGCGCATCGGTCGGAAAACCAGCCATGTCATCCACTGCGTCGAGGGCATCGCCCGACGGTTTGAAGGTAGGTACTCCGACCTGCGCCACCAGGTTCACATGGCTTGACGCCTGGCCGCTAAACCAGGAGCGGTACAGCCGGTTGGCAAACAGCAACTCGCTGCCGCCCATGGGCGCCACGGAAACGGCAGCATCCAGACCCTCAAGGACCGTGGTGAAACGTTCGTAGGACGCGGTGAGTTCCTCGCGGATTCGCTTGGGTTCGGTGATGTCGGTCATCGACGTCATCCAGCCGGTTTGCTGGCCACGCGGATCGATCAGCGGCGACACATACATGCGGGCATCAAAGATGTTGCCGTTCTTGCGCTTGACGCGGACTTCAAATCCGCCAGCCGGCGTCCTGCCGTGCAGTTCGTCCTCTAGCCGGCCCATCAAGATGCCGATTTCCGATTCGGGCCAGTGCGGGAATGGTGCGGTGCAGCCGACGAGTTCATCTTCGTTGAGTCCGGTCATCTGGCAAAAAGCCGGGTTGACATAAGTGATGCGGCCCTGCAGGTCAAGCGCGCGCATGCCTGTCAGCATCGAGTTCTCCATCGCACGCCGAAAATGGGTTTCGGTCTGCAGCGCTTCCTGCGCCTGGACCCGGCGTCGGGTGTGGCGCCAGTTGCCCAGCAGCATCCATACGGTCAATGCGCTCAGCGCACTGACCAGCCAGAAAAAGCCACTGCCCACCACGCCCTGCGAGGCGCGGTAGCCTTCAGCGCGGATCAGGAGGCCATTGCCCACTGGCGATACCGGAATCTCGTACTTGGCCGCGCCTTCGGTCCAGGGCAGGAGCCGCGCCGCGCCGTCGCGGACCGGTGGCAGGTTACCGGCCAGCACCGTCTCCTTGTCGTCCACCAAGGCAACGGCATACTTGGCCGTGATTTCGGTCGGAATGCCAAAGCGCAACAGCCCGTCCACTGAATACTCCCCCATGATCACGCCGGCAAACCTGCCCTGTTCGTCCAGCGGAACCTGCAGCTGCAGGCTAGCTGCGTTAGAGCGCCGCGTGTCCTGCACGATCAGCGGCCTGGAATAAACCGGCTGGCGCAGGTCGCGCGCCAGTTCGTAGGTTCCGTCGGTTTCACCCAGTTTAAGTTGCTCACCGACATTGCGCGACCCGATGGCGTTCGCACTGGGCGAAACATACGATGCCTTGATGCTCCGCCGATTGTCGATCCAGCTTATCGCCATCAATTCCGGATTCTGGTTGACCAGCGCTTCCGCCTGAATCAGGAATTCCTCGGCATCAATCTCGTGGTTGGACACGTCCCGGCCGATTCGCATCAGTTGCTCCTGCCGTTCCAGCAGCCGCAGCCGAAGACGTTGCTGGGCATATTCGACATCGCGGGTGACGGCCTGCTGTTCGCGGTCTATCTCTTCGATGCGCAGGTAGCCGAAGGCTGCGATCACGGCCGCCAGAAAAAGAACCACGGAAAACAGCGGTCCCAGCGCAATGAACCGGTCCTGGCGAGACGGGGACTGTTTGCGCCACCAGCGTCGCCACAACGCCACAGACGCAGGACTGGTTGTTGTGTCAGCGGTGGGGGAAATCGGAAACTGCGGCATAAGAAAAACTGATGATCTTAGAGGAAGTGAACCTACATGGCAGAGTCAGGCTCGAATTCACAAGTTCAGTGTAAGGCAGGCATACCGGGTTTTTTATTTCGTATTATTTCATAATGCAAAATTAATAAGCATAATTTGAAATTTTTAAATAATTGTGAGAAACTAAGGAATTAAACTTAATTTCGGTTTAAAAGCATTTCCTAGACGCGCCCACGGCAGGCTGAACAATGCCTCGCATGGGTTCAAAGTTACCAGCGAAAAGATTTATTCAGGAGACAAAATGGCAGCCACCCCAGACGAAAACCAGCAAACAGGAATTCCCCCAACAAGCATGTCCCTTGACACGCTGCAAGACAAAGACACGCAGGAGACACGCGAATGGATGGATGCGCTGTCCGCCGTCATTGAAAGCGAGGGCCCCGAGCGTGCCCACTTCCTGCTTGAGCAACTGCTTGAACATGCCCGCCAGAAAAGTATCGACATGCCTTTTTCGGCCAATACGGGCTATGTCAACACCATAGAGCCTGACCAGGAAGAACGCTCGCCCGGCAACCTGATCATCGAGCAGCGGCTGCGCGCCTACATGCGCTGGAACGCCATGGTCATGGTCGTCAAGGCCAACCGCCTGCATCCGGCCGATGGCGGCGACCTGGGTGGCCACATTGGTTCGTTCGCTTCGCTGGCCAGCCTGTTCGGGGCCGGTTTCAACCATTTCTGGCATGCCGAGAGCGAAAACCACGGCGGCGACTGTCTCTACATTCAGGGCCATGTGTCGCCCGGCGTGTATGCCCGCGCCTATCTTGAAGGCCGCCTGAGCGAAGAGCAGTTGCTCAATTTCCGCCAGGAAGTCGATGGCAAGGGCCTGTCCAGCTACCCGCATCCCAAGCTGATGCCCAATTTCTGGCAATTCCCCACGGTGTCGATGGGCCTCGGTCCGCTGATGGCAATTTACCAGGCCCGTTTCCTCAAGTATCTGCATGCGCGCGGCATTGCCAACACCGAAAACCGCAAGGTCTGGGTGTTCTGCGGCGACGGTGAAATGGACGAAGTGGAATCGCTGGGCGCCATCGGTTTAGCCGCGCGTGAAAACCTTGACAACCTGGTGTTTGTCATCAACTGCAACCTGCAGCGGCTCGACGGCCCGGTGCGCGGCAACGGCAAGATCATCCAGGAACTCGAAGGCGAATTCCGAGGTGCCGGCTGGAACGTCATCAAGCTGATTTGGGGCTCTGGATGGGACCCGTTGCTGGCACGCGACAAGGACGGCGCGTTGCGCAAGATCATGATGGAATGCAACGATGGCGACTACCAGTCGTTCAAGGCCAACGATGGCGCCTACGTGCGCAAGCATTTCTTCGGCCGCGATCCACGCACGCTGGAGATGGTCTCCAAGATGAGTGACGACGACATCTGGAAGCTCACCCGTGGCGGTCACGATTCTCAAAAGGTCTATGCTGCCTTCCATTCAGCCGTGAACCATACCGGTCAGCCAAGCGTTCTGCTGATCAAGACCGTCAAGGGTTTTGGCATGGGCAAGATTGGCGAGGGCAAGAACAATGTCCACCAGACCAAGAAGTTGGGCGACGAGGACATCAAGGCCTTCCGCGACCGTTTCAACATTCCGATTCCCGACAGCCAGCTGGCCGAGCTGCCGTTCTTCAAACCGGCCGATGACACGCCTGAAATGCAGTATTTGCATGAACGTCGAAAGGCGCTGGGCGGCTACCTTCCGCATCGCCGCACCAAAGCCGATGAAAACTTCACCGTTCCGGCGATCGAAACCTTCAAGTCGGTCATGGAACCCACCGCCGAAGGCCGCGAAATCTCGACCACCCAGGCTTATGTGCGTTTCCTAACCCAGTTGCTGCGCGACCAGGCCCTCGGCCCGCGTGTCGTGCCCATTTTGGTCGATGAAGCGCGCACCTTCGGCATGGAGGGCCTGTTCCGCCAGATCGGTATCTACAACCCTGCTGGCCAGCAGTACACCCCGGTCGACAAAGAGCAGGTGATGTATTACAAGGAAGACAAGAAGGGTCAGATCCTGCAGGAAGGCATCAACGAAGCCGGCGGCATGAGCAGCTGGATTGCTGCCGCCACCTCGTACAGCACCAACAACCGCATCATGGTGCCGTTCTACGTGTACTACTCGATGTTCGGCTTCCAGCGCGTCGGTGACCTGGCCTGGGCGGCCGGCGACATGCAGGCACGCGGATTCTTGCTCGGCGGCACGTCGGGCCGCACGACGCTGAACGGCGAAGGCCTGCAGCACGAAGACGGCCACAGCCACATCCTGGCCGGCACGATTCCGAACTGCATCAGCTACGACCCGACTTATGCGCATGAAGTCGGCGTCATCCTGCACCATGGCCTCAAGCGTATGGTCGAACGGCAGGAAAACGTCTATTTTTATATCACGCTGCTCAATGAAAACTACGCCATGCCTGGCCTTCAGCCCGGCACCGAAGAGCAGATCATCAAGGGCATGTATTTGTGCAAGGAAGGCCCCAAGCTGGCGCCGAGTGTGCAGCTGCTCGGCTCGGGCACCATTCTGCGGGAATCGATTGCGGCGCAGGAACTGCTTGAGAAGGAGTGGGGCGTTTCGGCCAATGTGTGGAGTTGCCCGAGCTTCAACGAAATGGCGCGCGATGGCCAGAACACCGAGCGCTGGAACCTGCTGCATCCGCTCGAAACACCGCGCACCTCGTTTGTCGAGGACCAGCTACAAGCCCATGCTGGCCCGGTCATCGCTTCCACCGACTACATGAAGGCCTATGCCGAGCAGATTCGCTCCTATATTCCCAAGGGCCGCACTTACAAGGTGCTGGGCACCGACGGTTTTGGCCGCAGCGATTTCCGCAGCAAGCTGCGCGAGCACTTCGAGATCAACCGTCATTACATCGTCGTGGCGGCGTTGAAGGCGCTCAGCGAAGAGGGCACGGTGCCGGTGGCCAAGGTGGCCGAAGCGATCCAGAAGTACGGTATCAATGCCGACAAGATCAATCCGCTTTACGCTTGACGTAAAAAATTCAGCCCAAGACGCAAGCAAACGGAGACAACAACATGGCATTGGTAGATATACAAGTCCCTGACATCGGCGACTTTGACGAAGTCACCGTCATTGAACTGCTGGTCAAGCCCGGCGACACCGTGACGGCCGAGCAATCGCTCATCACGGTCGAGTCCGACAAGGCCTCGATGGAAATCCCGTCCAGTCATGCCGGCGTGGTGAAGGAGATCAAGATCAAGCTCGACGACAAGGTGAAGCAAGGCTCGGTCGTGCTGACACTGGAAGTCGAAGGCGCTGCGGAATCGGAGCCAAAACAGGCTCCCGCGCAGGCTGCGCCTGCTGCTGCAGCTCCTAAAACCGAAGCACCCGCTGCGCCGGCACCTGCCGCGCCAGCCGCCGCTCCCCCAGCCGCTGCGGCTGGCCTGGTCGAAGTCATGGTTCCCGACATTGGCGACTTCAAGGATGTGGTCGTGATCGAGGTGCTGGTCAAGACGGGTGACACCGTCAAGGTCGAGCAATCGCTTATCACCGTGGAATCCGACAAAGCCTCGATGGAAATCCCGTCGAGTCATGCCGGTGTGATCAAGGACCTTAAGGTCAAGCTGGGCGACACCATCAACATTGGCGACCTGCTGGCGATTCTGGAAGGCGCTGCCACTGCTGCTGCTCCCACGCCCACCGCCGCACCTGCGCAGCCAGCACCCGCCACCGCTGGCGGCAGCATCGACCCGGCCGCGGCCAATGCAGCTGGCAGCGCCAAAGGCTATGGCGATCCTGCACCAACGCCGACCGCTGCAACGCCAGCACCAGCCGCCGCCCAGGCCCAGCCCGCGCATGAACCCATGGCCGCAACATCCACCAGCCTGCCGCATGCTTCGCCTTCGGTGCGCAAGTTTGCCCGTGAACTGGGCGTGCCGCTGGCCGAACTCAAGGGCTCCGGCCCCAAGGGCCGCATCACGCAGGACGATGTCCAGGCGTTCACCAAGTCAGTGATGACGGGCGACACCCGCACCCAGGCGCAGGCAGGCAAGGCGCCCGCGTCAGCTGTTGCAGGCGGTAGCGGCACCGGTGCCGGCCTGGACCTGTTGCCATGGCCGAAGGTCGACTTCACCAAGTTCGGCCCGGTCGAGCGCCAGCCCCTGTCGCGCATCAAGAAGATCAGCGGCGCCAACCTGCACCGCAACTGGGTGATGATTCCGCACGTCTGCAACCACGACGACGCCGACATCACCGAACTCGAAGCCTTTCGCGTGCAGATGAACAAGGAAAACGAGAAGCTAGGGGTCAAGATCACCATGCTGGCTTTTCTGATCAAGGCCGCGGTGGCCGCGCTCAAGAAGTTTCCGCAGTTCAACTCCTCGCTCGACGGCGACCAGCTGGTGCTCAAGCAGTATTTCAATATTGCCTTTGCCGCCGACACGCCGAACGGCCTGGTCGTGCCGGTCATCAAAGACGCCGACAAAAAAGGCATCATCCAGATTTCGCAAGAAATGGGCGAGCTGGCGAAGAAAGCGCGCGACGGCAAGCTCGGTCCGGCCGACATGCAGGGCGCCTGCTTCACGATCTCGTCGCTGGGCGGTATTGGCGGGCGCTATTTCACGCCCATCATCAACGCGCCCGAAGTGGCGATCATGGGCGTGTGCAAGAGTCGCATCGAACCGGTCTGGGACGGCAAGGCCTTCCAGCCGCGCCTGATGCAGCCGCTGTCACTGAGCTGGGACCACCGCGTGATCGACGGCGCGGCGGCGGCGCGTTTCAATGCGTATTTCGGCCAGGTTCTGGCGGATTTCCGTCGCGTCTTCCTGTGACGACGCTGGTGGTGGTCAAGAAAGCGGGTCAGGTGGTGATGGCCGCCGACACGCTCGTGACCTTTGGCGACACCCGCCTGAGCCACCGCTTTGAAGCCAACAGCAAGATTTTCAAGGTCGAGACGCCGCAGGGCGTCAGCTACATCGGCATGGCCGGCACGGTGGCGCACTTTCCCGTGCTGCGCAAGGCCATGTCCACACTGGCGCCCGAGGAACTCCGGCTGAACAGCCGCGAGGAGGTGTTTGACACCTTCCTCAAGCTGCATTCCCTGCTCAAGGAATCTTTTTTCCTGCAAAGCAAGGAAGACGACAACGACCCATACGAGTCCAGCCAGTTCACCGTGCTCATTGCCAACGCCACCGGCATTTATGGCCTCTACAGCTACCGCGAAGTCTTCGAGTTCAAGGAATTCTGGGGCGTGGGCTCTGGCCGCAGCTTTGCGCTCGGCGCGATGCACGCCAGCTGGGCCAAGGCCAGGACCGCCCGCGAGGTGGCCCTGGCTGGAATGAACGCCGGTTGCGAATTCGACAAAAATTCCGGCGGACCGATTGACGTATTCACCCTCAAACTGAAAGCCTCCTCATGAGTGCCTCTGCAAACCTCATCGACATCAAGGTGCCCGACATTGGCGACTTTGACGAAGTCTCGGTCATCGAAGTGCTGGTCAAACCCGGCGACACCATCAAGCCCGAGCAAAGCCTGATCACCGTGGAAAGCGACAAGGCCTCCATGGAAATCCCGTCGTCGCAGGGCGGCGTGGTCAAGGAAATACTGGTCAAGCTCGGCGACATGGTCAAGCAGGGCTCGGTCGTGCTGAAGCTGGAAGTCGCTGGCGCCACAGGCGCGGCTGCTGCTCCGGTTGAAGCACCAAAACACACTCCTGCGCAGGCCGCACCTGGGCCAGCTGCTCCTGAAAAAGTAGCGCTTTCTGCAACAGCAGCAGCACCAACCCCAGCGCCAGCGCCAGCCGCTGCCAGCTTCGGCGGCACGGCTGACCTGGACTGCGACCTGCTGGTGCTGGGCGCCGGCCCCGGCGGCTATTCGGCGGCCTTCCGCGCCGCCGACCTCGGCCTCAAGGTCGTGCTGGTCGAGCGCTACGCCGCCCTGGGCGGCGTCTGCCTGAACGTTGGCTGTATTCCGTCCAAGGCACTGCTGCATGTGGCTGCGGTGATGGACGAGGTCAGCCACATGGCGGCGCTGGGCGTTGACTTCGGCGCGCCCAGTATCAACATCGAAAAGCTGCGCGGCCACAAGGAAAAGGTCGTCAACAAGCTGACCGGCGGGCTGGCTGCGATGGCCAAGATGCGCAAGGTCACCGTGGTGCGCGGCTATGGCGCTTTTGTCGGTGCCAACCACGTGGAAGTCGAGGAAACCGGCGGCACCGCGCAGGAAAAAACCGGCAAGAAGCAGACCATTGGCTTCAAGAACTGCATCATTGCCGCCGGCTCACAAGCCGTGCGCCTGCCCTTCATGCCTGAAGACCCGCGCGTGGTGGATTCAACAGGTGCGCTGGAACTCAAGGAAGTGCCCAAGCGCATGCTGGTCCTGGGCGGCGGCATCATCGGCCTGGAAATGGGCACCGTGTACAGCACGCTGGGCGCGCGCCTGGACGTGGTGGAAATGCTCGACGGCCTGATGCAGGGCGCCGACCGCGACCTGGTCAAGGTCTGGCAGAAGATGAACGCACCTCGCTTTGACAACATCATGCTCAAGACCAAGACGGTGGGCGCCAAGGCCACGCCCGAAGGCATCGAGGTGACATTCGAGAGCGCCGAGCCGGGCGGCACTGCGCCTGCACCGCAAACCTACGACCTGGTGCTTCAGGCTGTCGGCCGCACGCCCAACGGCAAGAAGATCGGCGCCGAGAAGGCTGGCGTCAGCATCACCGACCGGGGCTTTGTGCCGGTGGACATCCAGATGCGCACCAACGTAAAGCACATCTTCGCCATCGGCGACATCATCGGCCAACCGATGCTGGCGCACAAGGCGGTGCATGAAGCACATGTGGCGGCAGAAGTGATTGCTGGCGAACTGCAGGGCAACAAGGAACTGGCCAGCGCCGCCTTCAACGCCCGGGTGATTCCAAGCGTCGCCTACACCGACCCCGAAGTGGCATGGGTCGGCCTGACCGAAGACCAAGCCAGGGCGCAGGGCATCAAGGTGAAGAAGGGCCTGTTCCCGTGGACGGCCTCGGGTCGAGCGATTGCGAATGGCCGCGACGAGGGCATCACCAAGCTGCTGTTCGACGACAGCCCGGAAGCCCACGGCCACGGCAAGATCCTGGGCGGCGGCATGGTCGGCACGCATGCCGGCGACATGATCGGCGAGATTGCGCTGGCCATCGAGATGGGCGCCGACGCGGTCGATATCGGCAAGACCATTCACCCGCACCCCACGCTGGGCGAAAGTATCGGCATGGCGGCGGAAGTGGCGCACGGCAGCTGCACGGACTTGCCGCCTGCGCGGAAGTAGAGCAAACATCCTGACTACCCTGCAACGCCCGAGCCCTGATCGGTTCGGGCTTTTTCTGTGTGGGTGGGGGATATGCGTAGGCGTGGTGAACCCAAGGTGCATGACGAATCAGACCATGACCGGGAAGTGTGCCGACTGGTGGCAATGTGCTAACAACCCGGCTTGATGCTGGCAAAGGTCAGCCATCGGGCCAAGACGCTGACGGCGGACAGCGACACGGCGAGGGCGAAAAAAGGCTGCAAGAAAGCGCACCCAGCGGATGCAGTTTTGAGCATCATGGTGAACAAGCTCCTTCGCACAAGAATCCCTGACTCGCCTGACTCGCCTGACTCCGTCAGGTCGGAGCCGGTGTTTTCATCACGAACTCGAATGCGCTTTCATTGCACATTGGCGATAACGGGGCCATTGCGCTGGGCGGCAATGCAGATACCCCGCTACTTGACTCGAACCTGCGCACCACCGACCAGGCACCTGCACTGCCGTTCGCGCTGTTCGCCCGCACCCGCCACCACATGCGCCGCGCCGGCAGTGAACTGATAGTGGTTTGCGACACGATCGGGGTCTGTGTCGCGATCAGCGGCGCGGCAATGGTGCTGGAATCGTCGAACGCGATGGTGTAGGACGCTGCGCCGGCCGCATCACTCCAGTCGAACGTGATGCTCGCTCCCGGCGAGAAGCGCGCGTCATCAAAAGAACTCAGAAGCGTGGGTGCTGGCTCCGCGCCCGAGGCGGGGGAGTTCACGGTCAGGGTGGTGGTGCGCGACACCCCGGCATACGTTGCGCTAACACTGGCCACAGTCGCTGCCGCGACCGTGCTGGTGGATACCGTGAAATTGGCGATGATTGCCGACGACGACGTCGCGCTGACAGTTCCAGCGATCGCGGTGTAGGAGGCGCTGCTCGCACCCGCTGGCACGCTCACACTCCAAGGCACGCTCGCGAGGGAGGACAGCGGGCTTGACAGCGTCACGACCACTCCCGCCGAGTTGGCCGGCACCACGCCCCTCAAAGTGACCGTCCCAGTCGAGGCGCCGCCGTTGGCCACACTGGCCGGGCTCAGGGTGTGCGAGGACAAGGTCACCGTCGGCCCCCCGCCGGGCAATACGCTCAGCGACGTGAAGGTGGAAACGCCATAGGCCGCAGTGAGGGTGATGGACGTGCTGACGGCGACCCCATTCGTCGCGACAGCGAAGCTCAACCGGTCGGATCCCGCGGGATCCGTCACGCTTGCGGGCAGGTCCACCACGGCTGTGTTGGCGCTCGCCAGGGGAACCACCGCGCCGCCCGCTGGAGCAAGTCCGTTCAGCACGACCGTTCCGGTCGATGTGTTGGCGCCGACCACTGACAGCGGATCCAGGAAAAATGAGTTGATGAAGGTCGCCGACGGCGTGGCCTTCACGGTCAAAAGCGCGGTCAGGCTTTGCGCGCCCAGCGTGGCCGTGATGGTCACCAGGGTGTCTACCGCCACGGCGGCGGTCTGCACACCAAACAGCGCGCAGTTGCTGCCTTGGGAAAACGACGGTGTGAGGATTGTTGCCACCGTTGGTTGGCTGCTGGTAATGGCCACGGAGACATCGCCGACCTCGGGCGCTGGTTTGAGTTGATCGATGCAGGCTGTTGCGCCGGTGAAGAGCCCCCCTCGCAAGCTGGGGATGTCGAGAGCCAGCGAGGTCAGGTTCACGGGCGGACGCGTTCCGGGTGTCACGGCGAGCCAGGTCCGCTGATGGCGGCTTGCGAAGAAGGTCCCGCCTTCTGGGCGTGCCTCGGGTGTCGTGAGGTGAGCGTCCATGTTCGCGAACTGGATCGCATTCACGGGAGCTGTCAGGACGCTGAAGCCCAGGCTGGTTGCGCCCGCGGGGATCGGCATGTTCAACCTGTTGTCAGTCGCTGCGATCAGGCTGCTGGAGGCTGCCAAGGCGAAGCTTCCCGCAGGGGCTGGTGCGCTCAGCAGCAAGGTCCCTGCGCTCGGTTTGCCGCCCACCACCGATTTCGGGTTGAGTGAAATCGGAAACGGCCCAGCGGCGGCGCACACGTCCTTCCAGCTGGTGCCCTCTTGAGGCCGACCGAGGCAACCCAGTGTGCATTCCTGTTTGAATGAACAGGCGGAATTCGGCCCTTTCTGGCAATCGAACAGGACGCCCGGATCGCCAGCACATTTGAGGCCGCTGAAACTGGGCTCCGGGTTAAGCACAACGTCGTTCGGCCGGGCTTGTGCGGTAACCGAGAGCGGGGCGCTTCGGCTCGTGCCATTGGCCGAAGCGGTGATGGTGGCGGCGAAAGCCAGGCCGCTGTAGCGCCGGTACCTGGCATTGGTGGCGACCGTGAAGTTTGCGGCCGTTTGTCCGGCAGGCACTGTGACGCTCGGCACCGGGGTGGCAAGCTTGGTCAGCGAGCTTGTAAGCGCCACTGCCGTGCCGCCCGCAGGGGCTACCGCGCTGAGGGTCGTTGTGCAGGTGGCGCCGCCGCTGCCTCGGCCGATGGTGTGAGGCTGCAAGTCAGTGATGTCACGCCCTGCGCATGGGCGGCAGGCATGAGCAGCGCCAGGGTGCATGCGATGAGCGCCAGGCCGCGACTGCCCATGTGGCCTCTGAGATCTGTCGATTTCATGATGTGTTTCCTGTTGAAAAGAAAGCTCGCGCACCGGCTCCTGGCGGTTCTCCTTTGCGGTGTACGCCCAATGCCACTGCGGGTCGAGAGTGGATTTGTTATCGTTGGCTACCAACCGTAAACCGGTGATGGCCATGTTGCCTGCTGCACGGCTCAAGTGACCAAGGTGTTGCCGGTGATGGTGACTTTACAAATCTTGGGCTTGTTGCCGCTGCCGGCACACGCGCCTGACCAGATGGAGCCGCGGCCGTTGCTGGCACTCAAAATGATCGAGCTGCTGCTGGCAAAGTTGGTCGATTGAGTGCTGCCCACCGCGACGTTGAGACCGGCTCGGCTTGAGATGAGCCGCTCCTCGCTGTGCCCGCTGCCCATCGCCATCAGCATCACATTGGCGCTGGACAGGTTTCTCGTGAGTGTCGCTTTCCTTGTCACGCCGGGCAAGACGGCGCAGAGGGCTGCCAAGGTCGAGGTCGTCCTGGCCGTGAAGCTGGTACTGCTTCTGCTACCCCGCTGCCAC
Organism: Polaromonas sp. CG_9.11; assembly: GCF_015752225.1. Taxonomy (NCBI): domain Bacteria; kingdom Pseudomonadati; phylum Pseudomonadota; class Betaproteobacteria; order Burkholderiales; family Comamonadaceae; genus Polaromonas; species Polaromonas sp. CG_9.11. The sequence goes on from NZ_JADOVE010000001.1 coordinate 328,813, forward strand.
AGCGACGCCCGCGGGGGCCAGCGCATCAAACCAGCCGTTGTTTTCGAAGCCCGGCAGGCCGCTTTCGGCCACGGTGGGAACGTCGGGAAACTGCGCTGAGCGCTGTTTGTCGGTGACGGGCAGCGCGCGAAGCCGTCCCGGACCCAGCAAGGCATAGGCCGCTGCAAAATTGCTCGTCACCATCTGCATGGACCCGCAATCAGGTGGTTGTAAGCGACCGCCTCGCCCCGGTAATGCCATTCACAGCTCATTGGTGAAATAATTTCTTCTCATCTGTGTTGATAGAGAAAGTTCTGTCTCATCCTGCCCGTAGAGATGCTGAGGCGCTCAAGTGATCGCTTCGGTGCAGACGGCCCGGCAGCTGCGCCAGGCGCAGGCGGTCGTCTTGCCGCTGGACCATGGTCTGAGCCTTGCCGACACGGCCCAGGTGTGGCGGCTGTCAAGCTAGTGGTCGCATAAAGCTGGTGAATCAGGCTGCTTTTCAGAGTTTCAGACTCTTTGCCAGGTGTTTGAGCCCAACGCGTGGCGCACAGCCTGCATCATCAATAAAAAGCCCATCCCCAAGAAGATGCCTGGCCTGAACGAAGTCATCCGCCTGATTGCCCGGCGCCAGTGCCCTGTGGCGGGGTCCGCATGAGGTGGCCATCTTTGTCGAAGGCGCCCGCTGCGCCTGAGCGTTCAGCGATGCGGGATGCTTGATCTTGTCCATCGCCGGAGTTCAGTCGCAGGCAAACAAAAAAGCCGCCTTGCGCATACGGTGTATGCGCAAGGCGGCTATCAAAAATGAATTTTCCTTGCTCTATCAGTGAGCGCTGGCATGCGATTCAGCGAATCGAGGCTGCGTCGCCAACTGAAGCGGCGACGGGCATCGGGTTGACCGGTTCGGTCCCCGTGCTGATCACGCGCCGTGCGCCATTGAAACGGTTCTGCCAGTAACTGCCGCCCATGCTTTCGACTCTGACTTCGGCGCCCGCTCTGGGTGCGTGAATGAACTTGCCGTTGCCGACGTAGATGCCGACGTGGCTGAAGGCGCGCCGCATGGTGTTGAAAAACACCAGATCGCCGGGTTGCAGGTCGGTCCGGTCTATTTTTTGGGTGGCTGCCGCCTGTTGTTCGGCCTTGCGGGGCAGCAGCAAACCGATGCTTTGCTGGTACACGGAGACCACAAAACCGCTGCAGTCAAAACCGGTGTCGGCATCGGTTCCTCCCCATTTATAGGGAACCCCCAGAAAGCCCATGGCGTTGACGACCAGCTCGGACGCTTTTTGGCTGACGTTTTGGCGGACATGGTCAATTTTATTCAGAAGTCCCCGGTCGGCGAGCAGCCTGTCGATTTCGTCGCTGGAAATGGCAGGGGTGGCATGGGCGCTCAGGGTGCAAAGTGCAGCAAGGGCCAGGACGAGTACAGGGGGAAATATTCGCATGGCGCCGAGCATACTTGACGGATTGATCCTACGTCAATAAAAAATCACTATCCTATTTTCATTTCTTGCAGTTAAAGTTTCTTGTATTTGATTGAAAAAGTCGTTTCTGATTTTTTTAAGTGTTGGATTTTTGAAAACAGCTGTCTGGCAATGTGCGCTGCCGGATCGACAAGATACCTGAAGTGGTCCATGTTTCAGGGCTTTCATGACTTGAACTATTCCCATCCGTCAATATCGGAAAGTCATCACAACAATTCAAGGAAGCAGAAGATGCTTACAGCCCTGGGCTTGCGGGGGATACCTGCTGCCATTGCAATAGCCTCAAACCTGCTGGCGCCTGGGGCGCAGGCGCAGCAAGTCCGCACCGACATCGTTGCATCGGGATTGCAAAACCCATGGGCTCTCGCATTCCTGCCTGACGGGCGTTTTTTGGTCACCGAACGTGCCGGCCGCCTGCGCTTGCTGGCTGCCGATGGCAAGCCATTGGCAACCGTGGCCGGCCTGCCTGACATGGCGGCGGCCGGGCAGGGCGGCCTGCTCGACGTGGTAACGGACAGTGACTTTGCCCGCAACCGCACCCTGTATTTCTGCTATGCGGAGCCTGCCGTCACCGGCCGAGCCAACAGCACGGCCCTGGCCAGCGCCAGCTTGACCACTGACGGCGCGCGGCTGGAAAATCTCAAGGTGCTTTTCAGCCAGAAACCTAAAGTTGCCAGTTCGGCCCACTTCGGCTGCCGGATTGTCGAAAGCCGAACGCCTGGCATGCATGGCCGGCCCGACGGCAAGCTGTTCCTGACGCTGGGCGAGAGGTTTTCACGCAAGGAGGATGCGCAAAAACTCGACAACCACCACGGCAAGATCGTTCGCATCAACAAGGATGGTTCGGTGCCGGCCGACAATCCCTTTGCTGGCAAGGCGGGCGCATTGCCCGAAATCTGGAGCTACGGGCATCGCAATGCCCAAGGCGCCACGCTCGCGCCCGATGGCACGTTCTGGATGCATGAGCACGGACCGCAGGGCGGCGACGAAATCAACCTGCCCCGGCCGGGCGCCAACTACGGCTGGCCGGACATCACCTACGGCGAAAACTACGGGGGCGGCCCGATCGGTGAAGGCTTGAGCCGCAAGACCGGAATGGAGCAGCCGTTGCATTACTGGGTTCCGTCGATTGCACCGTCCGGCATGGCTTTTCTGGCCAGCGAGCGCTATGGCAAGGCCTGGCAGGGCAACCTGTTTGTCGGGTCGCTGAAGTATTCCTACCTGGACCGGATTGAACTCTCGGTGCCCTTCGGCGGCAAGGTGGTTCGCGAGCACAAGCTGCTGACCGATGTTGGCGAGCGCATCCGCGATGTGCGGCAAGGCCCCGATGGTCTGCTGTATGTGCTGACCGACAGCAGCAATGGCAAGCTCATCCGGCTTTTGCCTGAACCGCCAGGCAAATAAGGCGGCGGCGCGAAGGCCTTTGGCCCGCAGCACGCCGGTGACGCCTCCAGGAAACGTTTCGCGTTTTTGCCGAGCAAACGCCCCGTTATCATGCAGGCATGACTTCAAGCACCCCCTGGCACAGCCGCCTGACCCAGACGGGTTGGTCTGCACGGCAGTGGTTCACTGAATGGTGGCAGCTGGTGCATCTGGGCGCCGTGATCCTGGTACTGGCCCTTTCGCCCTCCAGCTACAGCCGTGAAAACCGGCGGGTCCTGGGGCGCCATGTCTATACCAGCACGGCGCCTGTGCTGCTGGGATTTTCGCTGCTGTGCGCGCTGGTGACGGTGGTGCTGACGCGCATCGTGATGGTGACGGCGCTGAGTTATGGCCTGTCGCAATATGCGCTGCAACTGGTGATTCGTGTGCTGGTGCTGGAGTTGATTCCCCTGACAGCCGCGCTGTTCGTTGCGCTGCGCTGCACGATTCCCGATGGCGCCGAACTCACCGCCCTGCAGGCCAGTGGCGAACTCGACAACATGCGCAGGCAGGGCGTGGAGCCGATACGCCGCGAAGTGCTGCCGCGCGTCGTGGCGGGCATGTTTGCTGGTATCACACTGGCCGCGCTGAGTTGTGTGGTGGCGCTGGTCGTGGCCTATGTCGCGGTGTACGGATTCACCGTGTCAGGACTGGCTGGCTATACCCGGCTGTTCGGCCAGGTGTTCACGCCGGCCGTCACGCTGATCTTTGTGCTGAAGACGGTATTTTTTTGCCTGGCCGTTTCGCTGATTCCGATGGCTTCGGCCCTGTACGGTATGCGCGGCGCCAGCATCCGATCGAGTGTCGAAATGCGCGGCCTGGTTCGTATGTTTGCCGTTTTGCTGCTGGTTGAAGTGGCTTCGCTGGTTGGCAATTATTACTGAGCCTGAGACACACTTTTTATGAGTTCACCTCCCGATTCATCCCCGCCGCTGCTCCCTTCCGTTGGCCATGGACCGGCGCACTCCGGGCGCCTGCCGGACAGCAGCGCGCCTGAAAACACGGCCAGCCTGGAATTCAAGGCCAGGATGCTGCTGCTGTTCATGCTGCTGCTGGTCTGCGGCTCGGCGTTGTTTGTGCTTTATGCACGCGGTGCGTTTGAAAGCACGCAGCGACTGGTGCTAATGGCCGATGATTCCGAAGGCGTCGTGGTCGGCATGGACATGACCTTTGCAGGCTTTCCGATCGGCCGGGTACGCCGCATCGAACTGGCTGAAGACGGCAAGGCGCGCATCCTGGTCGATGTGGCCCAAAAGGACGCCCACTGGCTGCGCAGCAGCAGCGTTTTCACGCTCGTCAAGGGTATCGTGGGCGGTCCCAACATCCGCGCCTACACCGGGCTGCTGAACGATCCGCCCCTGCCCGAAAATGCGGTGCGAACCGTTCTGCAGGGCGATGCCAGCGCGGAAATTCCCAGGGTCATTGCTTCTGCCAAGGAACTGATCGACAACCTCAACAGCCTGACGGGCAGCAGCGGCTCGGTGGGCGCCAGCCTGGCCAGCCTGCAGGTCCTGACCCGTCGGCTCAACGGACCGGGTGGCGCGCTGACGGTACTGCTCGGCAGCGAGGCCGAGGCCAAAAAGTTTTCCGCCACGCTGGACCGCACCAACACCTTGCTGGCCCGGCTTGACGGCATCGCTATCAAGACCGATACCCAGGTATTTGGCGACAAGGGCGTGCTGCCCGAAACCCGCGCCACCGTCGTCCAGCTCAATGCCATGCTGGGCGAGGCGCGCACCAGCCTTCAAAAGGTCGATGCCATTTTGGTCAATGCCCAGGCCATCACGTCAAATGCCAGGGACGCCACGAACGACCTGGGCGCCTTGCGCGGCGACGTTGAAGCCAGCCTGCGCAAAGTCGAAGGCCTGGTCAGCGAGATCAACCGCAAATGGCCGTTTGCCCGGGATGCAGAAATGAAACTGCCGTGAAAAATTTCCCTGCGTCGATGAAGTTCGCATTTGCATTCAGCACCGTTTTGGTCTTGGCAGCTTGCAGCAGCGGACCCAGGCCGCCGGACTGGCAAGTCGAAGCCAAGGGTTCCATGGAGCGTTCGGTCGCGGCTTACATGGAAGGCAACAGCCGCGTGGAAGCCGCTGAACTGGCGCGTACGCGCAGCCAGTTGTCGCGCACAGGCCGGCCCGACCTGCTGGCCACTGCCGAACTTCTGCGTTGCGCCAGCCGGGTGGCCAGCCTGGTGTTTGAGACTTGCGCAGGGTTTGAGCCGCTCCGGGACGATGCCACACCTGCCCAGCGCGCCTATGCCGACTATCTGCGGGGACAAGTACAGGCCGGAAATATCGCCTTGCTGCCGCCAGCCCAGCGCGCCGCAGCGGCGGGTGATGCCGGCGCGCTTGCGGGCATTGCAGATCCGCTGTCGCAACTTCTGGCAGCTAGCGTGTTGCTGCAGACTGGCCGCGCCAGTCCGTCCGTGATTGCTCTGGCGATTGACACGGCCTCCGCCCAGGGCTGGCGGCGTCCGCTGCTGGCCTGGCTAGGGGTCCAGCTCCAGCGAGCAGAACAAAGCGGCGATGCGCCAGAGGCGGCCCGTTTGCGCCGGCGCATGGCCATCGTGCAAGGCCCGGATGCGGCCGTGAAACATTTTCGGAAGGAAGAAAAATGAGCTACACCCTCAAACTCTATGCCTTCGAAGACGCCAGCCCGCAGCAGCTGCAGGCGGCTGAGCTGCGTTTTCGCAAGGCCCTGGACGAGTCGTTGGGCGATGCCAGCCTGGTGGCGCCGGTGCATGCCGCGTATCGCCGGATGGTGGCGACCTACGGCGAGCACCCGTCGCAAGACATCCTGTCGCCCGAAGAGCTGGAAATATTTACCCAGTGGCAGGCCGCCGAAGCCGCTGCATTGAACGCCGCTCTGGGACCAAACCGCTACATGGGGGATGCGCAGTTCGAGATTGGCAATTGATCCGCTTGGCGCGTTTCTTTTCGATGAAACAATGTTTTAGCGTAAATGTGCCCTTCATGCACGCCTGGTATGTCGAAGTAGCTATAAATTCAGTAGCTAAAATCATTTTGGCGCCTTGAGTTCGGTCGTGATGTGCATTGGCTTTCAGGCCGACAGTAAAATCCCTATCCCCTCCCGAATCCCTTTTGTAGATGCCCTTTTGTGGCATGATTTTTGACCTGAGTGAAGCGCCTTGATTGATTCCCAACCAACCCTGCCTGGTTCCGACGACGAATCTTCTTCAACCGACCCAGCCAAGATCCAGGAGCCTCGCCTGTGGAGCGGCGATGGCTGGACCGCCAGGGTCATCAAGAACGAAGACGACGACGGCTGGGCCGTGGCCATGGTCAAGGACGGCGAGCCCGAGCCGGCGCTGATCGGCCCCTGGACCATGGGGCGTGACAAGAAGAACCCCAAGCCGCTGGACATCAATGCCTTCAACACCCTGGTCAAGACTGCTTCGGAGTTTGTGCGCCGGCATGAGCAGCAACTGCATGCCTCGTTGCACCAGCGCATCACGGTGACGGCGAATGCCGGACGCCTCACGGTGTCGCTTGACATCGTTCCCGATGAAGACCATCCGCACGCGGTCTTGAGCGCACACGATGAAACCGGTGCGTTGCTGGCTGAAGTGCGCGTGGCGCCGTCGTTCAAGCTGAACCGCGCCAGCGCAGTAGCCTGGGCAGAAGGCGGCTTCAGCAAGCCGGCCGGGCGATGAGCGCCATGCCGGAGCCGACGGCGCCCGCAGCCGCCTGCGGCATTGACTTTGGCACGTCCAACTCCACCGCTGGCTGGAGCCGACCGGGCCAGCGCGCCTTGCTGGCGCTGGAGGATGGCAAGCTGACGCTGCCGTCGGTGATCTTTTTCCATGCCGAAGACGCGCATGTCAGTTACGGCCGCGCGGCGCTGGCCGATTACCTGGAAGGCCATGAAGGCCGGATGATGCGGTCGCTGAAAAGCCTGCTTGGCACGTCGATGATGGACGAACACACCGAGGTGGCGGGCCGCGCCGTGCCGTTCCGGGCGCTGCTGGCGCAGTTCATCGGCGAACTCAAGCGCCGGGCCGAACTGGCAGCGGGGCAGCCCTTCTCCCGCGCGGTGCTGGGACGACCGGTGTTTTTTGTCGATGACGATGCGGCGGCCGACCAACGCGCGCAGGATACGCTGGAAGACATTGCCCGCCAGGCAGGTCTGCGCGACATTTCCTTTCAGTACGAGCCGATCGCGGCCGCGTATGACTATGAATCACAGATCTCGCGCGAGGAACTGGTGCTGGTGGTGGACATTGGTGGCGGCACCTCCGACTTCACCCTGATTCGTGTGGGGCCCGAGCGTGCGAAGTGTGTCGAGCGGCGGGGCGACATTCTGGCAACCAGCGGCGTGCACATTGGCGGCACCGATTTTGACAAGGCCCTGAGCCTGGCCAGCATGATGCCGATGCTGGGGCTGGGCAGCCTGCTGAAAAGCGGGCGCGAAATGCCGTCAAGCCATTATTTCAACCTGGCGACCTGGCACACCATCAACCTGGCCTACACCAAAAAATCCTGGGCGCAAATCACCGAATTGCACCGCGATGCGGCGGACCGGCCCAAAATGGAACGGCTGCAAAGCCTGGTCAGGGAACGCGCCGGCCACTGGCTGGCGCTTCAGGTTGAAGACGCCAAGATTACGCTGTCAAATGCCGATGCAGCGCAGATCGACATCGGACGAATTTCAGCGGGTGACACCGTGACCCTGCACCGCCCAGAACTGGACGAGGCGATTGACGGGCTGGTGAACGCTGTCGAGCAAACTGTTGCCCGGCTGCTGGTCGATGCGGGCATCACCGCCGCTGGCATCGACACCGTGTTTTTCACCGGCGGTTCCAGTGGCGTTCCCCTGCTGCGCGAGCGGGTGCTGGCGCTGACGCCGCAGGCCCGGTGCGTCGAAGGCGACCTGTTCGGCAGCATCGGCGCCGGCCTGGCGCTTGATGCGCAGCGAAAGTTTGCCTGAATGTCGGGTTTGTCAGAGCGTCCGGTTTACTGTTCGCGCTTGGCCAGCCAGGCTTCCAGGTCTTCAGAGCCGCCAATTTTCTGACCGCCGCAAAACACCTGGGGCGCGGTTCCTGCGCCGGAAACGGCGTACAGGCTGCGCGAGGTGATGCCATGGCCCAGCGAAATTTCTTCAAAGCGCAGGCCCGCTTCCCGCAACAGCGACTTGGCCTTGGCGCAAAACGGGCAGCCGGGCTTGGTGAACACGGTGATCGGCTCGGGCGCCTTGGCACCCGGGGCAAGGTAATTGAGCATGGTGTCGGCATCGGACACTTCAAACGGGTCGCCTTCCTTTTCCGGCTCGATGAACATTTTTTCGACGCTGCCGTTTTTGACCAGCATCGAATAGCGCCATGAACGCTTGCCGAACCCCAAGCTGCTCTTGTCCACCAGCAGGCCCATGCCTTCGGTGAATTCGCCATTGCCATCGGGAATCAACGTGAGGTTTTCCGCTTCCTGCGCCTGGCCCCATTCGTTCATCACGAAGGCGTCGTTGACCGAAATGCACACCACGTCATCGACGCCATGCGCCTTGAAGGTGTTGGCCAGTTCGTTGTAGCGCGGCAGATGGGTGGACGAGCAGGTCGGCGTGTAGGCACCGGGCAGCGAGAACACCACGACCGTCTTGCCGTCGAACAAGTCGTCGCTGGTGATGTCAACCCATTTGTCGTTCTTGCGGGTCTTGAAGGTGGCTTGGGGGACGTGATGTCCTTCTTTGTTCGGCAGCATGGTGATCCTTGGAAGAGGGGTAAGACATGGAAAAAATTCAGCCAGCCAGTGTGCCATGCAAATTCTCTGGTCAATCCTTGTTAATTTTTTTACAAACCTTTCCATGCAGGCCAGGCGCACAAGCCTTCAAAACTTGAGCGCGTGGTAATCCCCTGATGACCGGCCGTTCAGATCATTCTTTAAAAAGGGAACTGCAATGAATACGAAATTCAAAGACAGCACCGCCAAGCGTGGTGCCCCAAGCGAGCCGCCGAATTTTCTTTCAGAACTGTGCAGCCGCCCGTTGGCACAGGGCTGTGGAGGGCACCACGGCCCTGTGCCGCGGCAGCGAAGCCCTGCGAAAAATCCAGCAGGATGCAGCGCATGAAGCTTCGGTTTTTCACGAAGAAAGAGCCCAAAAAATTTTTGCCTCCTCCCAGCCTGCCGAACTCGCGGCCCTCCAGTCCGTAGTCAGGCGGTTCACCCTGCAAGGCGTCGGCAGATACTGGCTGCAAATTGCCGCCTGCACGATGCAGACGCAAGTGGAAATGATCAGAAGCGCGACCCACGTTCTGGCGCGCGAAAAAGACCTGGGAATGAAGTCGCCGATGGAAATCTTTCAGTCGGCCCTGCCGCCCCTGGCGAACGGCTTTTTCCCCATGACTGCACATGTCGCGGAAGGCCAGCCGCTGCATTCCTGACATTCGGGCCAACGGCCCGCTGTCAGCCTTCGGCGCTGCTCCGGAAAGTTTCAGTCAGGTGATTTCGGGATGTTCCTTGCGTTGCAGCCGCCTGGGTCTGGCGCTTTCGCATGACAAAATAGCGGCCTTATCATCTCATGCAGCGGAGCCCGGATGAATTTTGCAACCGACCTTGCGACCGTGACCCATGGCATACAACTGGCAGTCGCCCCGGTTTTTCTGTTGACTGCGGTGTCCGGCATGATCGGCGCCGTGGCAGGGCGACTGGCGCGCATCATCGACCGGGCCCGATTTCTTGAGGGCAGGCTTGAAAGCGGTGTTGTCGAACCAGTGCGCGCCGCCAGGATGTATGACGAACTGCGCCGGCTCAGGCACCGGGGCTGGCTGGTCAATGGTTGTCTGGCATTGCTGACGTTTTGCGCCATTTTGATTGGCACCACCATCGTCTTGCTGTTTTTGGGCGAAACCAGCGAACTGCCGATTTTCAAGATCGCGACTGTTTGTTTTCTGGCCGGCGTGATGTGTTTCCTGTCGGCGCTGGTCTGCTTTCTGGCGGAAACCCTGCTGGCAACGCATTTGTTGAAGTTTGCGGAATTTCCCGCGCCAGTCAAACCATGAAGAAACCATAAAGAATTGTAGGTTGGCGCATTGCTGTCAAGGCTTTGTTGCTATCAATAAAAAAGTAATTTGCGATGCTTCTCCAAGCCATGCCATCCGAAGGAATGTGTCTGCCTTCAAACGGCATGTCTTCTGCCTCGGGCGTTTTCACCTTGCCCCTGGAATAATTTCGCAGCTCCTGCGTTTCTGGCATCCACCCATGCAGGAATCCCTGGATTTCGTGACGAACACGGGGCCCATGCCAATCTGAGCGGCTACTCACCAGCTCTGGAAGCACCCGCGCGCCGTGAGGGCAGGCTCGCCTGCACCACTGGCAAATCGACCATCACCGGCTGGCCGGGCGTAGTGCAGCCGGTATCGCAGCATTTGCCGGGCTGGCGGTTTTGGGTGATGGCGCGCTGCGGATCATGCGGCGCTGCGGCAGGCGAGCCATCGGCGGCAATGCCGCGCTCCAGAATGCGCTCTACCAGTTCCACTTTTGATCCGATCGGGTAGTTGCGGTAGATCTCCTGCTTCATCGCCGCCGGCGAACCGCCGCCGTGCAGGCTGATCACGCTGTACCAGCCGCCCTGGTAGCCGGCCGTCAGGTCTTCGATAAACCGCGCGGTTTCAATCCGCTGCTCGTAGGGAACGTCCGGATTGGCGCGCAACACTTCCGACAGTTTCGCGCCGGTCTCGGGATTGTGGTCTTCATCCGGGCCGGGCAGGGTGACGATCAGGCCGCCACTCACGTAGTGGGCAATCCGGTGCATGTCATAGATCTTGGTGGCCAGCAGCAGCTTGCCGATGTTCGAAAACACCGGATCAGGCATGAAGGTCTGGCTGTGTGCATCTGGCTTGCCGTACACGCTGGCGGCCACGCCACAGGCATAAAAACTTTCGGTGATGGTGATCAGCTCGACCATCTGTTCGCGCAAATGTGTTTCCTTGCCCGGATCGAAGCCATTGGCCTCGCACATCAGGGCGCCGGCGCCAATCAAGAGGTCGCCAAACCCGGCGCGCGCGCCAATGCAGGTGTGGCGGTGGTGCGTGGCGTAGCTGTAGGTCAGGTGGCCCGAATGCTCCCATTCGCCAGCGTAAAACACGCTGTCCCAGGGCACGAATACCTGGTCGAACATCACCACGCCGGTGCTCTGGCCGTACTTGCGGCTGAACAGCGGCGCGCCATGCTCGACCTTCTCGCCGGGCCGGCCGGCCGGGCGCGCAATGATGGTGATGCCGGGCGCATCGACCGGCACGGCGCAGCAGACGGCGAAGTCCGCATCCTCGCGGCCCATGTTGCGGCACGGCATGACGAGCAGTTCATGCACATACGGCGCGCCGGTCACGATGGCCTTGGTGCCCGAGATGACGATGCCTTTGGCGTTGCGCTCGACGACATGCAGGTAGCTGTCGACGTTCGACTGCTCGTGCGGACGCCGGCTGCGGTCGCCTTTGGCATCCGTCATGGCAATGCCCAGCGTCAGGTCCTGGTCCTGCACGCGGTGCAGGTAGTTCAGGAAACGGGCGGTGTTCTCAAGGGTGCCGCGCGCGTCGTCGATGCGGCTAGAGACCTGGCCGATGGCGTTGAGTGCGTCGTGCGTCAGGTAGCGCTGGGCGCAGCCGGTTTCCTGGCAGACCAGGCGCACGGCTTCGAGCTTGTTGAGCAGGTCGCCGCTGCTGGTGTTGATGTGGCTCAAACGGTTGACGCGCTTGCCGCTGGTGTGCTGCACGGCGGTCATGATGGGCGCGTATTTTTCCTTTAGCGCGTAGTCGTAGGTCAGCGCAATCGCATTGATGCCAGGGCCGAAACCGCGCTCGTCGGCCACGCTGGCAACCTGCCGGCCGTCGAGGAAAACGCGCGGCCGGTAGCGGCGCAGCGATTCGCGGAAATCGTCGCCGGACATCAACGTGGCGGCAGGTTGTGAAGCATTCATGATCGAGTCTCCAGGTTTTTTCAAATTTTAAACGCTGTTTAATTTAATCGGCAAGCGTTTAATTTGAAGCATTTTTTTAGCTGGTTTGGGTTTATATTCTGGCCATGCAAGCCAGACTCGAACGCCAGCAGGCCCTGAACGACTCGCGCCGCGCGCTGATGCTGGACGCCGCGCGTTCGGTGTTCCAGCGGCTCGGCATTGAAGGCGCGAGCATCCGCGAAATCGCCAAGGCGGCCGGCTACACGCCCGGGGCCATCTATTCCTATTTTGAGAACAAGGAAGCCATCTACGGCGCGCTGCTGGCTGAATCCCTGGAGCGGCTCAATGCCGTGGTCGATGCCGCCGATGCGCCTGACGGTTCGGCGGCTGATGTGCTGAAGGCCAAGGCCAGCGCCTGGTTCGGTTTTTATGCCGCCAATCCGCGCGATCTGGACCTGGGGTTTTATCTGGTGCAGGGCATGCAGCCGCGCGGGCTGAACGCCGAGCTCAATGTCCGGCTCAACGACCGCTTGCACGATGCGCTGCGCCCGTGCGAAGCGGCATTTCAGGCGATGGGGCTGACGGCGCAAGAGGCGCTGCGCGAGAACACCGCACTGTTTGCCCACGGCGTTGGCCTGCTGCTGCTTCAACACACCGGCCGCATCCGCATGTTTGGCCAGGCGGCGACCGACCTGTTTGCCCGTTATCTTGACGACTTGCCCGGCCGCCTGGCCCGTGGCAAAGCCACCTGACCCCCGAGCCGGTAATCCCCATGAACGCACCGATGAACGCCCGCAAGCTGTTGTCCGTGCCGGACAGCGCAAGCCACCATGCCACGCCTTGTGTCAGGAAACAGGCGAGTCCGCTCACTGGTTTCAACGGGTTCAAACACAACGCCGTGCTACGCGAAATCCTGTCGCATGCGCACCTGACACGGCTGGATTTTTGCCGTCGGGTCAGCCGGCCTGATGTGCCAGTCGCTGACCTTGGCGCTCAACCATGCCCGCACCCGCAGGGGTTTCGGGCGTACGCTGATCGAGCAGCCGATCAGAAACCCTGTAATGCCACGGCGTCAACGGTTTCATTGAGGAAAACCCGATGGCCCGGATCTGCTGCTTCAGGGTGAGCCTGCCACGACGTCCGGACTGGTGCGCCAGAGTAGCCGTCAGCCTCGGCAAGGGCTGGGATAATGGCCGCCAACCCTAAGGAATAACCATGTTGCTTGATGCCGACGACTCCCAGCTTGTGCTGATTGATTACCAGACCCGCCTGATGCCAGTGATTTTTGAAAATGAAATCGTCGTGGCCAATGCCCTGCGGCTTGCGCGCATGGCCCGCATCCTGGAGGTGCCGGTCTGGGGCACGGCGCAAAACCCTGAAAAACTCGGCCAGAACCTGTCCGAGTTGCAGGCGGCGATTGATTCGGCCGGCGGCAAGACCATGGCCAAGATGCATTTCAGCGCCGCCGCCGACGGCCTGGTCGAATGGCTGCGTCCGCCGGTTCGCAAGGCACCGACCGGCGGCAATGCGCGCAGCCTGCCCAAGCACCTGCAAAAGCCTGCAGAGCCCGAGGACGCGGGCCGCAGCATGATCGTGATGGCTGGCTGCGAAGCGCATGTCTGCCTGATGCAGACCGCGCTGGAATTGCTGGAAGAAGAGTTTGATGTGTGGGTCGTCACCGACGCCTGCAGCTCGCGCAGCGAGCGCAACCGCGACGCCGCGTTCGACCGTCTGGCCGGCAACGGCGCCGAACTGGTCACCACCGAAATGGTGGCCTTTGAATGGGCGCGCACCTCCGAGCACGGCGCGTTCAGGGAATTGCTTGCGCTGGTGAAGTAATTCCGCGTCGCCCTGGCAGTCACTGATAACTGTTTGCTCTTTGCAGAGCCCACCGGCCGTCCCCAGGCAGTTCCAGCACCCATTCATGGTATTTCATGACTTCCGGATGGTGGCTGATGCTGACCGGCGTGATCGACAAGCCCGCGAGCTGGCTGTACAACAACGCTTCGTTGGCCGCATCCAGCGCGCTGGTGGCTTCGTCCAGCAGCAGGTAGCGCGGTCTGGAAAGCAGCGCGCGGGCAAAGGCCAGCCGCTGCTGCTCGCCGACCGACAGCACCCGGGCCCAGTCGAGTTCGGCGCCCAGGCCACCGAAGCGCTCGGCCAGCGTCGGCAGGTTCACCCGTTCCAGCCAATGCAGCAGCTCCTCGTCTGAAATGTCGCGGTCCATGCGCGGATAGGTCAGCTGGCTGCGCAGGTCGCCGAGCAACAGGTAGGGTTGCTGGGGCATGAACAGCATGTCCGATCCGGCGGGGCGCGTGATCGTCCCCGAGCCCGTGGTCCACAGTCCGGCAATCACCCGCAGCAGGGAACTCTTGCCGGTGCCGCTGGGGCCGGAAATCAGCAGCCCACTGCCGGGCTTGATGGCCAGCGTGAGGTCACGCAGCAGCAGGTGCTCGCGGCCCGGCGTCAGAACGGTCACCTGATCAAGCGACAACTCGAAGCCATGCTGCGTCTGGATATGCTGCACACTGTTGCCGTCGGCCGGGCGGCTGGCATTGGCTTGCAGGGCATCGGAAAAGGCGTGCAGCCGCTCGACACCGGCCGAAAAACGGCTGAGGCTTTCAAAATGCTCGACGATCACCGTCAACGCGCTCAGGATGGCGGCAAACGCACCCGCCGCCTGGATGGCGCGGCCGACTTCCAGACGCCCCGACAGCACATCGCCGGCGATGATCACCGTCGGCAGCACGATGGTCAGGAAACCATGGGCGTACTGGAACAGGTTGAGCCCGAACTGCCAGCGCAGCACCTGCTGGTAGTTGGCATAGACCCTGGAAAAAATGGCTTGCAGCGCCGTCATCTCGCGCGCCTCGCCGTCGTGAAAGGCAATCGGCTCGGCATGCTCGCGAACCCGCACCAGGCCGAAGCGGAAGTTGGCTTCGCGCTGCAGCTGGCGAAAGTTCAACCCGATCAGCCGCTTGCCAAATGCCGAAGCGGTGAACACGGTGCTGAACACCGCATAGCCGATCAGAAACAGCACCAACCCCCGCGAGATTGACCACAGCACGGCGGAGAAAGCGACCAGCTGCAGCACCGAACCCAGCACGATCATTGAAAAATACAGCGATTGCTGGGTGAAGGTGTTGATGTCCTCGGCAATCCGCTGGTCGGGGTTGTCGATGCCGGCGGCAACGCCCAGCCGGTAGTAGGCGCGCTGGTCGAAATAGCGCGCCAGGAACGAATCCGTCAGCCAGCGGCGCCAGCGCAACCCGAGCGTGTCGCGGACGTAGTAGTACAAGGCATAAATCGGCACCGCCGCAACAAGAATCGCCGTGTAGCGCCAGATCGAGGCCCAGAAGCGGTCAGTATCCTGCGCGGCCAGGGCCGAGGTGAACTCGCCGGTTTCCTGGTTGAACAGCACGTTGAACGCGGTCTGCCCCAGCAGCAGGACGACCAGCAGAAGCAGCAGGCTCCGGGCGCGCCAGCGTTCGTCTGAAAACCAGTAAGGCCGTGCGATCGCTGCAAAGCGACGCCACAGGCGGGCATTGAAGCCGGGATCTTCTGCTGCGCTCATGAAGTTCTGCGGTGAGTGGGCCAGCCGCCGATTTAATCTGAAATAACCAAAGCCCGCAGCCGAAACTAAAAAAATTGAATTTCAGATGAAAAAATGCCGTTAGCGCAATGCTGTTGGGCATTTAAAGCTATCTTTGTAATAGCAAAAAGAGCGCTCATACGATGAGCGTCCGCTGGACGTCAGCTTGCAGAAAGACCGCTGTTCATAATTAAGAATTCAGTTTTTATGCGTTCCAGGTGCGGAATTTTTTTCAGCCTGACTGCAATGTGAACGAAATTGCCAGGATGCGTCGCAGAAAAATCCGAAGGCCTTGACGACGCGCAAAGCCATCGGCCGCAGGGCCGACTAAATTCGACCCGACAGTTGCCTCAAAATTACGGAGACTTTTCATGACAAGCTATGCAGACTTCTACCGCCAGTCCATTGACCAGCCCGACGCCTTCTGGGCCGATCAGGCCGGACTGATCGAGTGGCACAAGCCGTTTGACCGCGTCTGCAACTACGACAACCCGCCCTTCGTGAACTGGTACGAAGGCGGCCAGACCAACCTGTGCCACAACGCCGTGGACCGGCACCTTTTGGACCGCGCTGGCCAGCCCGCGCTGATTGCCGTTTCCAGCGAAACCGGCACCGAGAAAATCTACACCTTCACCGACCTGCATGTCGAAGTGCAGCGCATGGCCGCCAGCCTGAAGGCCCTCGGCGTCGAAAAAGGCGACCGGGTATTGATCTACATGCCGATGATTGCCGAGGCTGCTTTTGCCATGCTGGCCTGCGCGCGCATCGGCGCGGTGCATTGCGTGGTGTTTGGCGGCTTTGCCAGTGGCTCGCTGGCCTCGCGCATTGAAGATGCCGCGCCCAAGGTCATCGTGAGTTCCGACGGCGGCTCGCGTGGCGGCAAGGCGCTGCCCTACAAACCGCTGCTCGACGAAGCCATCCGCCTGTCCAGCCACAAGCCCGGCGCCGTGCTGCTGGCCGATCGCGGCCTGACGCCCATGGATCTGGTGGCCGGGCGCGACCATCTCTGGAGCGAACTGCGCACAACGCATGTCGATGCGCAAGTGCCGTGCGAATGGCTGGACTCGACCGCCATCAGTTACACCATCTACACCAGCGGCACCACCGGCAAGCCCAAGGGCGTGCAGCGGGACACCGCCGGCTATGCCGTGGCGCTGGCCGCCAGCATGAAGCACATCTTCGACGGACGTGCCGGCGAAACCTTCTTCTCGACCAGCGACATCGGCTGGGTCGTCGGCCACAGCTACATCGTTTATGGGCCGCTGATTGCCGGCATGGCGACCATCATGTACGAAGGCCTGCCGACGCAGGGCATGGACAAGAAGCCCAATGGCGGCATCTGGTGGGAACTGGTTGAAAAGTACAAGGTTACGGTCATGTTCAGCGCCCCGACTGCCGTGCGCGTGCTGAAAAAGCAGGACCCGGCATTGTTGACCAAATACGATTTGTCCAGCCTGCGCGCTTTGTTCCTGGCCGGCGAGCCGCTGGACGAACCGACGGCGCGCTGGATCAGCGAAGGCTTGAGAGTGCCGATCATCGACAACTACTGGCAGACCGAAAGCGGCTGGCCGATTTTGACGATTGCCAACGGTGTTGAGCCGAAACCGAGCAAATTCGGCAGCCCCGGCATTCCGATGTACGGCTACAACGTCAAGCTGCTGCACGAAGCCACCGGCGAAGAACTCACCGCGCCCGGCGAAAAAGGCGTGGTGGTGATCGAAGGCCCGACGCCCCCGGGCTTCATGCAGTCCATCTGGCAGGATGATGCGCGCTTCGTCAACACCTACTGGAAGAGCATTCCGGGCAAGCTGGTCTACAGCACCTTCGACTGGGGCATTCGCGATGCCGACGGTTACTTCTTCATTTTGGGCCGTACCGACGACGTGATCAACGTGGCCGGCCACCGCCTGGGCACGCGCGAGATCGAGGAAAGTATTTCCGGCCATGGGCAGGTGGCCGAGGTGGCGGTGGTTGGCGTGGCCGATGGGCTCAAGGGCCAGGTCGCCATGGCCTTTGTGGTGCTCAAGGATTCCAGCGTGATGGGCGACAGCGCGGCCTGCGGCAAGCTGGAGGCCGAGATCATGAAGCGCGTGGACGGTGACCTGGGCGCGGTGGCCCGGCCGGCGCGAGTTCGTTTTGTGACGGCTCTGCCCAAGACGCGCAGCGGCAAACTGCTGCGCCGCGTGATTCAGGCGGTGTGCGAAGGCCGCGATGCCGGTGACCTGACGTCCATGGATGATCCGGGCGCCCTGCAGCAGATCCGGGACCGGATGGAAACCGTTTAAGCAGCGGTTTCCGGTGCGGCCTGGTTCCGGTAGACGGGCCAGCCCGGCCGCTTCAGTTCAACCGCAGTTGCGCCTGCTGGACCACCCGGATGCAGTCCTTCATGTGCTCCTCGCCAAAGTAACGGATGGCAGCATAGCCCACGCTGGCCGCCACGAGCTGGCCGGCCAGCGGGATGTACTTGGCCAACTGCTTGGTCGCCATGCGCGTGCCAATCCGGGTAGTCGCCTTGATGATCAGGTCGCGGCTGATGAATTTGCCCACCAGCACCGAGCCGACCATGGCCACGGCTTTTTGCACCTGCTCGCGTTTTTTCGGGTCGAGCTGGTCGATCTGTTCGGGCGCCAGACCAAACTCCTTGTTGATGGCGGGAATCAGTTTGGACAGCAGCGCCGCATCCACCGCCCAGTCCAGGCCGGGCACCGGCACAGCGCTGGCAACAGCAGCGAACATCGCGCGCTTGTGCAGCAGCTTGCGGCTGCGAATCACCGCCGCTTGAAGCGCCGCATCGTCAGCGGCCAGTTGCAGGGGAGTAGGCATGGCTCAAAAACCTTTCATGGGATGTCGTCTTGCGTGCAATGGCTTGTATCACACGGCAAGGCATGCAGCCCATCATCTCTAGCCAATCACCGGCTGAGCCTGTGGCGTTTCAGGCGGCGACGGCTTCGAGCTTTTCCGTCACTTCCAGCCAGCGCTCTTCCAGTTTGACCAGGTCGGCTTCAATCACCTTGAGGCGCTTGCCGGCCTGGGCGATTTCAGCCGCCGACTTGGAGCTGGTCAGCAAGGTTTCGAGATTGGCTTTCTCGCTGTTCATGCTGAGCAGCTGGCGGTCGATCTTTTCCAGATCCTTGCGCAGCGGCTTGGCGGCATCGGATTGCTGCTGGCGGCGCTGGGCGTCTTCCTTCTTGCCAGACGAATTTTTAGCATCTAAAGTGCCTGTAGCGCTTGCTGCATCTGCACTGGCAGCTACTTTTTTGGTAGCGGCCGGGGCGGCAGTGCTGTTATTTGACTTCTTCGCTTCCTCGCGCATGCGCTTGGCCTCGTCAAGCAGGTAGCGCTGGTAGTCGTCCAGGTCGCCGTCAAACGGCTCCACGCCACCGCGCGAGACCATCCAGAACTCGTCGCACACGGCGCGCAGCAAGGCACGGTCGTGGCTGACCAGCATCACCGTGCCTTCAAACTCGTTGAGCGCCATCGACAGCGCCTCGCGCGTGGCCAGGTCCAGGTGGTTGGTTGGCTCGTCGAGCAGCAGCAGGTTCGGCCGCTGCCAGACGATCATGCACAGCACCAGCCGGGCCTTTTCACCGCCGCTCATGCTGCCGACGGACTGTTTGACCATGTCGCCGCCAAAGTTGAAATTGCCGAGAAAGCTGCGCAAGTCCTGCTCGCGGGTCGGCTGGTTGCCCAGTTTGCCGGCGGCGCTGACTTCCTTGACCAGCCGGATCATGTGCTCCAGCGGGTTGTCGGCCGGGCGCAGCACGTCGAGTTCCTGCTGGGCAAAGTAGCCGATGTTCAGGCCCTTGCCCTCGGTCATCTCGCCTTCGATGGGCGCCAGCGCGCGCGCGACGGTTTTCACCAGCGTCGATTTGCCCTGGCCGTTGGCGCCCAGAATGCCGATGCGCTGGCCGGCCAGCACGGATTTGCTGACGTTTTGCACGATGACGGTCGGCGGCGTGCCTTCGGGCGCGTCTTCAGGCGCGGGGTAGCCGAAGTAGGCGTTTTGCATCGACAGCATCGGGTTGGGCAGGTTCGCCGGCTCCTTGAACTCGAAGGTGAAATCGGCTTCGGCCAGCAATGGCGCGATTTTCTCCATGCGGTCGAGTGCCTTGACCCGGCTTTGCGCCTGCTTGGCCTTGCTGGCCTTGGCCTTGAAGCGGGCGATGAACTTTTGCAGGTGGGCAATCTTGTCCTGCTGCTTGTTGAAAGCGCCTTGCTGCAGCGCCATCTGTTCGGCGCGCAGGTCTTCAAACTTGCTGTAGTTGCCACCGTAGCGTGTGAGTTTGGCGCTTTCAATGTGCATCGTCACATCGGTCACGGCATCGAGGAATTCGCGGTCATGGCTGATGACCAGCATCGTGCCCTGGTAGCGCTTGAGCCAGGCTTCCAGCCACACCAGCGCGTCCAGGTCCAGGTGGTTGGTCGGCTCGTCAAGCAGCAGCAAATCTGACGGGCACATCAGCGCACGCGCCAGTTGCAGGCGCATGCGCCAGCCGCCGGAAAAGCTGTTGACCGGGTTGTCGAGTTCGCTGAGCTTGAAACCCAGGCCCAGAATCAAGGCCTGCGCGCGCGCCTGCGCGTCGTGCGCGCCGGAGTCGTACAGGTCCATGTAGGCGTGCGCCATGCGGTCGCCATCGCCGCTGGCTTCGGACGCATCGACTTCGGCCTGTGCGGCCAGCAGCACCACATCGCCCTCGATCACATAGCTGGTGGCGCTTTGCTCAGTTTCAGGCATGTCCTGCGCAACCTGCGCCATTTTCCACTGCGCCGGAATGTAGTATTCGCCGCCGTCTTCGTGCAGCGAGCCGTTGAGCATGGCGAACAGCGACGACTTGCCCGCGCCGTTGCGGCCGACCAGGCCGACATTCTCGCCAGGGTTCAGGGTGACAGACGCGCTGTCGAGAATCACTTTGGAGCCGCGACGCAGCACCACGTTTTTAAGGGTAATCATTTATTAACAGACTGAAGAAATAGGATCGGACCGCAGGGCGCCCGGCAAAGCGCTTACGGTCCGACATACGAAAGTCAAGGTTCAGGCCAGCTGTTCCCGCGTCAGCAGCAAGACCTGGTCAGGGCCGGCGCTGGTTTCAAACCAGAGCGGCTCCAGGTGCGGAAAAGCGCGTATAAAATTTTCGCGCTCGTTGCCGATTTCCAGCACCAATACCGCATTTTCGTTCATTTGCGCGGCAATGGTCAGAAAAAGGCCACGAATGAAGTCCATGCCGTCGCTTCCACCGTGCATATTGCCCGACAGCGCCAGTCCAGGTTCAGCCCTGAATTCGGCAGGCAGCGCGGCCATGCTGGCAGCGTTCACATACGGCGGGTTGCACAAGATCAGGTCGTATTGGCCGGTACAAGCCGTCAGGCCGTCTGATTCGATCAGGGTGATGCGGCTGTCCAGCTGGTGCCGGTCCACATTGATGCGCGCCACCGCCAGCGCGTCCGAGCTGATGTCGGCGGCATCCACCACCACGTCCGGAAAGGCCATGGCGGCCAGTACCGCCAGGCTGCCGTTGCCGGTGCACAGGTCCAGCACGCGCTGCGTTTCGTCGCTCAGCCAGTCGTCAATGCTGCCGTCGTCGAGCAATTCGGCGATCAGCGAGCGCGGAATGATCACGCGTTCATCGACATAAAAGGGCACGCCCATCAACCACGCTTCGTTCGTCAGATAGGCGGCGGGCTGGCGGGTGCTGATGCGCTGGTCCACCAGCAGGGCGACCTGCGCCTGGTCTTCGGGCGACACCGGCCGGTTTTCGACCGCTTCCAGGTCGTCGATTTCCAGGCCCAGTTTCCACAGCACCAGCCAGGCGGACTCGTCAAATGCGTTGGTCGTGCCTTGGCCATACCCATCGGCAAAACTCAGGCCGGCGGCGTCCAGCCGGTCGGCCATCTGCTCGATCAGCGCCAGCACGGTCACGGTGGGGGCGGGGAGGGGGGTTGTGGTCATGCCAGTCCTGCCAGGCGTTCAAGCACGCCTTTGTAGATATTCTTGAGCGGATCGATCGAGCTGACCGCCACGCATTCGTTGATCTGGTGGATGGTGGCATTGACCGGCCCCAGTTCAATCACCTGCGGACAGACCTTGGCGATGAAACGGCCGTCGCTGGTGCCGCCGGTCGTGGACAGTTCGGTTTTTAAACCGGTTTCGGCCAGAATTGAACCGCGCACTGCATCGACCAGCGTCCCGGGCGTGGTCAAAAAGGGCAGGCCGCCCAGTGTCCATTTCAGGTCGTATTCAAACTGGTGCCGGCTCAAAATGGCCAGCAGGCGCTGCTGCAGGCTTTCAGGCGTCGATTCAGTGCAAAAGCGGAAATTGAAGTCCACCACCAGGTCCCCCGGAATCACATTGGTCGCGCCGGTGCCGGCGTGCATGTTGGACACCTGCCAGCTGGTGGCGGGGAAAAAATCATTGCCCTGGTCCCACTGCGTGGCGACGAGTTCGGCCAGCGCCGGCGCGAACAGGTGGATCGGGTTTTTTGCCAAATGCGGGTAGGCGATGTGGCCCTGCACGCCCTTGACCGTGAGCTTGCCGCTCAGCGTGCCGCGCCGGCCGTTCTTGATCATGTCGCCCAGATTTTTGACCGAGGTCGGTTCGCCGACGATGCAATAGTCAAGCACTTCGCCGCGCGCCTTGAGCTGGCTGCAGACGACGACCGTCCCGTCAAGTCCCGGACCTTCCTCGTCGCTGGTGATCAAGAAAGCCATCGACAGCGCCGGCCGGGGATGCGCCGCCAGGAATTCCTCGACCGCCACGACCATGGCGGCAATCGACGTTTTCATGTCGGCTGCGCCGCGTCCGTAGAGCTTGCCCGCCCGGTGGCTGGGCGTGAACGGGTGGCTGTGCCAATGTTCCAGCGGGCCGGTTGGCACCACGTCGGTGTGGCCGGCAAACACCAGCGTCTTGACGCGGGTTTCGGCATTGTCTGGATTTGCTATAGATTCAATAGCTGCTTGCATAGGCTCAGCATGCGCAACTGGCCTGAAACCCTCAAATTTTGCCCACAGGTTGGTAACCCGGAAGTGTTCAGGTCCGCTGATGATGGTTTCACACTTGAAACCGAGCGGCTTGAGTCGCGCGATCAGCAGGTCCTGGCACCCCGCATCGTCGGGCGTCGCCGAGGCGCGGGAAATCAGTTGCTCTGCAAGGTGGAGTGTTCGGGACATGGTGATGCAGTCGGTGCCTGGGCGGCTTGAATTGAAAAATGTGAAGACAGCGGCCAGCGCGCCGGACCAGCCGAAGCAAAGGCCAGACCCCTCTGAAGCAGCCCAGCACACGCAGTGGCCAGCGCGGGAACCATATTCTTCAGTGCCTGACGTCCAAGGTGATCTCGGTAAACGACGGTTCGTCATCCGGGTCGATGCCGGACTCGTCGGCCTTGGGCTTGCCTGCAGTGAAGTCGTTTTCAAGCCGCCACATCAGGTTGGTCGGCGAATCGGCATTCGCCAGTCCTTCCTTGCGTGCCACCGTGCCGTCGGTGATCAGTTTGGCGATGTGCTGCTCGAAGGTCTGCGAGCCTTCGGCCATGGATTTTTCCATGGCTTCCTTGACGCCCGCAAAGTCGCCTTTCTCGATCAGCTCGGCCACCAGCTTGGTGTTGAGCATGACTTCCACTGCCGGAGTCCGGTCGTTGTCCTGGCTGCGCAGCAGGCGCTGGGAAACCACCGCCTTCAGCGCTGCCGCCAGATCGCCGAGCATGGTCGGACGGACCTCGACCGGGTAGAAGCTCAGGATGCGGTTGAGCGCCTGGTAGCTGTTGTTGGCATGCATGGTGGCCAGGCACAGCTGGCCCGACTGCGCATAGGCAATCGCCGCCGACATGGTTTCGCGGTCGCGGATCTCGCCGATCATGATCACGTCAGGCGCCTGACGCAGCGCATTTTTCAGCGCCACTTGCAGCGACTCGGTGTCGCCGCCGACTTCGCGCTGGTTGATGATCGACTTTTTGTTGGTGAAGTAATACTCGATCGGGTCTTCGATCGTCAGGATGTGCCCGGTCGTGGTTTCGTTGCGCCGGTCGATCATCGAAGCCAGCGTGGTGCTTTTTCCGGCGCCCGTAGCGCCCACCATCAGGATCAGGCCGCGCTTTTCCATGATCAGTTCGCCCAGCAGCGGCGGCAGGTTCAGGCTGGCCAGCGCCGGAATCTTGTTCGGGATGTAGCGAATGACCGCTGCGTAGGTGCTGCGCTGGCGAAAACCGCTGATGCGAAAATTTCCCAGCCCTTCGACCGGCAGCGCCATGTTGAGCTCGCCGGTTTCATCGAGTTCCTCGATCCGCGAAGGCGACAGCACTTCGGCCAGCAGCGTGCGCGTGGCATCGGCCGGCAGGATCTGCGAATTGATCGGGATGGACAGCCCGTTGATCTTGATCATGGCCGGCGAGTGCGCCGACAGGTAAACGTCAGACGCCTTCTTGTCCACCATCAAGCGCAGAATTCTTTCCATCGTGCTCATATTCGCCTTTCGCTCACCGTCAGTTTGTGCGCGCGCCGTGATCCGGATTAGTCACGCAGCAGGTCGTTCAGGCTGGTCGTGGCGCGGGTTTTGGCGTCCACGCGCTTGACGATCACCGCGCAATACAGGCTGTACTTGCCGCCGGCCTTGGGCAGGTTGCCCGACACCACGACCGAGCCTGCCGGAATGCGGCCGTAGCTCACCGTGTCCGCTTCGCGGTCATAGATGGGCGTGCTCTGGCCGATGTACACGCCCATTGAGATCACCGAGTTTTCCTCGACGATCACGCCTTCGACGATTTCGGAACGTGCGCCGATGAAGCAGTTGTCCTCGATGATGGTCGGGTTGGCCTGCATGGGTTCGAGCACGCCGCCAATGCCGACGCCGCCCGACAGGTGCACGTTCTTGCCGATCTGCGCGCAGGAACCGACAGCTGCCCAGGTATCGACCATCGTGCCTTCATCGACGTAAGCGCCGATGTTGACGTAACTGGGCATCAGGATCGCGCCCTTGGCAATGAAGCTGCCCCGGCGCGCCACGGCGGGCGGCACCACGCGCACGCCGGTGGCACGCATTTCCTGCTCGCTCAGGTGCGCGAACTTGGTTTGCACCTTGTCGTAAAAACCCAGATCGCCGGCGCGCATCAGTTCGTTGTCCTTCAGGCGAAAGCTCAGCAGCACGGCTTTTTTCAGCCACTGGTGCACCGTCCACTGGCCCACGCCGTCGCGGGTGGCCACACGCAAGGTGCCATTGTTGAGCTGCTCGATGGCGTGCTCGACAGCTTCCAGCACTTCTTTGGGCGCAGCAGCGGGCGACAGGTTGGCGCGGTTTTCCCAGGCGGCGTCGATGGTGGCTTGCAGATTGTCTTGTGTCATTTTGAGTTTTTCAGTGAACTTTGGATTGAATAAATTGGACGATGCGCCGGGCGGCCTCGACGCATTCGCCGGTTTCGGCGACCAGCGCCATGCGGATTCGGCCGGCGCCGGGGTTGAATCCCTGCGCATCGCGTGCCAGGTAACTGCCCGGCAGCACGACGACATTGTAAAGAGCCAGCAATTCGCGGGAGAACGCCGTGTCCGAACCGTTAAACGCTTCGGGCACAGCGGCCCACAGGTAAAAACCGGCGTCGGGCAGGGCCACGTCCATGACTTGCGCCAGCAGCGGCGTGACCCGTGCGAATTTTTCGCGGTACTGGGCTCGGTTGTCCACCACATGCGCCTCGTCGGCCCAGGCGGCGATGCTGGCGGTCTGCACGATGGGGCTCATGGCGCTGCCGTGGTAGGTGCGGTAAAGCAAAAACGACTTGATCAGCGCTGCGTCGCCGGCGACAAAACCGCTGCGCAGGCCGGGCACATTGCTGCGCTTGGACAGGCTGGTCATTGCAATCAGGTTCCTGAAGTCATGCCGGCCGAGCCTGGCGGCTGCTTCCAGTCCGCCCAGCGGGGCTTCATCGCGGAAATAAATCTCGCTGTAGCACTCGTCGGAGGCAATCACGAAGCCGTAGCGGTCGCTGAGTTCAAAAAGCAGTTTCCATTCATCCAGCCCCATCACCGCGCCGGTCGGGTTGCCCGGAGAGCAGACAAACAGCAGCTGGGTTTTTCCCCAAACCGATTCAGGCACGGCAGCCCAGTCAATGCCGAAGTTGCGCGCCGCCTCGCTCGGCGCAAACCACGGCTGCGCGCCGGCCAGCAGCGCCGCGCCTTCGTAGATTTGATAAAACGGATTGGGGCTGATCACCGTCGCGCCCGGCCGGCTCGGGTCGATCACGGTTTGCGCCAGCGCGAACAGCGCTTCGCGCGAACCATTGACTGGCAAAATTTGCGTCGCCGCATCAACCTTCAGCCCACAATAGCGCCGCGCCAGCCAGTCGCTTATCGTCTGGCGCAGCTTGGGCTCGCCCAGCGTGCCGGGGTAGCTGGCCAGCCCCGCCAGGCTGCCTGTCAGCGCATCCTTGATGAGCTGCGGCGTGGCATGGCGCGGCTCGCCAATGCCCAGGCTGATGGGTTGGTAGGCCGGGTTGGGCGTGACATCGGCATGCAACTGGCGAAGCCGCTCGAAGGGGTAAGGCTGGAGCCGGGAAAGCAGGGGGTTCATGGGGCGCGATTATCCCCCGGCCACCTGCTGTGCCTTCACTTGCCCGTCACAGGAGCGGCGCGGCACCCCCGCCTGCGGTTTTCTGCCGCATGCGCTCCCTGGAGTTGGCCGGCAGGGCGACAGAGAACGGGGAAATGGCGGGCGGTTTCATGCTTGGGCCGCATGCTGTTTTACTATGAATTAAATAGCTGCTTGGGTATATTCTTCCTGCGCCAGAGGATTTTTTGGCTAAAAAAATGGTGCGTATTCCAAGGTGGGGGATTGTGGCTTGCGCCGGGGCGCACGGCCTGTGGCGGTGCGAGCCTTTGCTGTTCGAAAAATGACCCTGCGCTCGGGTAACATGGCAAGCCGTGCGCTCGCGCTCCCCGTGTGGCGCGCCGGGTCCGTTGACTCAAAAGCACTAACGCGTTAGCCCCAGGCTCAACAACACAGGTCAGCCGTGCGTCTCAATTCGATCAAGTTAGCCGGTTTCAAGTCCTTTGCCGACCCGACCCATTTCCAGCTGCCAGGGCAACTGGTCGGCGTGGTCGGCCCTAACGGCTGCGGCAAGTCCAACATCATGGATGCCGTGCGCTGGGTGCTGGGCGAATCCAAAGCGTCGGAGCTGCGCGGCGAGTCGATGCAGGATGTGATCTTCAGCGGCACCACCACCCGCAAGTCGGCCAGCCGCGCCAGCGTCGAGCTGGTGTTCGACAATGCCGACCACCGGGCCGGCGGTCAGTGGGGCCAGTACGAGGAAATCGCCGTCAAGCGGGTGTTGACGCGCGACGGCACGTCGAGCTATTACCTCAACAACCAGCCGGTGCGCCGCCGCGATGTACAGGATGTGTTCCTGGGCACCGGGCTGGGGCCGCGCGCCTACGCCATCATCGGCCAGGGCACGATCAGCCGCATCATCGAATCCAAGCCCGAAGAACTGCGCCTGTTCCTTGAAGAAGCCGCCGGGGTGTCCAAATACAAGGAACGCCGCCGCGAAACAGCCAACCGCCTGAGCGACACGCGCGAAAACCTGACCCGCGTCGACGACATCCTGCGAGAACTCAATGCCAACCTGGAGCGGCTTGAAAAGCAGGCCGAGGTGGCTTTGCGCTACAACACGCTGCAGGCCGCCGGCACGCTGAAGCAGCACCAGCTGTGGTTTTTGAAGCGCACTGAGAGCGAAGCCGACCAGACCAAGGTCCGGCTGGAGGCCGAAAAATCGGTCAACGACCTGGAAAGCCGCGTGGCCGATTTGCGCCATGTCGAGGCCGATCTGGAAACCATCCGCCAGGCGCACTATGCGGCCGGCGACCAGGTCAACCAGGCGCAGGGCCGGCTGTACGAGGCGAGCGCCGAGGTGGGCCGGCTGGAGGCGGAAATCCGCTTCGTGGTCGATGGCCGGCTGCGTGTCGAGCAACGCCTGGTCCAGCTGAAAGAGCAATCGGCCCAGTGGGCCACGCGCGGCGAAGATGCGGCGATCGAGTCTGAAAGCCTGGCCGGGCAAAGCTTTGACGCCGAGGAAAAAGCCGAACTGCTGGCGGCGCAGCTTGAAGAGCAGCAGGACCAGTTGCCGGCGCTTGAAGAGGCGTTGCGCCAGGCCCAGGCTGCAGCAAATGGGCAACGCGCCGGCGTGACGCAGGTTCAGCAGCAACTCCAGGTGCTGGCCGCCGAGCAGCGCCATGTTGAAGAGCAACTGCGCATGCTGGGCCTGCGCCACGAGCGGCTGTCAGCCGACCGCAAGGCGCAGGGCGTACCCGACGAGGCACGTCTGGCCAGCTTGAATTCGCAACTGGACCAGGCCCGCCAAGCGCAGATGGTGGCGCAGGCACGCCTGCAGGAACTGACCGAAGCCGTGCCGCAGCTCGACGACACGCGGCGTTCCCTTCAGCAGACAGCCAATGCCGAGTCGGCCCGGCGCGCTGATCTGTCGGCCAAGCTGGAGGCGCTCAAGGCGCTGCAGGAAAAGGTCAGGACCGACGGCAAGCTCAGGCCCTGGCTGGCCCGGCATGGCCTTGAAAATCTGCAGGGCCTGTGGAGCTGTTTGCACATCGAGCAGGGCTGGGAAAACGCGCTGGAAGCTGCACTGCGCGAGCGCCTGGGCGCGCTGGAAGTCAGCCGGCTCGACATCGTGCGTGGTTTTGCCGGCACTGACGCGCGCGGCCAGGCGCAGGGGCCGCCCGCCAAGCTGTCGTTCTACACGCCGCCGCTGGCCGCTGCGCCAGGCCGCGCCCATCCGGCGCTCCAGCTCAAGCCGCTGGCCGACCTGCTTCGCCTGAACGATGCCGGACTGTCGGCGCTGCTGGACGACTGGCTGGACGGCTGCTTCACCGCCCCTACGCTCGACGACGCCCTGGCCGCGCGGGACCGTCTGGCGCCCGGCCAGGCGATCTATGTCATGGGCGGCCATGCAATCACAAAGCACAGCGTGAGTTTTTATGCGCCCGATTCCGAGCAGGCCGGCCTGCTGGCCCGCGCGCAGGAAATTGACAACCTGGAAAAAAGCCTGCGCGCACAAGTGCTCATCAGCGAGGAAGCCCGGGCGGCGCTGGCCCGTGCCGAAGCCAGCTACCTGGATGCCAGCCAGCGTCTGGCCACGGCCCGCCGTGAAGCGGGCGAAGGACAGAACCAGAGCCATGCGCTGCAGGTCGAAGTGCTGCGCCTGACGCAACTGGCCGAGCAGGCGCGTGCGCGCAGTCATCAGATCCAGGCCGACCTGGCTGAAATCGAAGCCCAGCTTGAGGCCTTGCAGGAGCGCAAGATCACTGCCGAGGGCCGGTTTGAAGCGCTCGACATGCAGCTGGCCGACAGCCAGGAGCGCCATGCCCAGCTGGAAGACCGGGTGATTGCCACCGAGCGCCGGCGGGCCGAATCGCGCGAGCAGCAGCGCACGCTGGAGCGGCAACTGCAGGAAGCGCAGTTTGCGCTGCGCACCCTGGCGGCGCGGCGCGAGGAACTGGCGCGCTCCATCGCCATAGCTGCCGCCCAGGCGTCGTCGATTGCCGCCGAAGAAGGCCGCGCCCGGGAAGAACTGTCGCGGCTGACCGATGCCGCGGCGCAGGGCGGACTTCAGGATGCGCTGAATGCCAAGGTGGTGCGTGAAGCCGAGCTGCTGGCCCAGCGCAGCCAGTACGACGACCTGACCCACAGGCTGCGCAGCAGTGACGAGCGCCGCGTCGCGCTGGAACGCGAACTTGATCCGCTGCGCCAGCGCATCACCGAATTCCAGCTGAAAGAACAGGCCGCGCGGCTGGGTTTCGAGCAATATGCCCAGCTGCTAACCGATGCGCAGGCCGATCTGCCGGCGGTTGAGGCGTCGATCCAGGCTGGCAATGTCCGCATCAGCGGCCTGCAGGGCGAAATCGACCGCATCCAACGCGATGTTCAGGCACTGGGCGCGGTGAATCTGGCCGCACTGGACGAGCTAAGCATTGCCCGGGAACGCAAGCAGTTCCTGGATGCGCAGTCGGCCGACCTGAACGAGGCCATGGCGACGCTCGAAGACGCCATTCGCAAGATCGACATGGAAACGCGCGATTTGCTCTCAAACACCTTTGACGCCGTCAACAGCCACTTCGCCCGCATGTTTCCCGAGTTGTTCGGTGGCGGCAATGCCCGGCTGGTGATGACCGGCGAGGAAATCCTGGACGCTGGCGTGCAGGTCATGGCGCAGCCGCCGGGCAAGAAAAACCAGACCATCCACCTGCTGTCGGGCGGTGAAAAGGCGCTGACCGCGATTGCGCTGGTGTTCGCGATATTCCAGCTCAACCCGGCGCCGTTTTGCCTGCTGGACGAGGTGGATGCGCCGCTGGACGATGCCAACACCGAACGGTATGCCAAACTCGTGTCCAGCATGAGCCGCGAAACCCAGTTTTTATTCATCAGCCACAACAAGATCGCCATGGAAATGGCCGAGCAGCTGATTGGCGTGACCATGCAGGAGCAGGGCGTGTCCCGCATCGTCGCCGTTGACATGCAAGCCGCCCTGAGTCTTGCCGAAACAGCCTGAACCCATCACACATCATGAGCACATTACAAATAAGTCTGGCGGTTGGTGGCAGCCTGGTCCTGGTCGGCATCGTTGCCCATGGCGCCTGGTCTGCACGCAAGAACCTGCCCAAGCAAGCCACGTCCAAACCAGCGCCCGGCATCGAACCCGTGCCAGTAAAAGAGAACTATCTTCAGCTGGACGACGGCGATGGGCTGCCGGAACGGCACGAACCGAGCTTTGACACCGATGCCGTTCTGGCCGCGCTGACGCAGCTCACCACGCCGGAGAGAAAACCGGTGCTCGATATCCTGATCGACGCGATGGCGCCGGTCACGCTGGCGTCGCCGGTCGCCGGCGAAGCCGCGCTGGCGGCCATGCCGAGCACGCGCCGGGTGGGCAGCAAGCCCTTTGCCATCGAGGGTCTGCGCGACGACAGCCGTGAATGGGAAATTCCCGCCGCTGGCTATCGCTACAGCGCCTTTCAGTGCGGCGTCCAGCTGGCCAACCGCACCGGCGCGCTGAACGCCATCGAATACTCCGAATTCGTCATGAAGACGCAGGCCTTTGCCGATGCGATTGGCGGAGAAGTCGAGTTTGCCGAAATGCAGGGCGAGGTGGCCCGTGGCCGGGAACTCGACCAGTTCGCGGGCGCGCACGATGCGCAACTGAGCTTCAAGCTGCGCGCCGTGAAGACCGCCTGGAGCCCGGGCTATGTTCAACAATGCGCGGCCGGCCAAGGCTTCGTTCCTTCCGCGACGCCCGGCCGCATGCTGCTGCCGGCCAGCCACACGGGTCATGGCCCGATCCTGGGGCTGAGCTTTGACTCGCAGGCGGCCCAAGCCGAAGACCCCGAACAGACCGCCTTGTATGAAGTGACGCTGTCGCTGGACGTGCCGCAGGTGCTGCGCTCGGAACGGCCATTTGCCCGCATGTGCGAAGTGGCCATTGCCCTGGCGGGCAGCATGGACGGCGTGATCATCGACGACAACGCCATCCTGGTCAGGCCAGAGGCCATGGAGGCGATCCATGCCGACCTGGAGCAGCTGTACGACCGCATGGATGTGCGTGAACTGTCGGCCGGCTCGGCGCTGGGCCGGCGCCTGTTTTCGTGATCTCCTGATTTTTGGATCATTTTCCGGCTGCCTGAGGCGGCCGATTTTTTTGAAGCATCCCGACCTCTCCATGGCCACTCCTGACCTGTTCGCCCAGCCTACGCCGCAGCCTGTGGGGCAAGAAGCCGTGCCGGCACCCGAGCGCATCGCTGCCCTGCGCGCCGAACTCGACCTGCACGCGCAGCGCTACTACGTGCTTGACGAGCCCAGCATTCCTGACAGCGAATACGACCGGTTGTTCCGGGAACTGCAGGCGCTCGAAGCGGCGCATCCCGAACTCCAGCGCCCGGATTCGCCCACGCAGCGGGTCGGCAGCAAGCCTCTTGGCCAGTTCGCCACGGTGCGCCACCGGATTCCGATGCTCAGCATCCGCACCGAAACCGACACCGAGGCCAGCGGTGCCCGGAATTTCGACAACCGGGTGCGCAAGGAACTGGGCTTGAAGGAATCCGACCCGCCGGTCGAGTACGTGGCCGAACTCAAGTTCGATGGCCTGGCCATGAGCCTGCGTTATGAACATGGCGTGCTGGTGCAGGCCGCCACGCGTGGCGACGGCGAGATGGGCGAGGACGTGACGCAGAACATCCGCACCATCCGGCAGATTCCGCTCAGAATAAATGCCCCCACGCTCCCCGCTTCGCGTGGTTCGCTGCCCCCCGAGGGGGCGCTGCGCCTACGGCCCGGCGAAGCCGGTTCCGTGGCCCCTGCTGGGGAATATGGTGGCTCTACGGTCCCTGATTCGCGTGGTTCGCTGCCCCCCGAGGGGGCGCTGCGCCTACGGCCCGGCGAAGCCGGTTCCGTGGCCCTTGCTGGGGAAGATGGTGGCTCCGTGGTCCCTGACTTTCTGAATTCGTTGCCCATCTTTGCCATCCCTGCGGTACTCGAAGTGCGCGGTGAAGTCTATATGCGCCGCGACGAATTCGACGCGCTGAATGAGCGCCAGCGAGAAAAGATTGCGCAGGGCGCCAAGGGCGAAAAAACCTTTGTCAACCCGCGCAATGCAGCGGCCGGCGGCGTGCGCCAGCTCGACCCGGCGATTGCCGCCGCGCGACGGCTCAGCTTTTTTGCCTATGGCGTGGGCGAGGTCACGCCGCCCGAGCAAGGCGGCGTGGCGTTCGGAACCCATTACGCGCTGCTGCAAACCCTAAAATCATGGGGTTTTCCGGTCGCAGCGCAGACCCGGCTTGCACAAGGCGCTACTGAACTGATAGCGTTTCACGACAGCATCCGCCAGCAGCGGGACCGCCTGCCGTATGACATTGACGGCGTGGTCTACAAGGTCAACAGCCTGGCGCTGCAACGCCGGATGGGTTTTGTCAGCCGCGAGCCGCGCTGGGCGGTGGCACACAAATACCCGGCGCAGGAGCAGCTGACCACGGTGCTGGGCATCGACATCCAGGTCGGGCGCACCGGCAAGCTGACGCCGGTGGCCAAGCTGGCGCCGGTGTTTGTCGGCGGCGTGACGGTGACCAATGCCACGCTGCACAACGAGGACGAGGCACGGCGCAAGGATGTTCGCGTCGGCGACACGGTCATTGTGCGGCGCGCCGGCGACGTGATTCCCGAGGTGGTCAGCGTGCTGCTGGAGCGCCGGGTGCTGGACGCGCTGCAGTTCCGAATGCCGCGCCAGTGCCCGGTCTGCGGCTCAGAGGCCGTTCGGGAAGAGGGCGAGGCGGATTACCGCTGCACCGGCGGCCTGTTCTGCGCCGCCCAGCGCAAGGAAGCCATCCTGCACTTCGCCCACAAGCGGGCGGTCGAGGTCGAAGGCCTGGGCGACAAGCTGGTCGAGCAACTGGTTGATGCGGGCGTCATCCGCACGCTGCCTGACTTGTACAAGCTGGGCTTCACCTCGCTGGCCAGCCTGGACCGCATGGCGGACAAGTCGGCCAACAACTTGGTGGCTGCGCTGGAAAAGTCTAAGCACACCACCCTGCCACGCTTTGTCTTTGGGCTGGGCATCAGGCATGTGGGCGAGGCGACCGCCAAGGCGCTGGCCCGCCATTTTGGCCAGCTGGACAGCATCATGGATGCGAGCGAAGCGCAATTGCTGGAGGTTGCCGATGTTGGCCCCATCGTCGCCAAAAGCATCCGCACCTTCTTTGACCAGCTGCACAACCGCGAAGTGGTCGAGCAACTGCGTGCTAGTGGCGTGACGTGGGAAGAGGGCGCGCCCGCTGCCGTCGCGCCCAAGCCGCTGTCGGGCAAGACCTTTGTGATCACCGGAACCTTGCCTGGTTTGAGCCGTGACGAGGCCAAGGACATGATTGAGTTGGCCGGCGGCAAGGTGGCCGGCTCGGTCAGCAAGAAGACCGATTACGTCGTGGCTGGCGCGGAGGCTGGCAGCAAGCTCGTCAAGGCCGAGGCGCTCGGCGTTGCAGTGATCGATGAGGAGGTCTTGCTGACGCTGCTGCAGGGGCTGCCGGGTTGAAACTGGTTTTAATTTTCTTGCCGGTCGGGTTAACCGCATGCGTAATCCGGGGCTCGCATTGATGCTATTAAAAATGTAGCTGCTTGCGCCCATATTCATTGCGCTGGCGGCTGTTTTCATTAAATTTTTATACGGGGGAACGGCTGACGCGCAGTATTTTTCCGCTTTCCGACTTACGAGATCCCCTGGCACTGGCTTACAAGCGGCCGAATGCACGGTCACTAAGGTTGCGAGCTTGTGGTCCACCTGCCGGTGCGGCTACAAACACCATTCCAATCGGCAACTTCAAAGGAAATCCACCATGAAAGCACTGGTCTACCAGGGTCCGCGCGACGTCCGCGTCAAGGAGGTGCCCGACGCCAAAATCGAACGCCCTACCGATGTGCTGGTCAAGATTACCGTGACCAATATTTGTGGTTCGGACCTGCACATGTATGAAGGCCGTACCGATATGGAAACAGGCCGCATTCTGGGCCACGAAAATCTTGGCGAAGTGGTTGAAGTGGGCAACGCGGTCGATCGGATCAAAATCGGCGACCGGGTCTGCCTGCCGTTCAACATTGGCTGCGGCTTTTGCAAGAACTGCGAGCGTGGCCTGACCGGTTTTTGCCTCACTGCCAACCCTGGAACAGCGGGCGCGGCTTATGGATTTGCCGGCATGGGCCCATACAGCGGCGGCCAGGCCGAATACCTGCGCGTTCCCTACGCCGACTTCAACTGCCTGAAGTTGCCGCCCGACGCTCAGGAGAAGGAAAACGACTACGTGATGCTGTCGGACATCTTTCCGACCGGCTACCACGCCACCGAGCTGGCCGGCGTTCGGCCGGGCGAGTCAGTTGTCATTTACGGCGCGGGGCCGGTCGGCCTGATGGCCGCGCATTCCGCGGCCATCAAGGGCGCCAGCAAGATCATGGTGGTCGATACGCACAAGGACCGCCTTGCCCTGGCGGAGAAAGCCGGCGCTATTCCCATTGATGACTCTGACGGTTCCTGCGTCGACCAGATTCTGGCGCTGACCAAGGGCCAGGGTGCCGACCGTGGCTGCGAGTGCGTCGGCTACCAGTGCTGCGACAAACATCGCAACGAAGTACCCAACCTGACCATGAACAACCTTGTGAAAACAGTGCGGGCTACTGGTGGCATAGGCGTGGTCGGCGTCTTTATTGCCGAAGACCCGGGCGCCAAGGACGAGCTGGCAAAGCAGGGGCAGATGGCGTTCGACTTTGGCCAGTTCTGGATGAAAGGCCAAAAGATCGGCACCGGCCAGTCCAATGTCAAGGCCTACAACCGCCCGTTGCGCGACTTGATCGAGGCCGGTAAGGCCAAGCCGTCGTTCATCGTTTCACATGAGCTGCCGCTGGACCAGGCGCCTGAAGCCTACAAGAATTTCGATGAGCGCAAGGATGGCTGGACCAAAGTGCTCCTGCGACCGGGCGCTTGACGAATTTATGCTTTCTTGGCCTGCTCGGGGTGCAGCCAAAGCCACGCCAGCCGTGGCACTGGGCCCAAGCGCAGGCAGCAGCCTGGTTCGTAGCGCATTTGACGTGAGGCGATGTTTCGAGCGCATGGGCGCCAGGTGCCGTCAGCCGCTATGCTTGCGGCCATGACCATTCGTGAAATTCTCAAAATGGGCGATGCGCGGCTTTTGCGTATCGCCCAACCCGTGGCAGCCTTCGATACCGACGCACTGCATGTCCTGATCTCGGACATGTTCTACACCATGCAGTCGGTCAATGGCGCCGGCCTGGCAGCCCCGCAGATTGGCGAAGACCTGCAGGTGGTGATTTTTGGCAGCGACCAGCTGAACCCGCGCTACCCTGATGCGCCGGTCGTGCCGCGCACCGTGCTGGTCAATCCGGTCATCACACCACTGGGCGTGGAGGAGGAAAGCGACTGGGAAGGTTGCCTGTCGGTGCCCGGCCTGCGCGGCATGGTGCCGCGTTTCTCGCACATCCGCTACACCGGCTTTGACCAGTATGGCGACCCGATCGACCGCACAGTGGACGGTTTTCATGCGCGCGTGGTGCAGCATGAATGCGACCACCTGATCGGCAAACTGTACCCTATGCGCATTCGCGACCTGAGCCAGTTCGGCTACACCGAGGTGCTGTTTCCGGGCCTGGACGCCTCTGCCGACGACTGAGCCAGCAGCGCCCTCAGCTTCGTGATGACTTCACTTGGAAGCCGCCATCTTGTAGCGCACTGGCACCGATTGGGCCTTGCCCGCAAAGTAGTCGGTGGTGACCTTCCTCACCACCGGCGACAGCAGCACCAGCGACACCAGGTTGGGAAAAGCCATGCAGGCGTTCAGGGCGTTGGCCAACAGCCAGACAAAGTCCAGGTGCGTGACCGAGTCAACCATCACAAACAGCGTCCTGAACGCGCGGTAAGGCATTTCGACTTAGCTGCCGAACAGGTAGGCCCAGCATTTTTCAACGTAATCGGCCCAACCCAGAAGGGTGGGGCAGGCAAACACCATCTACACCACGCCCGATACCCAGGGCGAGATGGCAAAACTGGCGGTAAGCACGGCGGCAATGCAGTGTTGGACTGCACCATGTCGCGTATGCCAAAGCCGGCCAGGCCGCCGAACAACGTAAAGACCGCGCATAGCCAGGCCCTGCGCTTGCCCAGACCGTACTTGATGGCAAACATGGGTCCGCCCCTCCGCTCGCCATACTCGTCGGATTTGCGAAAATGCATTGACAGCAACACCTCGGTGCACTTGGTGGCCATGCCGACCAGCGCTATCCTCCACATCCAGAACGCGTGCCCGACCCGCCCATGACAATGGCCGTGGCAACGCCGGCAATATTGCCGTGTCCCACGGTAGCGGCCAGCGCGGTTGTCAAGGCGGCATAGGGAATGATTTCACCCTTGGCGCCCGACTCGGGTTTGCGGCCTTTTCGGACCATGCGAAAGCCGGTGACGATGCGCAAAATCGGCATCATCTTGAACGCAGCTGAAGAAACAGGCCGGTGCCGAGAATCAGCCCCGGCATGGGCGGGCCCCAGACGAAGTCGTTGAATGCCTTGACGATCGAAGTCCCCCGACCTCGACAGTTAAACGCGTAAGTCATTGATCCATATAGGAGTGCGATGCAATCGCTCCACTAGAAAAGGGTCAACTGGGTGTTCAGAGTGGGTTTTTTGACAGTCAGTGCAGACAAAATATCTGAGTGTTCCTGGTTGACCGTGGACAGGCCGGTCACCGGTTGCGTGTTGTTGAGCGTCACTTGGTGATGCTGAATCCGGCGCAGCTTGTCCAGCGCGCGCTCCGGTGAGATGGGGGTGGCGCTCGCCCGCAATCTCGATCGCATCACCCGGTACAGAATCAGCGCCATGAGGCAGATCGCTGCGTGGGCGCGAATGCGCTCGGGCAAGCGGTGGTAGATCGGCCCAATCTCGATCTCGGACTTGAGCACCCGAAACCCGCGCTCAATATCGGCCAGCGACTTGTAGCGTTTGATGACCTCAGCGGGCGCAAAGTCCGGCGCATTGGTCACCAGCAATAGTTTGCCATCCATCAAGCGCGCATGCGTCAAGGCGCGCTCGTCAAGATGGTAGCTAAACAATTCACTCTTGAGGTCCACCTTGATGATGCCCCGGGTGTCAGAATTGTTGTCGCATCCAATTCTTTGATGGCTAACTGCCCGACAGCTTCATTTCATGACCAGAACACCGCATTCACATCACTC